>NZ_JBEIET010000044.1:0-15635 GCF_040382755.1 Flavobacterium sp.
AGACATTTATCAAATGGAAAGTCCTGATTTTGTTTTGTTGTTCATTCCTATTGAACCCGCTTTCGCATTGGCGTTACAAGAAGATTTAACCTTATACAATAAGGCATTTGAAAAAAATATTGTGATTGTAACTCCTTCTACACTATTAGCGACTTTACGAACGATAGATAGTATGTGGACCAATCAAAAACAACAAGAAAACGCCATTGAAATTGCGCGTCAAGCAGGTGCGTTGTATGATAAATTTGAAGGTTTTGTTTCAGATTTAATTAAAATTGGTAAGAAAATGGACGAAGCCAAAGTAGAATATTCTGCAGCAATGAATAAACTTACTGAAGGAAAAGGAAATTTAGTAACCAGTGCTGAAAAATTAAAGAAAATGGGAGCTAAAGCAAAAAAAGCTTTACCAGAAGCTATTTTGAAACGAGCAGAAAATGACGAAGATTTATTAATTGAAACTGACAATTAATTCAGAGTATATGACAAACAATATGACCCTTATTCAAAAAATACTTATATATGGAGTTTTAGCTATTGTATTAGCTGGCGCTTCGTATATTTCATTTTTATATTACGCTTCCTTTAGTGACGGAATGAGAACTGGCGAATTAATAAAATTTAGCCATAAAGGTTACTTTTTTAAAACTTGGGAAGGTGAATTAAGCCAAGGTCTTTCTGGTTCACAAAAATTTGCATTTTCTGTAATGGATAATGAGCCAGAAGTAATTGAACACTTAAAAACCAATCAAGGGAAATTTGTAAGAATAGAATATATTGAACGTTATGACACCTTTTTATGGTGGGGCGATTCTAATTATTATATTACAAAAGTTCAACCTGAAAAATAAACTTATTTTAATACTAAATAAATGAATACAGCTAATACAGTCTCAGCATCTAAAGTAACGTTATCTCAATTAATGTTGCCATCGCATAGTAATTTTAGTGGTAAAATTCACGGGGGCTATTTACTAAGTTTAATGGATCAAATTGCTTTTGCTTGTGCTTCTAAATATTGTGGAAGTTATTGTGTAACCGCATCCGTTGATACTGTAAATTTTTTGAATCCTGTTGAAATCGGCGAATTAGTCACCTTAAAAGCAAGTGTGAATTATGTAGGTAATAGCTCAATGGTGGTTGGGATTAGAGTGACTTCTCAAAATATTCAAACTGGAAAAGTAAAACATACCAATTCAAGTTATTTTACTATGGTTGCCAAAAATGAAAAAGGTGAAAATGTAAAGGTTCCAAAATTAATTTTATCAAATTTAGAAGAAGTGCGACATTTTTATGAAAGTATCAATAGAATTTCAGCTAAAAAAGAATATTTAGAAGAGGAAATAACTTTAGATTTTGAATCAAAAGAAGCGCTAAAGAATTTAGAAAACTATAATGTTCTTCTGAAATTAAAAGAATAAATATACTACACTAGAACTTCAATAAACAGTTTTAAGTATTTATCTTGACTGATAAGATTATAAAAATTCAATTTTGAAATGCCCCAAAAAGTGCAACGCTAATTGGGGCATTTTATTTTATTGAATAATTAAAGTAGTGGTATAAGATTTATCGTCAACAAATACTTTAACTAAATAATTACCAGCACTTAAAGCACTTGTATTAATTTTATTTTCTAATTTAGATATTTCTTTTTCTATAACATCTTTACCCATTACATCAAATATTTTTACAGAAATATTTTCTATATTATTAGGTAGTTCAATAGCAAAAATTTCGACTGCTGGGTTGGGGTAAAGCTTAAATCCTGCCATAGCAAATGAATCAGTACTTAAAGCAAAAGTTCCAGAAACTCCACTTCCTCTCGATTGATGTTGAGCCAAGGTTAAACTACTACCTAAAGCCCATATTAAATTAATTGAAGCAGTTGAATTTGTAAAAGTAAAATCTGAACCTGAGGTATCACCTGTTGATAAAGCTCTTGTAGCAACAATTGTTCTAACGGTTCCAACTACAGCATTTGATGTTGTCGTCCAGTTTTGTGTTGCATCTGAATTTGGAGTACTTCCAGATCCTGTAAAATTTCTATCAGTTAAAGTAGCTGAAGCTCCAGATGCAATTACACCATCACCAGATGTAAACATTGAAGTCATTCCAAATCCAAGCCCTAACCATTTGTCAGATGGACCAACTAAAGTCATAGTTACAGTTGTTGAATTCGTATCAAATTTAACTGTATAACCTGTAGTCAAATTGATTACTCCAGTAGTATGATTTTGCGCAGTAGCACTCATACCAAAAAGAATTAGTGTAAAAAGTAAAATTTTTTTCATAATTTAAAATGTAATGGTTAATAATTTAGTAGATTAATAATTTTTTGATTATTTGTTTTAAGAGCATAATCAAGGGCTTCTTTATTGTAATTGTCTTTTATTTTCAAATTTGCCTTAGCCGAAATTAAAAGCTCAATTATTGGTAAATTATTTGTATTTATTGCCATAATTAGGGCAGTTTGACCATTTGAATCTTGAAAATCAAGATTGGCTTTTTTTTCAATTAATTGCTTTGAAAATTCATAATTTTCTTTGATTACTGCTGCCATCAATGCAGTTCCACTTTTAGAAAGATAATTAATATTGTTCACATTTTGCAATAAATAATTTGCAACTTCAATATTATTAGAATAAATAGCTAAAATTAAAGTGGAATATCCATTCTCATTTATTTTATTTATGCAATCTATATCTGACTTAATTAATTCTTTTAATTCTAAAAGACTCCCATTTCTGGACACAGCAAAAACATCTTTCTGTGCAAAAGTAGTTGAAAAAATAAATAAAAAGAAAAATATTATTTTCATATACTAAAAAACGCGAATTAAATTAAATCCAAAAGCAATTTTTCCATCATTCCAACTTCCTGAAGTGTTTCCTAAATATCCCGATTCATGCATGGCTTGTGAATTCGTAAAATGCATTTGGAAAATATGACCACCGGTTTCTAAATCGAACCCAATGGAAAGTGGATTTTTGAAAGTAGAATTAGATGCTCTGTTTAAATGTGCTGCATAATCCAAATTAAACGACCAACGTTTGGTGAACTTATATCTTCCTCCTAAACCCAAAGCAAATTGACTGTTGTCTTGAGAATTATTGGCTACATAATTTTGATGAAAATGTGTTGGAGCAATTTCTAATGATAAATTATCATTGAATTTTCTTGAAATAAGAATTTGATTGACATAAGCCAAACGGTCTGAAAACTCTAATTTTGGTAAGGTTGTTTTTTCTAATTCTGTATTAATTGCTAAACTATTAAATCCGACAATTTCAAAAGGAAATCCTTGTTTTTTCTGTCCAAATATTCTGTATTTTGTTGCAAACTCATACGTTTTTTGAAATCCAGAACGAGAAGCATGAATCGTAACACCATTGGTTAAACCGTATACAAATTGTAAACGCGTATTGGCTTCATCCAAACCGAAAAAATCTTCAAACCCTTTGTCTAAATAACCAAAACGGTGTGCAACCACAAAATACATATCGCCTTTTGCGGCTAATTTTGTAGATTCTAAATTTACAATTTTTAAGGATTTAAATGCCGCAACTTCTGATTCATTTGCGTCAGATATCGTATCGATTTCATTAAGTAAATCGTCTTGAGCAACCATTAAAAATGGAAATACAAAAAATAAAAAAGTAATTTTCTTTATCATAATTATTTAATTTCAGCTTGATCTATTTTTATTTCTTCTAATAAAGAGTCGTATCCAATAACTCTTCCTTTAACCAAAATAGTTTCATTTAATTTAACAACATTGGCGTCTTTTAATAGTACAAATACTTTTTCGTCCAATACTATGGTTTTGTTTGAAATATCAATATTAGTAACTTTTCCCGTAATTTGTATCGATTTATCTAAGTATTTTAAATTTGCTTTGGCTTCATCTTGCAAAAAATCATTCGAAACTTGTTTTACTGTTACTGAAAAAACAGCTTCCTCATTTGAAATATCTCTATGTCCATGATATAAGTATTTGTAAGACACCAAAAGTATCGCAAACAGTACAACTAAACCAATTACTATTTTTTTCATATATTTTAATTCTCTATGTACAAACTTATTAATTATTTTGTAATATTGTGAATATAAAACGATTTTAACATGAATAAAATACATTATTTAATTTTTAGTACCTTATTTTTTGTTTTTGGTTGTAGCAATCATTCTGAAGATGATTTAACAACTCTTTTAACTTCAAATACAACAAAATACATTCAAAACATAAAGCCAATTATAGATAATAATTGCGTGGCTTGCCATGGTACAACGCCATCGTCGGGTGCACAAACGTCATTAGTTACTTATAACCAAGTAAAAACATCTGTACAAAATAATGGTCTTATTGATCGTATTTCAAGAGCTCAAGGCGCTTCAGGAATGATGCCCTATCAAGGAACGCGACTGCCACAATCTTCAATAGATTTAATAATAGATTGGAATACGGACGGACTTTTAGAATAATTTGAATATTACCCCATAACTACTTTAAAATGAAAAAATTCGCACTATTTGGATGGATACTATTCATGAGTTTGACTCCTGTTCAAGAAAAAAAGCTAACCAAAACAGGTAGTATTAGTTTTGAAGCTTCCGTTCCTTCTTTTGAAGAAATTAAAGCGAAGAATAACGCGGTAACTTGTATATTGAATTCGAATAATGGCGAAATTGCGGTTTTGGCTTTAATGAAAGGTTTTCGCTTTAAAATTGCTTTAATGGAAGAGCATTTTAATGAAAATTACATTGAAAGTTCTAAATTTCCTAAAGCAACTTTTAAAGGTAAAGTTGAGAATTTTGATGTCTCTAAATTAACTTCGACTTTAAAAGATTATACTATTAAAGGTAAATTAGAAGTTCATGGAAAAAGTAAAGACATTACTTCAATTGCAAAAATTAAAAAAACAGGTTCGGATATAGAAATTAAAACAGATTTTAACGTTAATGTGTCCGACTTTGATATTGAAATACCAAGTGTTGTTGCTAAAAAAGTTTCCAAAAAAGTAACTTTAAATTGTAACTTCTTATTAAAATAATATACTAATCTTTAAATTTAAACCCAATTACACATGAAAAACTTAAAAAAATTAGCATTTGTTGCCTTTGCAATTGTATCTACACAATTTTATGCACAAACAAAAACAGGCGCTGTAACGTATGAAATGACAATGCCTGACAATGAAGAAATGGCAGCAATGGGAACAAATACTATTAAAATCTCATTTAATGAAAAATCTTCAGCAACTCAACTGGATATGATGGGCGGAATGATATCTGTTAAAACCATTTCTATGGACAAAAACAATCCAAAAGAAACCAGAATGCTAATGGAAATGATGGGAAAAAAATATGAAGTAACAGGTGAAGCTGAAGGATTTGCAAATACAGATGTAGCTTCTCTAAAAGATGCCGAATCAGTTACTTATGATAAAAAAGCAACTAAAGAAATTTTAGGATATAAATGTTATAAAGCTTTAGTTACAATGAATAGCGGAGTAGTGAACACCTTTTATATTACTGAAGCTATTGCGGTACAATCATTACCAACAGATAAATTAAAACTAACAGGATTTCCTTTAGAAGTTGAAGTAAATAGCGAAAAAGGTAAAGTAGTTTTATTAGCTAATGCGATAGATAAAGCGCCATCTGCAACATGTTTTACAGTACCTGAAGGTTACAAAAAAGTAACACAAGAAGAATTACAACAAGAATTAGGAGGTATGTAATTTACTTTTTAATACGAACTAAAATATCCCAAATTCAAATTGAGTTTGGGATATTTTTTTATGTTTTAAGTTTCTTTTTTCGAGCTGCAGGAAAAAGTACATTATTCAAAATTAATCGATATCCTGGTGAATTTGGATGTAAATCTAAAACTGTTGGTGCATCTCCTACTCTATGTTGATAATCTTCTGGATCATGCCCACCATAATAAGTAAACATTCCTTTGCCTTTAGTTCCGTGAATGTATCTTGCTTCACCATTAATTTTACATTCTCCCATTAACAAAACATTCGATTTAATTTTTTCCGAAACAAAAGCCGTTGTTTGTCCCATAAATCCTTTTACAATTTGTGTATGATTTTGGCATAACATCGTTGGAATTGGGTCCCATTTTGCAGAAAAATCCATTAAAGTAAAATAATCTACTTCCATAGAAAAACTTCCTTTACCGTGTTCTTCTGTGGTATCAATATCAGAAAACTCATATTTCATAGGTTGCTTTTCCAAAATAAAATCTTTAAACGCAAAAGTGTTATTGTAATCAATTTTGGCTTGATAATTAGGTTCGCTGACATCACCATCAAACATAGGTTCGCAAATATCTGTATTTTGTGCAGAAAGCGCAATATCAAAACTATCCGTTGCAGAACACATAGCAAACATAAATCCGCCACCAATTACGTAATCTCTTATTTTAGTAGCGACTGCTAATTTTTCTTCAGATACTTTATTATATCCTAACTTTTTAGCTAATGCTTCTGCTTCTGCTTTTTGCTGAATGTACCAAGGCGCATTTCTATAATTTCCAAAAAACTTACCATATTGACCCGTAAAATCTTCGTGATGCAAATGAAGCCATTCATACAAAACAAGTTGATCAGATAGTACTTCTGTATCGTAAATTTCTGTATAAGGAATTTCGGCATACGATAAAACCATAGTTACTGCATCGTCCCAAGGTTGTTTTCCTTTTGGAGTATACACTGCAATTTTAGGCGCTTTTTCTAAAACCACCGTTTCCATATTCTGAGATGGACTACTAATTTCTTCTAATATGGAAGCCGTTGCAGCATCTGTTAAGACTTCAAAAGAAACTCCTCTAATCTGACATTCTTTTCTAATATCATCTCCATCTGGCAATAAAAAAGATCCGCCACGATAATTTAACAACCAATTTACTTTATAATTTTTAGCTAAAGCCCAATACGTAATTCCGTATGCTTTTAAATGATTTTGTTGCCCATCGCTATCCATTGGTAACAATACAGAAGACGCATTTAATTTTGTAAAACAAATTAAAATCAGTAAAAAAACAAGTTGTTTTATATGGTTCATCAAAAGCTATTTTTGTAAATATACAAATTAATGATTAAAATGGCACGTCGCTATCTTCGTTAAAACCAGAATTCATACTACTTCCAAAGGCATCATTTGGTGATGGCAAATTTGGTGTAGCAAACGGATTTTGAGCGTCTAAATTCATTTTAGAAGGCATCGAATCGTTATATGTCATTCCAAATTCATCTAAATTATCAAACTTACCAAATTGTCCTAAGAATTTCAATCTGATATTATCTAAACTACCATTTCTATGTTTTGCAACAATAAATTCTGCCTGATTTGTTGTTGGAGCTGCTTCATCATCATCCCAATTGTCAATTTTATAATATTCTGGACGATAAATAAAAGATACAATATCTGCATCTTGTTCAATTGCACCCGATTCACGTAAATCGGAAAGTAAGGGTCTTTTACTTGAACCACGTGTTTCCACAGCACGAGATAACTGAGAAAGTGCAATTACAGGAACGCTTAATTCTTTTGCCAAAGCTTTTAAACTTCTTGAAATCATAGATATTTCTTGTTCTCTATTACCGCCACCTTTTCCTGAAGTTCCAGCAGACATTAATTGCAAATAGTCAATAACAATTAGTTTAATACCATGTTGAGAAACTAAACGACGGGCTTTTGCACGTAAATCGAAAATAGATAACGAAGGCGTATCATCAATATATAATGGTGCTTTTTCTAAATCTTTAACTTTTACGTTTAGTTGCTCCCATTCGTGTGGTTCTAAATCGCCTTTTCTAAGTTTTTCTGAAGTTAACCCGGTTTCACTTGAAATCAAACGAGTAATTAATTGGACTGACGACATTTCCAATGAAAAAAGAGCAACAGGTTCGTTTCCTGAAACAGCAATATTTCTTGCCATTGATAATACGAATGCTGTTTTTCCCATACCAGGACGAGCAGCAATAATAATTAAATCTGAAGGTTGCCATCCAGAAGTTAAATCGTCTAATTTTCTAAATCCTGTAGGGATACCAGATAATCCTTCTTTATTAGATATTTCTTCAATACGTTGCTTGGCCTGATTTACAAGACTTTGCGCTGTTTCGTATCCTTTTTTAAGATTTCCTTGAGTAATTTCGTATAAATTAGTTTCAGCTGTATCTAATAAATCAAATACGTCCATTCCTTCATCATAACAATCTTCAATTAATTTACTTGAAATTGAGATTAAACTTCTTTGAATGAATTTTTGAAGAATAATTCGAGCGTGAAAAACGATATGTGCCGACGAGGCAATTTTTTGCGTCAGTTGTA
Organism: Flavobacterium sp.; assembly: GCF_040382755.1. GTDB lineage: Bacteria > Bacteroidota > Bacteroidia > Flavobacteriales > Flavobacteriaceae > Flavobacterium. The sequence goes on from NZ_JBEIET010000044.1 coordinate 8,347, forward strand.
TTAGATAAAAATCGCTACCTGCTAATTCTAAATTTCCGTTTCTTTTTAATTGTGCCGAAACCGTTAATAAATCGATTGGTTGCGGAGGCGTACTATGAAACAATTGATTAATAGCTTCATAAATATATTTGTGTGCTTCTTTATAAAACACATCGGGATTTAATAAATCAATAACTTCACCTGGAGCTTTTACGTCAATTAACATAGCTCCCAAAACTGCTTCTTCGATATCTACAGCTTGTGGTGGAAGTTTTCCTTTTTCTAAATTAATAGTAGTTGATTTATCTACCTTAACGGGGTTTATTGTAAATGCTTTTTCCATAAAGCGAAAGTAAAAAAAAATGTAGTAATATTGAATTTAACTTGTTAAAGAGAAACTGTTAATAACTATTTTATTTTGTTAATATGTCAAAAAAAATCCGTCTTATCAATGAAAAATGATAAGACGGATAAATTATGAAATCGTTCTTATTTATCTGAAAACTCTCCCATTTTACTGTATTTTTCCATTCTTTGGGCTACTAATTCTTTTGTTGATAAGTCTTTTAATTCGTTATACGATTTTGTAATCACTTTTTCAACAGTTTTAAACATCGTTTCTTTATCACGGTGCACCCCACCAAGTGGTTCTGGAATAATATCGTCAATTAATTTTTGCTTTTTCATATCAATAGCTGTAAGTTTTAAAGCTTCAGCTGCTTGCTCTTTAAATTCCCAACTTCTCCATAAAATAGAAGAACAAGATTCTGGAGAAATTACAGAATACCAAGTGTTTTCTAACATAAAAACTCTATCTCCTACTCCGATTCCTAATGCACCACCTGAAGCACCTTCACCAATAATAATAGAAATAATTGGCGTTTTTAATCGTACCATTTCAAAAATATTACGAGCAATAGCTTCACCTTGTCCGCGTTCTTCTGCTTCTAAACCTGGATATGCTCCTGGAGTATCAATTAAGGTTAATACAGGAATATTAAATTTCTCTGCCATTTTCATTAATCGTAATGCTTTACGGTATCCTTCAGGATTTGCCATACCAAAATTACGTAATTGACGCATTTTAGTATTAATACCTTTCTGTTGCCCGATAATCATATACGATTGACCGTTTATTCTTCCTAAGCCACCCACCATAGCTTTGTCATCTTTAAAATTTCTGTCGCCAAATAATTCTAAAAAAGTACCATCTGTTAGGTTGGTTATGTATTCTAAAGTATACGGTCTGTTTGGATGACGCGACATTTGAACGCGCTGCCAAGCCGTAAGATTTTTATATAAATCTTTTTTTGCTTTTTCTAATTTATCTTCCAGTTGTTTGCAAGTTGCAGAAACATCAACATCTGATTCCTGACCTAAAACAACGCATTTTTCCAATTGATCTTCAAGCTCTTTTATTGGCAATTCAAAATCTAAATATTCCATAAAAGTTAATTTTTATTAATTTGTTTGTAAATACAAAGATACTATTTAATAATTATTTGAATAATTTTTAAAGCGATATCTAACTACTTTTTTTATAATTTCTAATTAATCCATTCAAAATCACTGTAATTAGAATAATTGCAGCGCCTATATAAAATGAAAAACTCATTTGTTCTTTTTTATCGAAAATTAAAACCGCTAAGGCAATTCCATATACGGGTTCTAAATTTATAGAAAGCATTACTGTGTAAGGAGAAATGTATTTCATAACGTTTACTGAAGCAATAAAAGCATATGCTGTACAAACAGATGATAAAATACCTAACCACATTAAATCTGTAAGTGTGATGTTGAAAAATTCTACTGTAAATTGCTGTGTAAAAAGTAAGAAAACACTTAAAAACAAGACACCACCTAATAATTCGTAAAAAGATACGATTGTAGCATCTATTCTTTGTGCAAATTTTCCATTTATTATAGAAAAACTTGCCGACAAAAACGCTGAAGTTAAAGCTAAAAGTACACCTTGCATAGTACCTGACATATTACTGGTTATACTCTTTTTGATAAAATTTGGCTCGGAAGATTCTATTACAAAATACAAACCAATTAAAACAACAAGTCCAAATACAATTTCGTACCAAACCATTTTTCTTTTATAAAAAATAGGTTCTAAAATAGAGGTAAAAAAAGCACCTGTTGACAAACAAGCCAAGGTAATGGAAATATTAGAAACTTTTATGGCTTTAAAAAAGGTTATCCAATGCAAAGCAATTACAAGTCCCGAAATCAGTAATAAAATAATATCTTTTCTGGATAAGGTAAAACTTGTTTTTCGGTAATAAATGTATCCAAAAATTAAAACAACCGCTAATGACATTCGCCACCAAACCAGTGGTAATGCATCTAAAGAAATTAACTTACCTAAAATGGCAGTAAAACCCCAAATAAAAACAATTAAATGAAGATGTAAATTATGTTTTAAATTAACGTCTGGCATTTCTTAACAAATAAAATGCTAAAATTCCGAAAATAAAGTTGGGAAACCACACCGCTAAAAACGGAGGAATACTTGAGCTTTCGGCTAAGGTTCCAAAAATTTTATCGAAAAACACAAATGAAAAGGCAACTAAAATTCCAATAGCTAAATTTATTCCCATTCCGCCTCTGCGTTTCATTGCTGAAACAGATACTGCGATTATGGTTAAAATAAATGCCGAAACAGGAATACTGAATTTCTTGTACAAAACCACTAAATATACATCTAAACTTGAACTTCCTTTTGCTCGCTCTTTATCAATAAATTTAATTAATTTAAAAATATTCATAGTTTCAGCAGCATAAATTGTGGGTGACAAATCATCTGGTTCAAAATCGAATTTTCTTATTAATTTTTCTTGTCTTTCGATGATGTCGTTTTCTTTCCCAATCGTTCTTTTTACATAATTAAACAACGTATAATCTTTTGTTTTTTCATTATACTTTACTCTGTTTGCGTATAATTTATATTCTAACTTGTTGCCGTTAAACTTTTCGTAAATGAAATCAAAACCAGTTTTTGATTGTCCATTATAACTACTCACATACATATATTCGTTAGGTTTCACTTGACGAAAAATATCAGTAGTTTGTCTAATTTCTGTATTCTTCTTTAAATATTCGTACCTAAAGCCCCAATATTTTTCACTGGCATCTGGTAAAATAAAGAATCCCATTAATAAAGTTACAAAAGAAACTAATGAAGCACCAACAATATATGGTCTTAAAAAACGAGTAAATGAAATTCCTGAACTTAAAATGGCAATAATTTCGCTATTATTGGCTAATTTGGAAGTAAACCAAATGATAGACAAAAACAGAAAAATTGGGAATAATAAATTGGCGAAATAAATGGTAAATCCGTAATAGTAAACTAAAACATCTTTAAAAGCGACTTTATTTTCAATCATACGATTGATTTTTTCAGATACGTCGATTATTATTCCAATAGGAATAAACATAAACAACATAGCTGTAAATGTAATTAAGTATCTTTTAAATATGTACCAATCTATTTTTTTCATAATTTATTTGGCTGTTTTTGTTTATGATTTTATAATGTCTCCTAAACTTTTAAACACTAACCTTTTTAACAAAACCTTATAATCTCGTTGTTACTTTTTTAACCATAATTTCTTTCCATTCTCTGAAAGTTCCTGCCAAAATTTGTCTTCTTGCTTCGCGAACTAACCACATATAAAATCCAAGATTATGAATGGTTGCAATTTGTTTTCCTAAAAATTCATTTGCAATAAACAAATGTCGCAAATACGCTTTTGAATAATCCGTATCTACGTAGGTGTGTGCCATCGCATCAATTGAAGAAAAATCTTCTTCCCACTTTTTATTTTTGATATTAATAAATCCTTCAGAAGTAAATAACATTCCATTTCGTGCATTACGAGTTGGCATCACACAATCAAACATATCAATACCTAAAGCGATATTTTCTAAAATATTGGCTGGTGTACCTACTCCCATCAAATAACGAGGTTTGTCTTTTGGTAAAATAGCGGTTACCACTTCTGTCATCGCATACATTTCTTCCGCTGGTTCACCTACCGAAAGTCCTCCAATCGCATTACCAACTTGATTTCTACTTGCAATAAATTCGGCCGATTGCTGACGTAAGTCTTTATAGGTACTTCCTTGAACAATTGGAAAAAATGCTTGAGAATAATCGTATTTAAAAGGCAATGTATCTAAATGGTTGATGCATCTATCTAACCAACGATGTGTCATATGCATAGAACGTTGTGCATATTTGTAATCACAAGGGTACGGCGTACATTCATCAAAAGCCATAATAATATCAGCACCAATTGTACGTTGGGTTTCCATAACATTTTCTGGTGAAAAAAAGTGATAAGAACCATCTAAATGCGATTTAAACTTTACACCTTCTTCTTTAATTTTTCGTCGACCGGATAATGAGTATACTTGGTAACCTCCAGAATCGGTTAAGATATTTCTATCCCAATTCATAAATTTATGTAAACCTCCTGCTTTTTCTAATACGTCTAATTTTGGTCTTAAATACAAATGATAGGTATTTCCTAAAATTATATCTGGATTAATGTCGTTTTTCAATTCGCGCTGGTGTACTCCTTTTACAGAAGCAACCGTACCAACAGGCATAAAAATAGGTGTTTCAATAACACCGTGGTCAGTAGTTATAAGTCCAGCTCTTGCTTGGCTTTGAGCATCGGTTTTTAATAAATCAAACTTCATATATTCATTTTAAAGGGCAAATATAATTTAAAAGTTAGAAGTTAGAAGTTAGAATCCGTAAGTTTTTAAAACTTTACAATAAAATTAACGCTTACAGATATTTAATTGAATAATTATTTGCAAAAATAAAAAATAGTATTACTTTTGCATCCACTTTAATCAACCTCTGGCGAAAGACGTGTATGTTGCTTAGATTTAATGATTTATATAAACAATTATGTCAAATTTACTTGATTTCGTTCAAAACGAATTAGTATCGAAAAAAGACTTCCCTAACTTTAGCGCAGGAGACACTATTACTGTGTACTACGAAATTAAAGAGGGTGAAAAAACAAGAACTCAGTTTTTCAAAGGAGTTGTAATTCAAAAAAGAGGATCTTCTTCTACTGAAACATTTACAATCCGTAAAATGTCTGGAGCAATTGGTGTAGAGCGTATCTTCCCAATTAATATGCCAGCTTTACAAAAAATTGAAATGAACCAAAAAGGTAAAGTACGTAGAGCAAGAATTTACTACTTTAGAGAACTTACTGGTAAAAAAGCAAAAATCAAAGAAAGAAGAGGTTAATCTTCATATTTGTACTCATAAAAAAATCCCGATTGTATCGGGATTTTTTTTTATCCTTATTTTTTGAGTCAAAAATTATCAAATCTGTAATTTTTAAGGTTTAAATTACTAAATTCGAAATTGTGCTATTTTTTATGGCTTACGAATTAAAATACTTCTAAATTTCTTATATTTGCTAACCTTAATTTAGAAATAAACAAACAATATAAATCATGTCGAAAATTTTTTATACCATAACGGATGAAGCGCCTATGTTGGCTACACACTCGTTTTTACCCATAATTAAAGCATTTACCAAAACTGCAAATATTGATGTAGAAACAAGAGATATATCATTAGCAGGAAGAATTTTATCTAACTTTCCTGAATATTTGAAAGACGACCAAAAAGTAGCTGATAATTTATCCGAATTAGGACAATTAGCTACAACGCCAGAAGCAAATATTATAAAATTACCAAACGTTTCTGCTTCCATTCCTCAATTAAAAGAAGCCATAACAGAATTGCAATCACACGGTTATGCGATTCCTAATTTTGTAGAAGAACCCCAAAACGATACAGAAAAAGAAATAAAAGCAAAATATTCAAAAGTACTTGGTTCAGCAGTAAATCCTGTTTTACGTGAAGGAAATTCCGACAGACGTGCACCAAAAGCCGTTAAAAATTTCGCAAAAGCTAACCCACATTCAATGGGTGCTTGGAGTGCTGATTCTAAAACAGAAATTGCACATATGGATCACGGCGATTTCTATGGAAGCGAAAAATCAGTTACTGTTGCAGAAGCTACTCAATATGCAATTGAATTTATTGCAGCTAACGGAACGAAAACAACTTTAAAATCACCTGCAAATTTAAAAGCTGGTGAAATCATTGATTCTTCTGTACTTAATTTAAATGCATTAAAAGCATTTGCTGCAAAAGAAATTACAGACGCTAAAGCAAAAGGACTTTTATTATCTGTACATTTGAAAGCTACTATGATGAAAGTTTCCGATCCGATTATTTTTAGTGCGATAGTAGAAGTTTTCTTTGAAACTGTGTTTGCAAAATATGCCGATTTATTTTCAGAATTAAATATCGATACTAAAAACGGATTAGGCGATGTATACGCTAAAATTGCTGGGCATCCAAAACAAGCAGAAGTAGAAGCTGATTTAAATGCCGCTTTTGCAAACGGACCAGCTGTAGCAATGGTAAATTCTGAAAAAGGAATTACAAACTTTCAAATTCCATCAGATGTAATAGTTGATGCATCTGTTCCTGCTTTCATTAGAACTTCAGGACAAATGTGGAATAAAGAAGGAAAATTACAAGATACAAAAGCATTAATCCCAGACAGATGTTATGCTGGGTTATATGTAGCAACAATAGATTTCTGTAAGAAAAATGGTGCTTTTGACCCCAAAACAATGGGAAGTGTTCCTAATGTTGGATTAATGGCTCAAAAAGCTGAAGAATACGGATCACACGATAAAACATTTCAATTATCTGAATCAGGAACGGTTCAAGTTACTGATGGAAATGGGAAAGTTTTTATGGAACAACCCGTAGAAGCTGGCGATATTTTCAGAATGTGCCAAACGAAAGATGCACCCATTTTAGATTGGGTAAAATTAGCCGTAAACAGAGCCCGATTATCGAATACTCCAGCCGTATTTTGGTTAGATGATAATCGTGCACACGATAGAGAAATCATCAAAAAAGTGACTACTTACTTGAAGCAATTCGACACAACTGGTTTAGACATTAGAATATTAAATATTGTTGACGCCACGCAATTTACATTAGAAAGAATTAAAGCAGGTTTAGACACCATTTCTGTAACAGGAAATGTATTACGTGATTACTTAACCGATTTATTTCCAATTTTAGAATTAGGAACTTCAGCCAAAATGCTTTCTATTGTTCCATTAATGAATGGTGGAGGTTTATTTGAAACTGGAGCAGGTGGTTCTGCACCAAAACACGTAGAGCAATTTATTGATGAAGGCTACTTACGTTGGGATTCATTAGGTGAAATTTTAGC
>NZ_JBEIET010000045.1:0-15503 GCF_040382755.1 Flavobacterium sp.
AATCGGAATTTCAGGATACAAATCGTTTAACGTATTTATAACAAATGTTGCACGCTCTTTTTTAGTCATTTTTGTATATTTGATGTGGTAAAGTTAATCAATAGCAATTACAATATCAAAAATCAATAACAATAGCAATAACAAATTCCAAAACTCAAATTCCAAATTCCAAAACCCAAATAACTAAACAATAAACAATAAACAATAAACAATAAACCACAAACCTTTAACCCAACACCCAACACCCAAAATTATGACACATTTAAAAGTAGGCGATACCGCACCAAGTTTCTCAGGAACCGACCAAAACGGAAAACAACATTCCTTAGCAGATTATAAAGGAAAAAAATTAGTAGTATTCTTTTATCCGAAAGCCAATACGCCGGGTTGCACCGCTGAAGCTTGTGATTTACGAGACAATTACGAACGTTTTCAAGCTAATAATTACGAATTGATAGGCGTGAGTGCCGATAGTGCCAAAGCCCAAAAGAAATTTGAAGAAAAATATAGCTTTCCATTTGCCTTATTGGCAGACGAAGACAAATCTGTGATTGAAGCCTTTGGCGTTTGGGGACCTAAAAAGTTTATGGGTAAAGAATATGACGGTATTCATAGAACCACGTTTATAATAGACGAAAACGCTACTATAACTGATATCATTACTGATGTGAAAACCAAAGTACACGCCAGTCAGATTTTAGGATAAAAAAAAAGGGTTTTCAAAGTTGAAAACCCTTTTTTTATGCTAATCCCTTTAATTATTTAACAACGATTATTTTTATTAAACACACGTTTAAAAAGTACTTTATTGTCTTTTGCAATATAGTCGCCAGAAAGTATTAAATACGGATGATTATGCGAAAATCCTGCGTTGCGACTTCTTACAGTTATTTTATCGTTTACTTTTAGACTTTTAAGTTGCTCAAATTCTTTTGGAATAAATTGCATCATATAAGTTTCGCCCTCAATTTCTACGATAAGCCATTTTGGACCACCTGATTGTGCATTTTCACGCTGAAACGTAACTGAAGTAACCACCGCTTCCATATCGCTGTAATCTTTAAAGTGCTTTTTTACTTTTTCGTAACTGGCGTTTACTTTTTTACCTTCTGGGGAGTTTTCCCATTTTTTGTATGCAATACCATCTGGTGTAGCTTCCCATTTTTTACGTGCCGCTTTCATTTCTTCAGCAGTAAGTGGTTTTTGTATTGCTTTTTTAGAAGTTTCCTTTTTACTATCGTTGTTGGCAACCACTACGCTACTCACCACAACCGCTGCTAAAAACAAGGTTAACAAGATTTTTTTCATATGTTTCATAATGTGAATTTTAGTTTATATTTTTTTTATATTGCTGCTATGGTTCTAACGCCATAACTAGTACTAATAACAAATAAACTAAATATATTGCAGTAGCCAAAATATATAATTATAAAAAAAACTTAAAGTTTTGTTTTAAAGTTTTATTGTTGCCTTCATATATTGTTGCCTTCGAGTGCCTCAGGCAACAATATCACGATGGCTGAGGCTCTCGATGGTGGCAGAGGCTCTCGAAGCCACCATCAACTCTCGAAGCCATCATATTATTTTCCTAAATCCCTATACGCTTTTGCTAATTCTGGTAGTAAATTGCTATTACCTTCAATTAGAGCTTCTTTCTTTTTTCTGCTCCAGCCTTGTACTTGTTTTTCGCGATAAAATGCGGTATCAATTCTTGCATATTCTTCATAATAGACCAAAGTAACAGGTAAATGTTTTTTAGTATGATTAGCCCCTTCACCATTTTGATGCTCTGCCAATCTTCGTTCTAAATCAATTGTACTTCCAGTATAATAACTTCCGTTAGCACAAAGTAAAATGTACATATATCCTTTCATAAATGTATTTATTAGTTGCTTTTATTTATTGCTGCCTTCATATATTGCTGCCTTCGAGAACCTCAGGCAACAATAACGCGGTACTTCAGGCAACAATACAAGATGGCGGCTGAGGCTCTCGATGGTGGCTGAGGCTCTCGAAGCCACCATCAACTCTCGAAGCCACCATCCCCACCCAATGGTGGCTGAGGCTCTCGAAGCCACCATCAAATCTCGAGGGTAGCTGAGGCTCTCGAAGCTACTCCTTCAAAAACCCATACGCATACACTTTCGGTTTAATGGCATCCGCGAGGATGGCGAGTTGTGCGCGTAGGTTGCCGATTAATTCCATATACGTAGCATCATCGCTTTTGGAATTCATTCTGCCTTTTTCGTTTCTGCCTTGGAAGTACTCGCGGATGTCGTACAAACTGGCGTTTACGTTGTAGGGTTTTGACTCACCACCGTACCCTGAGCTTGTCGCGTACCCTGAGCTTGTCCCACCGTACCCTGAGCTTGTCGAAGGGTGGGTGTGATAATAGGTCCATAATGCTCTACCAGCATTGAAAACGGCTTGGGCTTCTTCCGAGAAAACAAGCCCCCCAGCCCCCGAAGGGGGAGTTGGAGCTGTTTGTTGAAACAACGTTGGTTGCTCCCCTCCTTCGGAGGGGCTGGGGGAGGCTATTTTCCCCTTCATAAAATCAGTCATAAAGTTGCTGGCAAACTTGTCTTGGGCATTGACTTCATACTCCGTAAACGGAATCCAGTGGTTGGTGCCGTCTTTACTTGTAATTCTATTTTGACCATCAAAAAGTGAATATGTCAAACAATTATTTTGAAATTCAATATCAGTTTGCCAATTATCATTAGGATAAAAAAATGGATCACGGTCGTTAAGCCAAGAAGCATTTATACTTGATTGGACAGTTAAAAAAATTGAATCAAAAAATATTGTATTTCTTGAAATATTTAAACCTCTTCCAGCCGTAATTGCAATATAACATAAGCTTTTATTTTGCATATCGTTTCGAGCAACTCCTATTTGACCAATTATTTCGGAAACTTCATTTGTTCTTTTATATTTTTTAATCCAATTATTAATAAATCCTCTTGAATTATCTGGAGAATATAATTTCTTTATACCAATATATTCACCTTTTTTATTAAAAATATCTGATTCAACTTCTGAAAATATATCTCGAATTTCTAAATTGTATATAAAAAAACCTATTGGAAAAATTCCTTTTACATTATCAAATGTATCAGCAGGAACTATAAATGTTTTTTCAAGTTTTGTCTGAAAAAATCTTCTAAAATCTTTAAAATTTGGCGACTGTAAATTCTTTAATTTACAAAATATACCAATTTTTGAGTTTGGAATTTCAGCATAAATTCTGGCAAGGAATTGTGTAAAAAGTTCATTACTGGCTTTGCCAATAACTTTTTTATATTTAGTATGTGTTATATTGTTATTTGTAGTATTTTCTTTATGTTCACCCGTACCAGAAATAGTGTGTTTATTTCCAGCCTCAGCATACGGCGGATTAATATACACCACCAACTTCTTGCGTTTTTCTTCGTCGTTAATAATGTCTTGTAAGCTTTGGGGTAGTTTGCTAAAATCGTCGTTTAAAAAATCAAACTGAAACACGTTGTTTTTAAGCAAATTGGCACCACCATCAATACGTTCGTGCATTACGCTAATGTCGGCTTGGTCGAGCGTGCTGGCATAAATGTGGTATTTGTTGGTTAAACCCGCTAATAAATTACCTGTTCCTGCGGCGCAATCCCAAATATAATAGTCGTCTTGCCAGTTTTGTCCCAAATAATCGGTGAGGTATTTTTGGGATAATTCTACCCATTTTCTTGGGGTAAAAAACGCCCCTTTTCGTTCGCGAATGTCTTGCGGCACCAACAAATCCCGACGCTCAATAATGTAATCTTGAAACTCTTTTAAAGGCGGTCGTTTGTAGCGTTTCCAAAACTGCAAATAGGCTTCTTTGTTTTTTAGGTTAATAGTCGCGTCAAACATTTGTTTGATGTTTTCCTTGGCAATTTTATAGCCTTGGTTTTGAAACACCACAAACAAATTATCGCGTATGCTCGAATCATCTTCCAGCGCCTGCGTGTCTTTGTCGTCTACAAATAAGTCGGCAAGGTAAAAATCACTGTCCATAATATTCGCCTGTTTCAAGTCGTCCCAGTTGACATCGATAATGGGTTTCACCACTTCGAGCCATCGCAAATAAATGGGAATAAAATTGTTTTTATCTATCTTTAATTTGCTGGTGGTTGTGGCTTTGGCTACATTATTTTTAATGAAGGTTTGTAGTTCTTTTTCGTCCTTTTCGTAGTCGTACACATAGGTGTTTTTGTTGAGAATGGACTCAATTCGCTCTTTAATCAATAGGAATTCTTTGGTTTCGTGATTGCTTGGCGTTACGTTCCAATTGAAATCATTCATATAAAAAATATCCGAAATATTGATGTACGGCACAAAGGCAATTTTCTTAAAATCGAACGCGCCTAAAAACGCCGGCGGCATGGTTTTGTCAAAGGTTCGCGCTTTACCAATGGTCAAAATCAATTGGACAAACATAGTAGGAATATCGAAGTTGCCCGTTTTGGCTTCCGCCCAAAGCAAAGGGGTTCTGCCGTTTAAATCATATTGTTTTGGAAAGACGGTAAAGTCGATATTACCAAGTATTTCTGTAGTATCAAAAGTGGCGAACCAGTCGGCACCCACTTTGTTTTTAAGTTCTTCTTCTCGTATGTTTTTGTATTTCATTTGGTTGCATATGCGTCTCTGTACAAGCAGCAGTAGAGGCATCACATATACAGATTTAGGTTAGTAATTAGGTAGATTTGGAACGACATAAAACGAATTGTACTTTTATACTGGGGGCAAAAAAGGGTGTTTTGTCGTGTTTGTTTTTTATTTCATAGGGTTGGGTTTTTTTAGTTATCACGCGAAAGGATTCGGGTGGGGGTGCAGATGTTACTTTTTTTATCTCCAATAATTTTCTGTCCATTTTGGTCTATTTGATTTTATGAAATGGATTTCGTCTTCAGTCATATTTTCTTTAAAATTAATGTCTTCTAATTTTAAATTTTTTTCAACATATTTACTCATAGAAACTGCAACATCCATACCGTTCATAATAAATCCATTACCAAACTGTTGATTTACAAAAATTATTTTTTTTCGAATCAATCCAACTACAGTAGAATCATCCATTGGTACTTCAATCGAAGATTTTTGTGTAATATAAAATTCTCTTAAGACTGCTTTTTCGTATTCATCAAGATTTCTTAAACGTTTGATATAATCTTTTTTTATCTTGAAAAACTCTATTCTATTAGTAATTTTTTTAAACAGCCACATAACAAAATTTACTAAAACTAAACCCAACGTAGATATGAAAATCAATCCAATAATCCATCCATTTGAATCATTCAATTTTTCAAGATGTACTTTTTTTAATAGAGTTTCTTCTGCAAACAATATAAATCCAGATAAAACTGAAAACAAAAAGAAAAATTTTGTTGGTAATTTGGTTAAATCAAAAAGCGTTTTTATGTTTTCCATATTAAATTATCGTTTTTGCATAAAGCTATTGTATTAATTTTTTTAATTAAAATGAAATCTACGCTACGCAAAGTCTCTTGACAATTTATATTGTTACCTTTTTTTTTAATCCTCAAAATTGGGAGACTTTGCGCGGCGTTGCAAAACATATGTTTTAATTAGCAGTTCTTTATAATCTTAAGCAAAAAATTCTTCAATAGCTTTTTTCTGCGACTTTAAATATTCTAATTCTTTTGGATTATTATTAATCCTATTTTCAACTTCATTTTCTATTTTATTCATTAGAATACCATTATATTCTACAATTACCCATTTTTTTGAATAGTTGGTTCTGCTAAACAATCCCAATGAAGAAGAGGCAATTAAATATCCTACTGTGTAATCTCCAGTCAAAAGGGATACTTCATCACAAAGTTGATTTATATTGAAAGGTTTTTCTTTGATTTTTGACAATGAAACTGCATATAGTGCAAATACACCTATTATAGAAGAGTTTTTAAGAAATTCGTCGACATTTATTTCTGATTTTACTTTTGATAAAATAGGTTTATCTATTTCTGTTTTTTGTTTGTCTTTTAATTCTTTATTTTCTTTTTGTCCACCGATATATTTATTTGTCTTGAAAAACTTTTTAGTTGTATCCTTATCAACTCCAATAAAATCGCTCGGAGCATAAAGTACGCTATGATTAAAATTAAGAGTTAAAAAGAAAATTGTAATTAAAACTGTTGGAAAACAAATTATAAACCAAACAAATATGTCTTGATTTTTTTCTGTTAGATTTGGTAAACCATAAATACATAAACCTTCAGTTATTGTTGAAAAAACTGCAATTATTGAAAGTGGATTTTTTATTGTGATATTTCTCATCATAAGTTATTAAATTTATGGTTTTTAGGATTGCCTTGAACGTTTGGCAGCTTGGCGATGTGTCGGAATAAATAAGTCTAATCTTTCGATTAAAGACTGAACTTTCATACACAAAACCAACTTTAAATTTAGCCCTAAACCCGCCTTGTTGTCAAACGGCGTTTTGCTGTAGTGCTTTTAGTTTATTAATTCGTCAACTGAATGAATAAATACTTCAACTTTTTCAATTACTTTTTCAACACTGTCCTTATCGATTAATATTTCATTACCATCTTTGTCTTTTCCATTTCGGTGTACCATATTATGGCGATTAGAAACAATTTTAGCCACTTCTTCAATAATAGGAAATTCTATTTCAAATGTATCTTCATACATTCCTTTAACTTTTGCTAAATCGTGAAAAATTATATCGAGAAGTTCTTTTTTTACAATATCTTTTAGTTGTTCGTGTTTTTCAAAAATTTCTCCTAAACTAAATTTTCTGTCTTTTATGTTTTTAAATGTTCTAACAAATCTTTTAAATAACTCATCGTCATTTAAAACTTTGTTTATTAACGTTGTAGAAAGGTAATCTTCTAAACACGTAATGCTACCAGAATAAATTTGCCTTCTTAATGTTTTTTCTAATTCAATATCTCCAATTGTTAAATTATTTAAATCTTTAAGTTTTTTTATTTCAGTATCAAAAATATTTAAAAAATTTGAAGTATATAAATAAGTTTCTATCTGTTCATCAATATATTCATCATATTCTTCGTCAATTTCAGTTATCTTAATCAAAGTTTTATCATCGATTTCATAAATTTCTACATAACCATCTGCATAACCAGCATTTACTTCTATATTATACTCTTTACCACAATGGTCGCAAACTGTATAATCTTCGTTTGAGTTATATGAATCACTTGCTTTATCAGCCATAAAATTTGGAGGAGGAACACCAAATCCATATGTTTTTATAATGTTGTGACAATTATCACATTCAAATTCTAACTTAACAAATGCGGTTCCAAAAGGTGAAAAATATTCGTGTGCAATCATAATTTATTTATTTTTTAGCTGTATATACTTCCCAATCATCAAGTTATATTTCATAAAACTAACTACTTTGTTTTACACTAAGTAATCTAAAATTGACATTCCCTATCGAATAGTCGCATTAGTTTTATCTTGTACAAAAACCGTATTTTTTACAAAGTAATTATTAGATGTTTTGCTCATTTCAAAGTTAAATATTAATAATCACTTTTCTCTGTAGAATTTTTTCTACAGGCTGAGTAAAAGGTTCTGGGTGGAAGAAAAAAGGAAAAAGGTGAAAGGAAAAAGAAAATAAGTAAAAAGAAAAAAAAACTTTACTGTTCTGTAAAAAAAATGTATATATTTACCCCATAATTTCGATACGAATAGCGGGAACTATTCGAGGCTTTCGAAGGAATTTTAGCTCAAAAGCGGGTGTCTAACTCTATTTTTTTGAGCTTTTTTTATGCTTTTTTGTCATAAATATCGGGTATTTTGGGTCTGTTTTTCGGTTGTTTTTCCTTTTTATATTTTATTGGTGCTTTTTTTCAACGTAACAAGTCGAGTTTTTCAACTCGTCAGGTCGAGTTAAAAAACTCGACCGGTGCAATTTGAAGTAAAAACCAAACAAAAAAAGCCCCGAACGCGGGAACGATCGAGGCTTTCAAAGGCTTTTAGCCTAAATTGCGGGTGTCTAACTCGCTTTTTGGTAACTTAAAGTACCTAACATTTGTTTCAGCTTTTTAGCTGGACGAAACAAAATTCTACTTTTCTTGATGTCCGTTGCCGTAACATCTTCTTCAAAATCTTGTCCGTTTGCACTTACGCTTACTTGAAACGTACCTACGTGCCCTAATTTTACAATTCGGCCTTGGCTAAGTTCCATTAGCATATTGCGCTCTAAAGAACGTAAAACAGCGTAACAATCCGTGTCCGTTAAGGTACATTGGTACGCAATCATTTCGGCTAACGACTCTAACGTAGTTTCACCATTCGCAACCGATGTTGCATAATACTTTTCAGGCGCTGTGATGTCCTGAGGATTCTTCTTTGCAAGAATCTTAAATTTAATTGCCATTTTTTTTAGGTATTAAATTAATTAAATGAATTTTGCCTCTTGGAAATGCTCCGGAACACTATCCTGACCTGCATTACAAAGGTCGAAAAAAAATGTAAAATTTTTTTGTAAAATTAATACTACAACAACATGCTGTATTTGGGGAGGGATTTGGGATTTGGGTGAAGGGTGTTGGGTAAAGGGTGTTGGGTAAAGGGTGTTGGGTAAAGGGTAAAGGGTGAAGGGTGAAGGGTGAAGGGGGAAGGGTGAAGGGGGAGGTGAAAAGTAAAAAGTAAAAAGTAAAAAGTACAAAGTACAAAGGAAAAAGTCTCTACTCTATAGTCTATTCTCTATCATCTAAAAAATCTAAGAAGTCTAACAATCTAAGACATCTAAGAAGTCCAAAATCTAATTCACCACCGCATTAATCTTCTGCCAAAGTACTTCGTCAAAATTAGAAAGCGCCAAGTTACTACTATCAGCGGCTTCGCCCATTCGGATAATGACTAATTTGCGGCTAGGCACTACGTATATTTTTTGGTCGTTTTTGCCTAATGCGCAATACATATCTGCCGGGGCGGTAGCGATGATACTACCATTAAATTGCAATTGACTTTGAGGAAGATGAAAGCTGCTTTTTCCGTTTAGCCACCACAAATAGCCGTACGCTAAATTAATAGGTTGAGAAATTGTAGTGGCAGCATTCAAATAATTTGTATTGATAATTTGTGTACCATTCCAATTGCCATTGGCTAAAGCCAGTAAGCCAAAACGCGCCATACTTCGGCTGTTGCTCCAATACACACTTAATGCCGTTGGATCTGTTACCCAAGCGCCAGTCATACCAATTGGGTTGCGTAATTTGTTGTTAAAGTAATTGTCCCAGGTTTGGTTGGTGGCAGTGGCTACCACATCTTGTAATTTTACATAGACATTATGATACGCCCATCGGGTGCCTGCATCGGCTACGTATTGTAAATTATTGGGTGTAACCGTATCGCCTAAGGCATCGTTTAACCCAGAATTCATACTTAATAAATTCTTACAAGTAATTTGGTTTTCCTTAGCCAAAGGCGCACTCGTCCAGCCCGTTCCTATATAATCAGATACTTTGTTGTTTATGTTTATAAAACCTTCTTGTGCTGCTATCCCTGTAACTGTTGAAGTTAGCGTTTTTCCTGCACTTGCCCAATACCAAGGGGTAGTGGCAGTATGTCCGTTGTAATACTTTTCTAAAACAATTTTTCCGTTGTGCAAAACAATAAAACTTTTGGTGTTTTTTTCGGTTAAGTAGGTGTCAAGTGCAGAAATATTAGCCGTGTTCCATCCCAAACTTTCAGGAGTTTTGGTTTCCCAAGTGTTGCCTGTAATTGGTGGGAAATACATTGCCTCGTTTGGTGGTATTGGATTTGAATTTGTAGCAGGATTTTCGTCGCTGTTGCTGCAAGAAAGAAAAACGGATATAGAGCTAATAAGTAGTATTTTGATTCTCATAATATGATTTTTTTCGATTGTTAAATATAGAAAAATATAAGTTTAGACTTTCAGAATTGAGAATGGTTTAATAAATTATTACATTTTCCCTCATACCTAACACCTCATACCCTTCACCCTAAACCTTCTTCGCTTCTTCCCAAAACACATCCATTTCGGCTAAGGTCATATCTGATAGTGATTTGCCTAATGTGCTGGCTTTACTTTCTAAATACTGAAAGCGTTTGATGAATTTTTTGTTGGTGCGTTCTAAGGCATCTTCTGGGTTGATGTTTAAAAAGCGGGCGTAGTTAATCATAGAAAATAACACATCGCCAAATTCGGCTTCCATTTTATCCTGATTATTTGCGGCTATTTCCACTTGTAATTCGGCAATTTCTTCTTCTACTTTTTCCCAAACTTGATGGGTTTCTTCCCAATCGAATCCTACACCTTTTACTTTATCTTGAATTCTGCTGGCTTTTACTAATGCAGGTAAACTTTTTGGTACACCTTCTAACACCGAAGTTCTGCCTTCTTTTAATTTCAGCTTTTCCCAATTTTGTTTTACTTGTTCTTCGTTTTCCACCACCACATCGCCATAAATATGCGGATGGCGGTCTATTAGTTTATCGCAAATGCTATTGGCCACATCGGCAATGTCAAAATCATTTGTTTCCGAACCTATTTTTGCATAAAACACAATATGTAGTAACAAATCGCCCAGTTCTTTTTTAATTTCAGGTAAATCATTATCTAAAATGGCATCACCCAATTCATAGGTTTCCTCTATGGTAAGATGACGTAAGCTTTCTAACGTTTGCTTTTTATCCCACGGACATTTCTCACGTAAATCGTCCATAATATCCAGTAATCTTTCAAAGGCTTGTAGTTGTTGGGCTCTTGTGTTCATGGTTAGATTTTTAGATTAGTTAGACTAGTTAGATTATTAGATTTTTAGACTGGTTAGATTTTTAGATTTTTTAGATTTTTTAGATTTTTCCCTTCACCCATTACCCATTACCCATTACCCAATACCCAAAACCCTTGTGTCAAAGATAAAAAAAAATCCCACACTACTAAAGCATGGGATGGATGTATATTTTTAACTGAAAAAGTTTATTCAGCGGTTTCTTCTTTTACTTCTGCATTTAAAGCGTCTAAAGTCACATAGCCTTTAGGTTGTAAAATATTATACCAATTGAATATTTTTTTAATATCCGAAGTGTATACACGGTCTTCGTCATATTCTGGTAAAATTTCACGGAAATAGCTTTTTAAATTGTCGTCTGTTTCTTTGTGCGAAATGGTTGCTTCTCCGTTTTCTTTTGTAGCAATGGCTTTGAAAATGTCAATTAACTTTACTTCATCATTGTATGCAAACACCGCAATTTCAGATAATAAACTTACGTTACTTCTTAATCCTACAGTAATTTTTTTACCATCTAATAAAGATTCCGCCACAAATCCTGAACGAGTTTGTACTTTTAATTCGTATAATCCTGGCTTCCCAGAAATGGCTAATATTTTTTGAAAACTCATGGGTTATAATTTAAATGTGAGCAAATATATATTTTAAAAAATGAATTTCCAATTTGAAAATCTAAAATAAAACATAAAATTTTTAGGTCCGATTTATTTGATTTTTAAGTTGGCAAATTTCATTCTATAATCAGGTCTGGCTTTGCCTTCCATAATATTTTGAAGTTTCTTACCTACTAATTTTTTCTTTAACATAGATAAATGGTCGGTAAACAAAACGCCTTCAATATGATCGTATTCGTGTTGTATTACTCTGGCAATCAATCCGTTGTAAACTTCTGTTTTCTTCTCGAAGTTTTCATCGTAATATTCAATAGTAATGGTTTCATGACGCAAAACGTCTTCACGCACATCGGGAATACTTAAACAGCCTTCATTAAACGCCCAAATTTCACCTTCTTCTTTTAAAATTTTAGCATTAATAAACGTTTGTTTAAATCCTTTTAATTGTTCGGATTCCTCTTTAGTAACTTCGTCGCTATCTGCAAAAGGGGTAGTGTCAATTACAAATAATCGGATGGCTAAACCTACTTGAGGTGCTGCCAAACCAACGCCATAAGCATTGTACATGGTTTCATACATGTTGCTTAGTGTTTCGGTTAAGTTTGGATATTCTGGTGTAATGTTTTCGCAAACTTTTCTTAAAACAGCTTCGCCATATCCGTATATAGGTAAAATCATGGTTTCTTTTTTTTTGCAAAATTAGCAAATTTTCTTTTATTCTTAAGTATTAATTTTCTGAACCCTTTTATCACGTAATTATATAACAAAAAAATAATATACTTACAAAGCCAGCAAGCAATAAAATTCGTATATTTGTGTTATAAATAAACATTAAACAATTCTTAAAAGCCATGAAAAAAATAATTCTATTTGCATTTATATTTTCAGCTACAATTTCTTTTGCTCAAAATTGGACTACTTCTTTAGATGCGGCCAAAACGGAAGCAATATCTTCGAATAAAAATATTCTATTGGTCTTTTCAGGATCTGATTGGTGTGCACCTTGTATAAAATTAGACAGAACCATTTTTCAATCTGATGTTTTTAAAACTGAAGCAGAAAAGAAATGGGTATTGTTAAAAGCCGATTTTCCAAAGAAAAAAGGAAATGCTTTATCTGCAGAACAAACAGAAAGTAATAAAAAATTAGCCGAAAAATATAATAAAGAAGGTAATTTCCCATTGGTAGTTTTGTTAGACGCTACTGGTAAAGTATTAGGAATTACTGGCTATAAGAACGTATCGCCTACAGAATATGTACAACTTTTAAATGCGATGGTAAACTAATGAAATTGAAATTTTGTCTCTTTTTGTTTTTAGGAACATTAACTGCTTTTTCTCAAATTACGCACAAGAAAAAGTACGCTTTATTGGGCAGTCCGTTTGAAATTACTGTAGTAGCCAAAGATACGGTTGAAGGAAATTTTTATATCAATTCAGCTGTAAATGAAGTAAAACGAATTGAAAATTTAATTTCAGATTGGATTCCGACTACACAAATTTCACAAGTAAATCAGAATGCAGGTATAGTGCCTATTAAAGTCAATAACGAAGTATTTGAATTGGTAGAACGTGCCCTTAAAATATCAAAATTAACCGATGGTGCTTTTGATATTTCGTATGCGTCAATGGATAAGATTTGGAAATTTGATGGTTCGATGAAAGAAATGCCTTCGCCTGAAGCGATTAAAAAATCAGTAGAACGAATTGGTTACGAAAAAATAATTTTAGATACCAAAAACAAAACGATTTTCCTTAATGATGCAGGAATGAAATTAGGACTTGGCGGTATTGGTCAGGGCTACATTGCCGATAAAGTGAAAGAAGTACTTCAAGCCAAAGGTTGTACTGCCGGAATTGTAAATGTTTCTGGCGATATAAACACTTGGGGAAGTCAGATTGATGGCAAACCTTGGACGGTTGGTATCGTAAATCCTGTAAATAAAAATAAAGTATTCGCTACATTTCCTTTGATTGATAGCGCTGTGGAAACGTCTGGTAGTTATGAAAAATATGTCACGTTTAATAATATTCGCTATTCGCACATAATTGACCCGCGTTCTGGATATCCGGCAACTGGCATAGTAAGTGTTTCGGTATTTGCTAAGCAAACAGAAATTGCAGATGCATTGGCAACAGGCGTTTTTGTATTGGGTGTAGAGGTAGGGTTGAACTTAATCAATCAACTAAAAGGCATTGAGTGCATTATTGTGGATGATAAGGGTAAAATATTCACTTCAAAAGGAATTGACATTAAAAAATATGAATAAAAGCAATCCTTAATTGGTTTGTAAATAAATAAAATATGAGAAAGTTATTAATATTAACGGTGTTGCTTTTGGTGTTCCAATCGTGTAATTCGGTTAAAGAGTACGAAAAAGAAAAAATCAACGATGTAGATATGAAATTATCTGCTCGTGCTTCAGAACGTTACGAAACGTCTTTTCAAGTGTATCGTGAAGCGGCTGCTGGTGCCAATGGTGGAAAATCGGGTGGTGGTTGCGGTTGTAATTAATTTATAAAGATGAAAAAAATAGTATTCGCCCTAAGTTTATGTACGTTTTTATCGTACGCGCAACAAAAAAAAGATAGCACCATTGTATTTAAAAAACGTGTTTTAGAAACTACTGAAATCGATTTTTTATCCAGTTATTACAAACAAGACGGTAAGCATTCTTCTGTAGGTGGTGGAATTGGTTCAGAAAAATTAACCAATGCTACAGCCAACATAGTAATTGCTATGCCTTTAAATGAAGATGATATTTTGACAATTGATAGTGGAATTTCTGCTTATACCTCGGCTTCGTCAAGTAATATCAATCCGTTTAATGCTTCAGGGGCTTCCAGAGGTGGTGGTGGAGATGATGACGATAGAGTAGCTGCTGCTGCATTGGCTGCAGGTCCGACAGGTTCACCTTGGCAAGCATCTTCAGGTGCTTCACAAAGTGATGTGTTGGCTGCCATAAATGCCAATTACAGTCATAGTAGCGACGATAGAAATTTCATTTGGAATGCCGATGTGGCGTTTTCAAATGAATACGATTATACTTCAATTGGTTTTGGAGGAGGCATTTCGAAATTATTTAATGATAAAAATTCAGAAGTCTCTTTAAAAGTTAATGCTTATTTAGACCAATGGCGCCCTATTTACCCAACTGAATTGAGTGAGTTTGGTAAATTTGGCTCTGGTTTTCAGAGTAATGGTTATTTTGCTGGTGTAACGGTATACAATCAAAGTGGTGCTATTTCTTCGGCTTATTTACCAAATACATTCACAAAATGGAGTGCTGTGGGCAGAAACTCGTATTCGGCTTCATTTGGTTTTTCTCAAGTGTTAACCAAAAAGTTTCAGTTTTCTGTGTTTTTCGATATCTTAAAACAAGATGGAATGTTATCCACACCGTATCATAGAATCTATTTTGCAGATAAACCCAATTATTATATTGGAAATCCTGCAAGTATTTCAAATTACGAAAACCCTTCAAATAGTGATGTATATCGCTTAGCGGATGATATTGAACGTTTACCAAATACTCGTTTTAAATTGCCTATTGGTGCACGATTAAATTATTACTTAAACGAGAAAGTTGTTTTTAGAACGTATTACCGCTATTATTCAGACGATTGGGACATACAAGCACATACAGCTTCTATTGAAATTCCTGTGAAAGTATCTGATAAATTTACCATTTTTCCAATGTATAGATATTATACGCAGATGCAGTCTAAATATTTCGCACCTTTTGAACAACATCTTTCTACGGAAAAATTCTATACTTCAGATTTTGACTTGTCTACATTTAACGCCAACCAATATGGCGCCGGATTTACGTATACCGACATATTCACCGCTGCAAAAATTTGGAAATTTGGATTAAAAAACATCGATTTCAGATTCAATCATTACGAAAGAACCGATGGTTTAAATGCGAATATTGCTACGATTGCATTCAAATTTGTAAATCAGTAACTCTTATTCATTAGCACCACCTACATCATTATTATCCAGTTTTACAGGATATTTAGAATTAAATAACGCAATAAACTTTTTGGTTTTATAGGTGTTGTAAGTCATTTTATTTGACAACGCAATAATCGTA
>NZ_JBEIET010000046.1:0-15135 GCF_040382755.1 Flavobacterium sp.
AAAAATGAGTTTTGAAGGTGGTTATGAAAATTTGCCAACTAAATTATTTAATGAACAAGTAAACCATGATATTCCAACTCAGCCAAATTCTCCAACAAAATTATTTGACAATTATGTAAAAAACAATTGGAAGCCACTTTTATTAATGATAGTATTAGGAGGTGTTTTGACTTATGCACTGATTCATACAAGCAACAACAAAAAACAAAAGAAGAAACTAGATTGAAAATCAATATAAATCAATACGAATAGTTACAAATAGTTACGAATCGATTCAAATCGATTCGTAACTATTTGTAATTTTATTTTATATGAACCATCCTAAAAAGTGTTTAATTCGTTTTTCAATTAAATGCCACTTCTTTACTTCTGTAGAAATCATTCTACATAAATAAATTTCCCCCTTTATAATATTAGCTTTAAATTTGAGATTATTAATAAAAACGATTGTTAATATATAAAATACAAGGTTTTTCGTAGAAACATAAAAATAATGCCAATTTTCGATAGGTAATATCAATTTTCGTATAGTAGTTATAAAACAAAGTATTTATTTTTATAAATATTTCGCAATAATGCTTAAAGTTTTTAAAATTAAACATGATAATTTTGAGCAAATACAACTATATGAGAATAGCTTTGCTTAACTGAACTATAAAAATGAGCATATAAATAAGTTACTTGAAACCTTGACTGAACGTTGTCGGAAGATTGCTTGAAAAACTTTGATTGAATTCAAGAATGTAAAGCAACGGTTTGTAAATTAATAATCAGAAGATGGAAAATTGTAACGGGGAAAAGAAGCCGAACAGAAACCCAAAAATAATAGTAGGCAAAACAAGTAAATTATACAATATGAGAAATTTATTTAAACTAACATTAGCATTAGCATTGTTCTTTGTTTTATCATGTGAAAAAGAAGAATTAACAAATGATACTAACATAAGTCTTAACGCAAATAATCCAAGTATAACTAATAAAACAAATCAAAATGATATTGAAATTTATAAAAGTATAATTTCATTAAATGATTTAGAGGAACAACGTTTAGCTTTTGCAACATTAAATCCAAGTCAGAGATTTAGTGTTTGGATGCTTAAATTAGATAATTTTAAAAAAAATAATTCTTTAAATAAAGTTCAAAGTAATTTTATTAATGAATTGCAATCAGAATTAAAAGTATCTTTATTTACTGACAATAATGATAATAACAATGAAAAAATAAATTTTAAAGCGACAAGAAAAGAATATTTTTTGAATAAAGCTATTAGTTTATTTGGTGTAAATGAAGGCAGGTATTTATTAACAAAAGTTGAGAATATCAATCAAACAATTGATAAATTAAACAATGGAATAATTGCAAATAAGTTTGCTGGTCCAGGATTAAGATCTTGTAATTGTGAAGGCAATTCAGAATGTGTAAGATTAACTGGAATATCAATTTGGGGTATATCATGGGAATATGGGACTTGTCCGTCAGGTGGTTGTTATGTTCAAGTATATTTAGGTATTTGGGAATCTGATAATACAGGTAGATGTTCTTATTAATTAATTAAGTCCGTCAAGATAATTGTCGGGCTTAAAAATATATTATCATGAAAAAATATAAATATTTGACTATTTTTATAAGCTTCTTATTTTTTTCTTGCAATGAAAAAATTTTGACAATTGAGAAAAATGAAATTAATATTGGCAAGTTAAGAACTAATGAAAAAAAGGAAATTAATATTCAAATAAATAACGAAAGTAATACAAGTATAAACATTTTAAAGATTCAACCTTCTTGTAAATGTATTATTAATAATAATCTAAAAACAACCAAAACATTAAAACCAAATGATGTTTTTGAATTAAAAATCACATATAAATCAGAAGAAAAGGGTGATTTTAATGAAACTATTGTTATATATAGTGATTCAGAAAAACCATTTGAAATAATAAAAATTAAGTCTTCAGTTATATGATAAAAAAAATAGTTACATCATTATTACCGTTACTTATTTATCTAATTTTATTATCAACAAACAATGGTGAAATTGTAATTTTATTGGGTGGTTTAGTATTTATTTTTTTCCCTTTTATTTTAAAAAAATTAAATATTAAAACTATTTACCCTATTTTATATGTTTTTTGTTTTCATTTAGTTGTATTAATAATTGGAGTATATTTTAAAGGATATTCAAATACTAATTT
Organism: Flavobacterium sp.; assembly: GCF_040382755.1. Classification (GTDB taxonomy): domain Bacteria; phylum Bacteroidota; class Bacteroidia; order Flavobacteriales; family Flavobacteriaceae; genus Flavobacterium. The sequence continues at coordinate 2,194 of NZ_JBEIET010000046.1, forward strand.
TATTGGGAATTTTTACATATTGTATTTATTATTTTCTTATCTACTTGGTGGATATATATTTAATAGAAATGTTAAGAGGAAAGTAAAATATATCTATTTATTTACATTCCTTTTTATTTCGTTTGTTCTATCACATTCTATGCCTACAATTATAGAAAATAAACTTTTTTTTAATACTTATACTGGTTCAATAGATGAATTAAAAATCAATCTTAAAGAAATAGAAATTTATGATTTTTACAAAAATAATTATATAAATCTTACAGAATTTAATGATGAATATATTATAATTGATTTTTGGAATAATAACTGTGGCGTTTGTATAGAAAAATTTAAATATTTAGATGAATTAATTCAAAATCAAAAATTCAATCTTAATAAATCAAAAATTATTAGTATCAATATTTATAAAAATAAAGAAGATATTAAGAAGGGAAATTTAATTTTTAAAAACCAAAAATTGAATTTTGAAAATTATTTTGCTGATAAAAAATATGAGGAAGTACTTGAAATAAATGGATATCCTACAGTAATTGTAATAAAAAATAAAAAAATAATATTTAAAGGAACTATAGAAACGCTAAACCTATTTAAATATTTATATTTATAAAAGGCATACTTTAAAAGCAGTTTGAAAAAAATGGCTATCTAAGTTCTAAATTGAACATTTGAAATTCTAATCCCAGCCTTCGCAAAGCCCCAAATCGTTAGCTGCAACCCTAACAAAGACGACAAAGAGACAATATGAAAGAATATTTTGTAACAAAACTATCTTTTAAAGATGACGAAAAATTAATTCGTGACGTTTTCGCATTTGAGTATGACGGAACGACTTTATCTGACGGTGAAACAAGACAAAGACATTGGCTTGTAAACAGAGCTAATGAAGGCTCTAAAATTTCGGTTTTGAAAAGAAATGAAAAAGGAAAGTGGTCAAGGGGTAATCAATTTACATACAACAACAATTTATTTTCTTGGCCAGAAACGCTTCCTGAAAATAATACCAAACGCAAAACCTTTGTGAGTTTTTACCATAAAGACGACCAAGATTATAGAGAAAGATTTGAAAACCTTTTTGGAGACCTTGTTGTGAGTAAATCAGTAGATGATGGCGATATTGATTCCGATACAAGTGACGAATACATAAAACAATTGATTCAAAAAGATTACCTAAGTGTCACGACTGTTTTGGTTGTTCTTATTGGAGCTAAAACAAAGTGCAGAAAACACGTTGACTGGGAAATATCTGGTGCATTAAATTATAAAGTTGGTGACAATTATGCAGGGTTGCTTGGACTTTTTTTACCTTCTCACCCAAACTATGGAGCTGACAAATACACACCTAACTCAATACCTCAAAGACTTCGAGCTAATGTAATATCAGGTTATGCTATTCTTCAAGACTGGACTGAAGATAGAGTAAAACTACAACAGTATATTGAAAAATCTTTTGTCAAAAGAAATGAATCCGACAAAATTGTAAATAAAGCTATTCCACAAATGCAAGAAAATACCTGCGAATGAACGATACAACAAATACTGAGATAATACGGATTTATTACACAAATAAACCCTCTTTAACCATTGAAAGCGATTGGTTAATTATTTCGATTTGCTTACTGTTTTTAATAGTAGCATTTTTAATAAATAATTACATTCCCAAATGGTTTAACTGGCACGAAATGGAAGTTGAGATTTCAGGCTCTCCAAAACTAAAATATAAAGTCAAGAGAAACAGTGATAATCTATACATTGCAAATAGAATTCATATTGAACTAACAACACGCAAAGCTGCAATACCAATTGACGAAAAAAATGATTTTATCATTGAAATTTACGATTCTTGGTATAAGTTATTTAATAACATAAGAGACGAAATTAAAACTGTCCCAGGGAACTATTTAAAAGACCACGACCCAACAACAGCACTTATTGGCTTGACTAAAAAGATATTAAATAACGCTTTGAGACCACACCTTACAGAATATCAAGTGAAATTTAGAAAATGGTATGACAAAGCTGAAAAGCTAGAAGAAAACAAAGACTTAACCCCTCAAGAGATTCAAGCAAAGTATGCAGACTTCGACAACTTAGTAGAATCAATGAAAGACGTAAACAAGACATTAATGGACTATGCAAACGAACTTGACAAACTTGTTAAAGGTAAATAACACGGAAAGAAGGGCAGCAGCTAACAGCACCTACCCAAAAGTGGCGGTTCAGTGGTTAAATCAAGCTTTGTGCTTCTATCAAATTTTCTGCTTGGTTGACAGTGAAGTGCTTCGAAATCGCCACCTTCGGGTAGCTGCAAAACGTTGGCAGTAAGTTTACCAAAAAATGATACAAAAGGACAAAATTTCAGACAATCCATCTTACTCTAAACTTCGAACCGATGTTGTTGGATTCTCTATGCTTGGGCGCATAATTAAAATATTTTCATTTTTTGGCCCAAAAAACTCTGAACTAAAAGAAGCTCTTTCAAAATTACCTGAACTAAAAAAACAAACTGAACATTTTCTTCAGCTTCCTGATAAATTTAACAACTATTTTTCTAAATCTGGTTGGATTGCTCACGAATCAATGAACACTCCAATAATGGAAAAAGCTATTGATCTAGCTGATAAAAATAATTTTGAAGAAGCAGAAAATGAACTAGCTTACTATTTTACTTCGCCACAAATCGATTGGTTACTTTATCACTTTAAAACTTCACCTGAACTAGCTTTAAGATACAAATTAATTAAACTTGCTTATCAAGATACGCTTGAAAAAAGATATTATTCTGTTGTTCCATTACTTTTAATAATTATTGATGGAATTGTAAACGACATAAGTAAATGCAAAGGTTTTTTTACAGATTCAACTGAATTAACTGCTTGGGATAGTATAGCTGCACATAGTAGTGGATTATCATCAATTAGAGACATTTTTAATACAACCAGAAAAAAAACAAATGATGATGAAATATTTTTGCCATTCAGAAATGGAATTCTACACGGTCGTGATTTAAAATATGATAATAAATATGTAGTAGGAAAATGTTGGTGTACATTGTTTGCGATTTTTGATTGGAAGCAAGCTTTACAAAAACAAAAAGATAATCCACCAATTCCTGAAAAGAAAATTACATTAAGAGAAAGTTTAAGCGAGTTAAAAAAAACTATCAATGATTACCAAAAGCATAAAGTTTCACTTAATCAATTAATGAAAGAAATTAAAGAATGGAAACCAAGACAAATAAGTCAATCTGAAATAAAAGTAGAAGACTTTAAAAAATTTAGTCCTGAAAAGGAAGTTGAAAATTTATTAAAAAATTGGCAAAATAAAAATTACGGTAAAATAGCCGAACAAAAATATTACTTTATTGCTAAAGATGTAAGTTTAAGAAAAGAAGCTGGAAAAGTTAGATTTGAATTAACCGATAAAGAATTAAAAGAGTATGAAATAATCTCTATAAAAGACGAAGCACCAGCAATTTCTGTTATTAAAGTTAAAATAAAATATAAATACAATAACGTTTATTTAGAAAAAGAAATTTCTTTGAGAATGATTTGCAAAACAAAAAATGGACAAACAGCAATTAATGGACAAGAAAATATTGTGTGGAGTTTTATAACTGGATTTATGTACAACCTTTATAGCTGAAATATAAAAACTGGTGCTAACAGGGTTTTGGCAAAATTGGGGCAGAAGTGCTAAATTGAATATTCGTGCTTCTTAACCCATTCTTCGCAAATCTGCAAACCGTTATCCCATATTATTATCAATATTCACAATGAATACAATTCCTAAAAACATGTTTCAGCAGCACAAGGTGTTTTTCACTTTCTTGTTAAAGTTTTTAGTGTGCTATTTTGTGGCTATAATGCTGTATTCGTTTTTTTTAAATCATTATCATATTCAAAATAATGAAGTTGATGGTATTACTCATTTTGTGGCACGTCAAACTAAGAAAATACTTGTTTTTTTTGGTGATAATTGTGAAATAATTAAACATGAATTTGAACCTTCATATAAAGTAATTTATAACTCGGTTTATATTGCTCGAATAGTGGAAGGCTGCAATGCGATGAGCGTAATTATATTGTTTGCTTCTTTTATAGTCGCTTTTTCAGTAACGTTCAAAACTACTTTTCTTTACTTGTTATTTGGAGGAATTTTTATTTTTATTCTAAATATAATTAGAATTTCATTATTGACAATTGGTTTGTACAACTATCCAAGTTATGGCACATTTTTACATGATATTGTTTTCCCATTATTCATATATGGAGTTGTTTTTGTGCTTTGGATACTTTGGGTAATTAGATTTTCATATAATAACAAACAAAATGGATAGTAAAATTAAATATTTAGCCATTGCGGGTTTCATCGCGATTTTAGTTCTTGTAAGAATTTACGAAAGAGATTTGTTTTATGACCCTTTTTTTGGATTTTTTTAATGCGGCTTCACAAAATAAAACAATACCAAATTATGAAGGATTTAAATTGTTTGTTGGGTTGTTTTTTAGATATTTAATCAATAGTAGTTGTACTGTTATAATTATTTATTTAGTATTTAAAGAAAAGACTTTAGTTAGATTTTCATCTTATTTATTGTTATCCTTTTTTGTGATTTTAACAACGATTTTCTTTTTTTTACTTGAGTTAACTACAAATTCAGATTTAGTAATTCTTTTCTATGTAAGACGATTTCTTATTCAACCTTTGTTTTTACTTTTGTTTGTTCCAGCGTTTTATTATCAAAAAACCATAAACACTAAATCTAGCTAATCTATTTGTTTGTTATATATTTCATATAAAAACTTAAACTCAAAAAAAGTAGATTCATCATTTAAAATTAGTGTGTAATCCTTACCATGAACCTTTAAGTTTATTTGAAATACTTTTTTGTAAATAAAATCGGTATATAGTAAGAATAGAATAAAATTTAGTATAATTAAATTGAAATAATTAATTTTTAAGTAGAACATACATAGTAAAGAAAATGCTGTTAAACTTAAAAAGCAACCAATTAAACTGATGTAATTAATTTTATTCTTAATTTCCATAAATTCAATTTCTTCTATATTAAATCGTATGTTTTTGTTATTAAATAATAAATCGAAATGTAAAGGATTAATTACAAGTTGAACGTTCATGGTCTTCAATTATTTTATTTAGCTTTTCTTTTATATTTGGATAACATTTTTTAAGCAGTACTTTAGCATTTATATGAGGCCTTTTAGCCTTCATTTTTACTAGTTGTTTATAAAAACCAATGATTTCTTTTGTATTGATGTATATTTCATTTTTTTTCTTTTTCTTAGATAGTCGATGCAAAAGATTTTTCATAATTATTGAATGATTAAAGTATACTTAATGGTAAACCACAATCCAAACATTGATTAATTTCAACTTCTTCTTCAATTGTTTCGCAATCAAGTTCACAATTACATTCTAAATTAACTTCAATTGAATTGCTACTATTAGCTAGTGCTAGCAAAATTTGTAGTTCAATTAATAATTCTTGCTCCTCTTTTTCAATAATGAAGTTATTTTTTTTCACTAAAAGTATCTCCAAAATTTCTTTTACGCTTTTATATTTCATTATTTTTTTCTTTTATAAAGTTTGAAATTATTGATAATTGATAAAACACGATTTAAATTAAAATTTTGAAACCAAACTTCAATTGAAAAATTAGGTTAAGTTTTTAAATGATGCGTATTTAAATGTATAGACTTCAAATTAATTATTAAGTTTTTAAGAAAATAAATTTACTTAAATAAAAACCACTAAATAAATTAGAGGTTTTTGGGAAAAGCAATCAATTAATTGAATTTGGGGCATCAATTAATTTAGCAACAATTTGATAATTAACTTATTTCTGTTGTGCAAAAAAAATAATTAAGCAATAAAAAAAGTATATAATTATCGATTTGTATATACGTAAATTGATATTTTTTTAAACGAAATTTGATTTTTTGACAAAAAACGTATACTAATGTCAATATACGTTTAAATTATCAATATTACTATTATGTAAATTTGTTTAAAATTAAAAGTATATTTAAAATGGGTTTATTTTTTTTTAATATTTTTTTAAATATTGAATTTATTATAGAGTTAATATTCTTTTTCATTGCATTAAGTTTCATTGTTTCCTACGTTTATTTAGGTTATAAATTTAAAAAAATAGTTAAAGAAAACATTTATTCTAGTAATTTACAATGTAAATTAAACAAATCAATTAAGGAAAAGGAATTGTTGCTTAAAGAACTTCACCATAGAGTAAAAAACAATCTTCAAATAATTGTTAGCATCTTAAATATTCAAGCTAGAATTTCTAAAAATCAACAGATAGATTCATTTATTGAAAAGTGTGAAACAAGAATAAAATCTATGTTGTATATTCATGAAATGTTGTGTATTAGTGATGATGTTTCAAAAGTCAATTTCAACGAATACACGCTAAATTTAATTCATAATATTTATACAACTTTTGATATTAAACATATTAAGTATAAAGTTAAAATGGAAGTGGTTGAGTTTGATATAGAAACTGCAATTCCTTTAGGATTAATTATAAATGAATTAATAAATAATTCTTTTAAGTATGCATTTGTAGATAGAAAGTCAGGTGAAATAAATATATCATTAAAAAGTATAAATGAAAATTCATATATATTAACGGTAAGTGATAATGGCGTTGGTTTTGACGTGTATTCTAAAAAATTTGGTTCAATTGGTTTAGATATAGTTAAGTTATTTGTCGATCAAATGTCTGGTAAATTTCGGATTAAAAGTGATGATGGTGTTACGTGTGTAATTTTATTTCATATATGATGAATAAAAACAAATTTAATATACTTATTGTTGAAGATGAACTTTTTATTGCTTGGGATATTAAAGATTTATTAGAGAGAATAGATATTAATGTAAGTATTGTTAAAGATTTTGATTCAGCAATAAATAATATAAATATCTTAAAACCAGATTTAGTAATTATTGATGTTTATCTAGGAAAAGGAAAGACTGGTATAGAATTAGGAAATTATTTATCGCGTGATTTGAGTTTACCGTTTATTTATTTAACCTCATATAATGACGCAAAAACAATTCAAGACATAATTCAAACTAGTCCATTTGCTTTCATTACAAAGCCATTCAAAAAAGTTGATTTATTAACTACAGTTCAAATTGCTATTAATTCTTGCAATAATAAAACTGAATTAAATAATTTCATAGATAAATTCGATACAGAAAATGTAACATACTTAATTAAAAAAGTTTTAAACTACATTGACAAAAATATTGAAAATAAAATTGAAATTGATGATTTAGTCTCATTAACAAAATGGAGTAAACATCATTTTGTTAGAATGTTTACAGCTCAAATGAATATTTCACCTTACAGTTATGTTTTAAAGGTTAAAATTGAATATGCTAAAATAATGATACTAAAGAAAAACACAAAACTAGAATCTGTAGCTTATGATTTGGGTTTTCAAAGTTATGTCAATTTTGCGAGAACATTTAAAAAATACACAAAATATTCACCAAAAGAATATAGAAATATAAATAAAACTAATTTGAATTTTCATTTACAAGATGTAAGTAGTTTTTAAATGCATTAAAAATAATAAAGAAATAAATTTCAGCATAGTATTTATCAATAATGGATTCATTTGATATTTTCAATCTTCTTTTTAAATTATCAAATAATCTATTTTCTCCCCAATTATCTTCAATTATTTATTATGTTTTTAATTAATAAAATATTTTCCAATTTCTATTCAGTAAATAAAAATATTGTCAGTAAAATAAATGAAGCTGATGTAGTAAATATGTATATGCAATTAATGAAAATGAAAGAAAAAGACCAAAACTAAATGTCATGCAATTACTAAAAAAAAATGTTATAAAGTCCATACTTCTATTATAGATAAAGTAATTAATGATTATATAAACAAAAGATATAGTCAATATTAGTTTAGTTGTAGCAAGATATGTATACTTTTTTTTAAATAAACTTTCAAACTTTGCATTTTAAAAACAAATATAAAATGATAAATTTTAAAACAATTTTTAAAGCATTATTGCTTTATTTTATTTTTTGTAATCTTTCACAGGCTCAAAGATTACATCATCAAATGATTAGTTGTCAAGGAGGTAATAGCTCTAACACAAGTGTTGCTTCTGTATCATTTACTGTAGGACAACAGTCGGTAATTGGTACTGCTACTAATGGTATTTCTGTTCAGCAAGGATTCCAACAAAGTAATTGGGGAAAAATTATGCAACAAAATACTCTTTCTCTCAATACAACTGTTTTTCCGAATCCATTTAAAGATGTAGTAAATTTTTCATTTTCTAAATCTCCAGGTAATGATATAAGTATAGTTGTTTTTGATTTATTTGGTAGGCTTGTATATTCTGATGTTTTAAAGAATGAAGATAATTTAGTTTCAGTTAATTTAAATAATCTTTCAACTGCTGAATATTTTGTAAAACTAACTTCAAACAATTATATATTTTCAACTAAAATTTTAAAACAATGAAAACAAAACTTCTATTTATGATTGCTATGTTTATTAGCCATGTTGCAATTTCTCAGGAATTTTTTTTAAAAACAGGAAGAAATTTTACAAACTATAATTATAAAAATTCTTTAGGTAAAACTGTTTCTGGGTTAGAAAGATCTAGCGGTTCAAATTACGAATTTGGTGTAGAGTTTTTTTTAGATGATGCTAAAAGTAGTTTAGAAAGTAAGTTTTCATATTCGGCAAGTTTAGTTTTAAATCAATTTAATGCTAAAGGTGGAAATGTTAATAATACATATGTTTGGAATACAAATTATATTGGTATTCAAAACATGGGATATGCATCAGTATTAAAATCACCTGATGGATTTTATAATTTAAAAGTGAAAGCTGGCTTTAATACTTCTACTATTCTAAATGGACAACAATATATTGATAATGTTGTTTATGATTTGAAAAAATATCAAGAATTTAAAGGAATTTTTCTTCAGCCTGAAATTGGGATGGATTTTAAGTTAGAACTAACAAGAAATCTATGTGTTGATTTAGGTTATTTGTTTTCGAAAGCATTTAATGTTTCCAATAAATCTTCTGAAAAGTTAGACTTCACAAATAATCAATTACAATTAGGACTACAATATACATATTAATTTAACCTTAGAATAAAATGAAAAAATGTTTATTTTTAGCATTGTTATTTTCCACTTTCGGATTTTCGCAGAATGGAATATCATATCAAGCATTAATTTTAAATCCTTCAGGTGAGCAGTTACCTGGTCAGGATAATACACACGCACCTATTTCAAATAAATTAGTGTGTTTAAAATTTGCAATTATTGATCATACAAATCAAATAGAATACTTAGAAACACATAAAGTTTCTACAGATGCTTATGGAATTGTTAATTTAGTCATCGGTACTGGAGAGAAAATAGGTGGTTATGCATCATCATTTTCAAATGTAGTTTGGGGAAATAATCCCAAAAGTTTAAAAGTTGATTTAGATGTAAATGCAAATTGTACTAATTTTGTTGGTATTAGTAATCAGCCTTTTACTTATGTTCCATTAGCATATTATGCGGCTAATTCTGGAAGTTCAACACCAGGTCCAATTGGTTTAACTGGAGCTACGGGTCCACAAGGCCCTATTGGTTTAACTGGGCCAGCAGGAACAAACGGAACCAATGGTTCATCAGCCTATCAATTAGCGGTTACAAATGGTTTTGTAGGAACCGAAGCACAATGGTTAGCTAGTTTGGTTGGGCCACAAGGTCCAGCAGGAGCAACAGGGCCACAAGGTCCAGCAGGTGCTGATGGTACTCTAACGACTTATAATAGCATTAGAGGAAACGTTTCGTTTGTTTCAGCAAACTCCTATACAGTTACTGGAACAGATTTTTATATCATAACAACAGGTACTGGTACAACTATTACTATACCAACTTCAGGTACTGGTTTTACACCATCAGATGCTGGAAGAGTTATTTATATTTATAATGACAATTTTTCATCAGTCTCAAATTCTTGGGGTGGTACTCCTCCTTCTGGAAATATTGTAGGTTTAAATAATCAATATAGAGGAGGTGCTTTTCTTTGGTCAGGAACAAAATGGATTTATTCAGGTAAATAATATAATTAATTTTAAATAACAAATTATGAAAAAGATATTTCTACTTTTTTCAATTATGATTTCATTTACCTCTATAGCACAGATAACGGTAAACGGCGGCACCCCAATTTCAACAATTACTAATAGTAATGTTTTTTTAGATGCAAGTTCATCTTTTAGTACTGAAGCTGGTGCAGCTCCTAATACTGGTAAGGGGATTGTTCTTCCTTCTGTAGATTTAGTTAATTTTGCTTTTGATTTAACACTTGCAGATGGTTTTACTTTTCCTACTTATTTTGATGGTATGGTAGTATACAATAATGCTACTGGAACTACATTAACAACAGGTAATCGTTCTTCTGTAGCAACTTCTGTTACTCCCGGTTACTATTATTTTTCAAATCCAAATGGAGCAAATAATGGTAATGTACTTTCTGGAGTTTGGAAACCCCTAGGTGGAGTTTCAATTACAGGTACATCACCAATAGCTTTAACTTCAGGTGTAGTATCTTTAAATGATTTAGGTATTACTTCTATTAAAATTGGCAATGATGCGGTAACTTCTTCAAAGATTTTAGACGGAACAATTGCTACAGCAGATGTTGCTAATAATGCTATAACAGGTGCTAAGTTGGAAACCAATATTTCTTTACCAGGAACAGCTAGTATGACTTTACCATCTGGAACCACATTACAGCGTCCGGTGACAGCTGCTGCTGGGATGTCACGTTATAATACTACAGATAATATTATGGAATATTATAACGGTACTGCATGGATACGTCCAACAGCAGGTACCATTTACTCAGGTTCTCCATCGACAGTCTTAAATGGCACAAGTTTTGAGAGAGCAGCTTTAACAGGAGATGTTACAGCAGCAGCGAATTCAAATGCTACAACTATTGCCAATGATGCGGTAACTTCTTCAAAGATTTTGAATGGAACGATTACTAGTGCAGACATTAATTCAACAGCAGGAATAACTAATAGTCAATTAGCCAATAGCTCTGTTACTATAAATGGAACTAATGTTGCTCTCGGTGGAACAACTACAATAACAGCTTCACCAGTAAATACTTCATTAACTTCAACAAATTTTTGGGTTGGTAATTCAAGTAATCAAGCCTCAGCTGTAGTGATGAGTGCAGATGCAACGTTGGCAAATTCAGGTGCTTTAACTATTTCAAATAATTGTGTTACATCTATAAAGATTGCTGATGCAACAATTACAGCTTCTGATTTAGCTAACAATGCCGTTACTACAGTAAAAATTACAGATGCTAATGTAACTACAAATAAACTTGCTGATAATGCCGTTACAATAGCTAAGTTACCTACAGGAGCAACAGCTACAACATTTTTAAGAGGAGACGGCACTTGGGCAACTCCTATTTCTGTTACTACTTTAAGTACTACTTCATCTAATATTTCTTTAGATCATACTAATAATGTTATACGAGTAAATGCTTCGTCTTCTAATATCACTGTTACTTTACCATCTGCATCTACAGCTACAAATCGTATATATTCAATAATTAAATCAGATGCATCTAGTAATAAAATAATTTTTAGTACTTCAGTAGTCGCAAACGGTTATTCATTTACAGAAGTAAACATACCAGGTGAATATAAAATACAGTCTGATGGAACAAGCTGGTATTTGGTAAATTAATTTATTAAAATATAATTATATTTCATAAAAATATTGATAAATCATGAAAAGAAAATTAATTATAATACCATTTTTTCTGGCTACTTTTTGGTTTGGTCGGGCGCAACAATTAAGTCAAAAAGTTGGCACAAACCCTACACTAATTCAACCTTCTGCTGCTTTAGAAGTAGAGAGTACCATAAGGGGGTTTTTACCTCCAAGAATGACTTTACAACAAAGAAATGCAATTAATTCTCCTGTTGCAGGGCTTCAAGTTTGGTGTACAGATTGTGGTAAAGGTGAGTTGCAATTATATAATGGAAATAGTTGGACTAACACCATAGGAGCTACTGCTATAGTAGTAAGAACATGCCCAGTACCGACTAATACTGGGGGAATTTTGGTATTTAAATGCCATAACTTAGGCGCTGATGAAACAGCTGACCCATTAGTACCCAGCTGGAAGCTAAATGGTGCCTATTTTCAATGGGGAAAAAAACCCGTGGATACCAATGGTGATGGCTACAGAACCAAACCCAATAGTGGCACAGAAGGTTTTGTTGCTGCACCCACAGGACCTATAGCAGGACAAGCCAACGATGCAGCTGTAGCAAGCTGGAGTTCCACCGCCGCAGCTAATGGCGCATGGAACGTAACCGAAGCTACCCCAATAAAAACGGCTAATGACCCTTGCCCAAGTGGCTACCGTGTGCCAACCCGAAACGAATGGGTAAGCATTTACAGCACTACACCAGTAAACACACAAACCAACTGGAGCAATGTGGGAACATATACCAGCAGTTCTACCAACTATAGTGCAGGTAAAATTGTGAACAATTCCTTATACCTTCCTGCTTCGGGCTACCGTAGCGATAGTACTAGCACGCTCGACTACCGTGGTTTCATCGGCTACTACTGGAGTTCTACCGAGCGTAGCTCCACTGCCGCTGCCTACAACCTCTACTTCGATAGCGGCTATACGAGCCCATCCATCGACTTCGGTCGCCGAAGCGGTTTTTCTGTGCGTTGTGTAGCAGAATAAAATTCTATTTATTAGTATTTATTTTACTATTTAGAAATTGCTTTATGATTTGCTTTATGATTTGCTTTTGACTAGTAAGTACTAAGAAGTTAATATTCTGTATAAATACTTAGGATG
>NZ_JBEIET010000047.1:0-15102 GCF_040382755.1 Flavobacterium sp.
ATAGCTGAAACTATAGTTGCCTTTTCTGATTGTATATGTCCAATTTTACTTCGTAAATCTACAATAATAGGAATACTCCCTAAAATATCAATTACAGCAAATAATATCATCGATATGGTAAAAACTTCTTTCCAGTCAATCATAAAATGTTTTTTGCAAAGATACGGATTAAGTTCAATTGGCGTGTTTTCAAATTAAAATTTGCCGTATTTAATTCCTATCTTTGCGCTTTAAATAAAATAAGTATGTTTCAACTTCAAAAAACCATTGTTTCTGAAGAAATTTTAGAAAAAGATTTTGTTTGTAATTTATCTGCTTGCAAAGGCGCGTGTTGTGTAGATGGCGATGCGGGTGCTCCTTTAACCCAAGAAGAGACTCAAATTTTAGCAGCTATTTATCCGAAAGTGAAACCCTTTTTACGAAAAGAAGGAATTGCTGCTATTGAAGCACAAGGAACACACGTTATCGGAACGGATGGCGAATTAGAAACTACATTAATTGATGGGAAAGATTGCGCGTATGTAATTTTCGACAATAAAACCGCACTTTGTGGGATCGAACAAGCTTATAATCAAGGAGAAGTAAGTTGGAAAAAACCAGTATCTTGTCATTTATACCCAGTTCGAGTAAAAGAATATTCCGATTTTTCAGCGGTAAATTATCATAAATGGCATATTTGCTCTGACGCTTGTGCTTTAGGAGCAGAATTACAAGTTCCGGTTTATAAATTTGTAAAAGAAGCCTTAGTTCGAAAATTTGGAATCGATTGGTACGAAGAATTAGAAAAAGTAGCCGAAGATTTAAAAAAATAGCCCTCAAAAAAACACCTCAAAAAATCGTGTTAGTAGTTGTATTTTCAGCTGATTAACCCGATTTTTTTATTTTGTTTAACGTTATTTAATACATTGATAATCAAATAATTATAAAAATATTTTTAATTTTTGTAATAATGTATGATTGTTAAAAACTTAGTCAAATTGTGAATAAGTTTGACTTTTATTATTCAATTGATTTATTGAAATTTGTAAAGTTAAAAATATAGAGAATGTATCTCGCTTAAAATTATAAAATCAATTACTTATGTCAATCGTTGAGCCAATTTTACAAGAAAACAAAAACAGATTTGTAATTTTTCCTATCAAACACCACGATATTTGGGAATGGTATAAAAAAATGGAAGCCAGTTTTTGGACAGCTGAAGAAATTGATTTGTCTCAAGATTTAAATGATTGGAATAATAAGTTGTCTGCGGATGAAAAATACTTCATCAAACACATTTTAGCCTTTTTTGCTGCTTCTGACGGAATTGTGAATGAAAATTTAGCTGAAAATTTCGTAAATGAAGTGCAATATGCAGAAGCTAAATTTTTCTATGGTTTTCAAATTATGATGGAAAACATCCATTCTGAAACTTATTCGCTTTTAATTGATACTTATGTAAAAGATGAAGCTGAGAAAAATGAATTATTTAACGCTTTAGATGTATTTCCTGCAATTAAGAAAAAAGCAGATTGGGCATTAAAGTGGATTGAATCGGATTCTTTTGCAGAACGATTGATAGCGTTTGCAGCTGTAGAAGGAATTTTCTTCTCTGGTGCATTTTGTTCTATTTATTGGTTGAAAAAACGTGGTTTAATGCCAGGTTTAACCTTTTCTAACGAATTAATTTCTCGTGACGAAGGCGTACATTGCGATTTTGCCGTACACTTACACAACCATCATTTAGTAAACAAAGTTTCAAAAGATCGTATCAGAACCATTATTGTTGATGCGTTAAATATCGAAAGAGAATTTATTACAGAATCGTTACCTGTTTCATTAATTGGAATGAATGCTGGATTAATGACGCAATATTTAGAATTTGTAGCAGATAGATTATTAGTAGAATTAGGATGCGATAGAGAGTACAATACCTCAAATCCATTTGATTTTATGGATATGATTTCGTTACAAGGAAAAACAAATTTCTTTGAGAAAAAAGTAGCTGAATACCAAAAAGCAGGTGTTATGAATACAGATACTGAAGCACAAAAAATTACTTTTGACGCTGATTTTTAAAAGAAAAACTTACAATACAGATTTCCCCAAATCCTGCTATTCACTTTTCCTAAAACGTAAGTTGCTTTTGTTCTTAAAAAGCGACAAGCCCTACTTACTGGCTAAAAAATAAGTATTACAAATAACCCGAATCAGTAAAGGGATTTGCTGTTTCAAAAAAACAAAAACTATGTACGTAATTAAAAGAGATGGCCACAAAGAGCCAGTAAGTTTTGACAAAATCACAGACAGAATTAAAAAACTGTGTTATGGTTTAAATGATTTAGTAGATGCTGTAAAAGTAGCTATGCGAGTTATTGAAGGTTTGTACGATGGGGTAACTACTTCAGAATTAGATAACTTAGCAGCTGAAACGGCCGCTTCAATGACCATCGCTCACCCTGATTACGCACAATTGGCAGCTCGTATCGCCATTTCTAATTTACATAAAAATACCAATAAATCCTTCTCGGAAACGATGAGTGAAATGTATCATTATGTAAATCCAAGAACCAATCAAGCAGCACCTCTTTTATCAGAAGAAGTACATAAAGTAATTCAAGAAAATGCAGAATATTTAAATTCTCATATCATATATAACAGAGATTTTAACTACGATTATTTCGGATTTAAAACTTTGGAACGTTCGTATTTATTAAAAATTAACGGAAAAATTGTTGAGCGTCCGCAACATATGTTGATGCGTGTTTCTGTAGGAATTCACTTAAATGATTTACCAGCAGTGTTAGAAACCTACGACTTAATGTCGAAAAAATTCTTCACACACGCTACACCAACATTATTTAATGCAGGTACGCCAAAACCTCAAATGTCATCTTGTTTCCTTTTAGCGATGCAAGACGATAGTATCGATGGTATTTATGACACATTAAAACAAACCGCAAAAATTTCTCAATCTGCTGGTGGAATTGGATTATCAATTCATAACGTACGTGCCACAGGTTCATATATTCGAGGGACTAACGGAACCTCTAACGGAATTGTTCCTATGTTACGTGTGTTTAATGATACGGCGCGTTACGTAGATCAAGGTGGTGGAAAACGAAAAGGAAGTTTTGCTATTTACATTGAAACCTGGCATGCCGATATTTTCGATTTCTTAGACTTGAAAAAGAATACAGGTAAAGAAGAAATGCGTGCTCGTGATTTATTTTTTGCTATGTGGACATCAGATTTATTTATGAAACGTGTTCAAGAAGACGGACACTGGACGTTAATGTGTCCAAATGAATGTCCAGGTTTATATGATGTGCACGGTGAAGAATTTGAAGCACTTTACACGTCGTATGAAGCAGCAGGAAAAGGAAGAAAAACCATCAAAGCACACGAATTATGGGAAAAAATTCTAGAATCTCAAATTGAAACGGGAACGCCATATATGTTGTACAAAGATGCAGCAAACAGAAAATCAAATCAGAAAAATTTAGGTACCATTCGTTCTTCGAATTTATGTACCGAAATTATGGAATTTACTTCCAAAGATGAAATTGCTGTTTGTAATTTAGCATCACTTTCATTACCTATGTTTGTTGAAAACGGGGCATTTAATCACGAGTTATTTTACACCGTAACCAAACGTGTTACTCGAAACTTAAATAAAGTAATTGATAGAAATTATTATCCAGTTGTTGAAGGAGAAAATTCAAATAAGCGTCACCGTCCAATCGGATTAGGCGTACAAGGTTTAGCCGATGCATTTATTATGTTACGATTACCTTTTACAAGTGATGAGGCAAAAACATTAAATCAAGAAATCTTTGAAACTATGTATTTTGCAGCAGTAACTGCTTCTATGGAAATGGCAAAAGAAGAAGGACCTTATTCCAGCTTTGAAGGCTCTCCAATTTCTCAAGGAGAATTTCAACACAACTTATGGGGAATTCAAGATTCAGATTTATCTGGACGTTGGGATTGGGCGAGTTTAAGAAAAGAAGTAATGGAATTTGGAGTACGTAACTCATTGTTAGTAGCACCAATGCCTACGGCGTCTACTTCTCAAATTTTAGGAAATAACGAAGCATTTGAACCGTATACTTCAAACATTTATACGCGTAGAGTGTTGTCTGGAGAGTTTATAGTAGTAAACAAACATTTACTGGAAGATTTAGTAAAATTAGGTTTGTGGACAGAAGATTTAAAACAAGAATTAATGCGTGAAAACGGATCCGTTCAAAATTTAAATATTCCTCAAGATTTAAAAGAATTATACAAAACCGTTTGGGAAATGTCTATGAAAGACATTATTGATATGTCGCGTCACCGTGGATATTTCGTAGATCAATCGCAGTCGTTAAACTTATTTATGCAAAATGCAAATTATGCAAAATTAACGTCTATGCACTTTTACGCTTGGCAATCAGGTTTAAAAACTGGAATGTATTATTTACGAACAAAAGCAGCTGTTGATGCGATTAAATTTACATTAAACAACGATAAAAAAGCAGAACCAATACAAAATATTCAACCAAAAGAACAATTGGAAGTAGTGCAAGCGGTGGAGCCAGTTTCTACAAGTGCAATGTCTGCGGAAGAATACCGAGCGATGATTGAATTAGCTAAAAACGCAGGTCCAGACGATTGCGAAATGTGTGGTTCATAAGTAGAAAAACATAAATTATATTATATAAAACAGTCATTATTTTTAATGGCTGTTTTTTTATACCTTTGAAAAAAAATAAAATTATGGCAAAAGAAAAAGGAGTATATACTGGATTAATTGAACAAGATGCCGACGGAAATTTTTTCTGCGGCCCGTATATGTTAGACTATAAATTAGTGGTTTCAAAATTTAAAATTGGCGATGAGGTAAATTTGAAAACCGTCATTGAAAATCCAAGCGATAAAAGTTATGATAAGTACCCAAAAAAATCAAGTTTGTTTTTCTTATCTAATTTAAAAGAGTAAAATTAAAATCCTTCAAAACGAAGGATTTTTTTATTTCTAAATTCCTATCTTCGTATTTCTAAAACCGAACACAATGATGAAGTGGGAACAACTTTTGTCTTTAAAACGACAAGGCGACACGAGTAAAAGATTACGAAAAGAACAAGACGACACCCGTTTGGGTTTTGAAGTAGATTACGATAGAATTATTTTTTCTTCAGAATTCCGTTTGCTTCAAGATAAAACACAAGTAATTCCACTTTCTAAAACAGATTTTGTGCATACGCGTTTGACACATAGTTTGGAAGTTTCTGTTGTGGGTCGTTCCATAGGAAGATTGGTTGGAAAAAAAATTTTAGAAAAATACCCACATTTACAAGAAATCCACGGCTATCAATTAAACGACTTTGGAGCTATTGTTGCTGCGGCTTGTTTGTCACACGATATTGGAAATCCCCCATTTGGACATTCTGGAGAAAAAGCAATTGGAGAATATTTTTCTTCAGGAAGTGGACAGAAATACAAGTCGGAAGTAACCGAAAAAGAGTGGCAAGATATTGTTGATTTTGAAGGAAATGCAAATGGCTTTTCTATTTTAACATCAAACAGAGAAGGCGTGGAAGGCGCTTTGCGATTATCTTATGCTACTTTAGGAACTTTTATGAAATATCCGAAAGAAAGTTTGCCCAAAAAGCCAACTTCAAATATTTGTGATAAAAAATACGGTTTTTTTCAACAAGACAAACAATTCTTTCAAGAAGTAGCCTCAGAATTAGGTATGATTTCGAACAAATCGAATCCTGATGTAGGCTATTTTCGTCATCCTTTAGCCTTTTTAGTTGAAGCTGCTGATGATATTTGCTACACAATTATTGATTTTGAAGATGGCATAAAATTAGGATTAATTAATGAAGATTTTGCTTTAGAATATTTAATAAAGCTGGTTCAAAAATCTATCGATTCTAAAAAATACAACGAACTTCAAACCAAAGAAGACCGCATTAGTTACCTACGTGCGTTGGCTATCGGAAGCTTAATAAACGATGCGGTTTCTGTATTTATGGATAATGAAACTGCCATATTAAAAGGAGAATTTTCAGTTTCTTTAATGGATAAAAGTCAGTATAAAGCCCAAATTTCAGACATTATTAATATTAGCGTAAAAAATATTTATCAATCAAAAGAAGTAATTGAAAAAGAAATCATTGGATATAAAGTTATTCATACGCTTTTAGATGTTTTTATTCAAGCTTACATTAACACGTCAACTAATTCAGGTACAAATTTCGATAAATTAATAATGAATATCCTTCCCGAAAAATACAAAAGCCATAAAGAAACAATGTACGATAAATTATTGAACATTTGTCAATTTGTTTCATTATTAACTGACGGAAAAGCTATTGAAATTTATAAAATTATCAATGCAACTAAAATATAATTGAACAAAATAAAAAAGAATATTAATTTTTTTGTGTTTTACTCATTTATAGATTAATTTTGAGTTTTATTATGTAACCCAAACTGTTTATGAAAAAGCACTTACTAGTAGTTATTGGAATTTCTTTATTTAATTTTATCAGTTGTACTGAATCAAAAATACTTAACTCAAAAGTTAAAAAAGAAGTATCTGTAAGAAATACTGCATTTAAAAAATCTAATGATTATTCAACTTTACCGAAAACTAATACAAATTCAGTTGAGAATTTACAGCTAGTTCCAGTAAAACCAATTTCTAAATTTGATGAATTAAGAGCATTACATGCATGTTATTTATCTGAAAGCCCATATAAAGAAACCCTTAAAAAAACAAAAATTGAGAGACAAGCTTTAGGTCTTCCTCCAAATAAATATTACGAAAGCGATTGGGAAGCTACAATGGATCCATCAATTGGACGACCTACTCCTGAGAAACTTGAACTATTAAGACAAAAACTTGAAAAGCAACGAAATGAAGATTTAACGGCTTTTAGAGCTCCCGGTGATGGAATTGACAATAGTTGGATTGAACGAGGTCCTACTAATGTTGGCGGTAGAACAAGAGCCGTAATTTTTGATCCAAATGATCCAACAAATGAAACTGTTTTTGCAGGAGGTGTAAGCGGAGGAATTTGGAAGAACACAAATATTTCTAATGATAATTCTGAATGGACTCGTGTAAACATTCCAGATAATCTTAATGTAACATGTATAGCTGTAGATCCAAATAATTCAAATATTTTTTATGCGGGAACAGGAGAATCATATGTGGGCGGAGATGTTACTGGAGATGGATTATGGAAGTCAACAAATGGTGGAAATAATTGGGTAAAAGTACTAGGTGGTGTTTCGGGTCCTACTTATTATCAATCAGGTTCTACTGTTACTGTAAATTCACCTGCAGTAAGTTCCTTTTCTGCTATTGAAACAACTGATTTTGGGGTACCAATTACAACAGCCATAACTTCTAATATTGTTTTGGTAGATGATGGCACTTTACTTCCAAATGAAGGATGTGGACCCTTTATAAATGCTGCATCCGTAAATGGTAAAATTGCATTGATAAAAAGAGGAACTTGTCCATTTATTCAAAAATGCACAAGTGCAGTAAATGCCGGTGCTATAGCTGTAATAGTCATCAATAATGTATCTGGTATTCCTGCAGCTATGGGTGGTGTGGATACTTTTGGAACGGTTACAATTCCGTCAGTTGCAATTTCACAACAAGATGGTAATGCTTTAGTTACAGCATTAGAGAATGGTCCAGTTAATGTTACTTTAAATCCATTAAATTCTTCAATTCTAACTGCAAATTTTGTTCCAGGAATTCAACACATAAATGATGTAGCAATTAGAAATAATGCTGGGAATTCAGAAATATATGTAGCTGCGGCTTCAACACCAACTGCTGGTGCACTTTTAGGAGGTAACGAATATGGTTTATATAAGTCTTCGAATAGTGGTGTTACTTGGACAGAAATTGCTTTACCACTTACAAGCAATGGGAGTAAAACTGCTCCAAATGACATAGAAATTACATCAGGCGGAAAAATATGGTTGTCATCAACTAACAATTCTTTATATGGAGTTGGTGGTGGTAGAATATTTTCTTCAACAGACGGTGTAACCTTTCAACAAAAACATAGTATCCCATCTGGTGAAAGAACTCAAATTGCAGTTTCTAAAACAAATCCTGACAAGGTATATGTTTTAGCTGAAATACCAAACTCGGTAGCTATTGTAAAAACGCTTAATAGTTTTACAACAACAACCAATTTAGCTTTGCCAGTTGATGCGGATACTGGAATTCCTTCAAATGATTTCACTAGAGGACAAGCTTTTTACGATTTATTAATTGCTGCTGACCCGGTAAATGATGAAGTGCTATATCTTGGAGGTATCGATTTATTTAAGTCAACAAATGGAGGAACTTCTTATATGCAACTTTCTCATTGGTATGGCGGTTTTGGTTATCAAAATGTTCATGCAGATCAACATGGATTAGCATTTGGGAATGGCCCTTCAGGTAATTCTAAAATTGTATTTGGTAATGATGGTGGGGTATACTATTCTTCAGATGGGGGTTTCTTAACGACTTCAAGAAATAATGGATTTAATGTAACCCAATTTTATAGTGTGGGTGTTGCACCTGTAGGAGCAGTTGGTGGAAATTTATTTAATGACTATTTTGCTGCAGGGGCTCAAGACAACGGTACACAATATTTTTCATCTGTTCCTTCTGGTCTAAATCCGAGTGTAACAGCTCAAGGTGGCGACGGAGCATTTACCATGTTTGATCAAGGAGCAAATAAATATTTTATATCAAATTATGTGTATAATCGCAGTATAAATAGAAGAACTACAGACGGGGCTCTAAAAGTAATAAATAGTGAATCAACAACTAATGGAGCATTCATTTGTCCAATGGTTTTAGATTCAAATCTAGATATTTTATATTCCGATTATAGTTCGGGTACAAATTATCAAATTAGTAGATATACAAATGTTGGTTTAACTGGTATTGTAGTAAAAACTATTTTAACAAATGCATTTCTAACAAATTCACCTTCTGCTTTTGCCGTCTCTAAATATACAACCGGCTCAACTACATTACTTGTGGGTACTAGAAACGGAAAAGTTTTACGACTCACTAATGCCAATACCAATCCAACTTGGACAGATATATCTTCATCAGCTTTTGTAGGAACAATATCAGATATTGAATACGGCACTTCAAATGATGAAATTTTTGTTACCATGAGTAACTATAATGTTACTAGTATTTGGTATACTTCTAACGGTACAGCTGCAACTCCAACATGGGTAAACAAAGAAGGAAATTTCCCGGATATTCCTGTAAGATGTATTCTTCAAAATCCATTATTACCAACTACAGAAGTGATTGTAGGTTCTGATTTAGGAGTATGGTATACAAATAATTTTAATGCGGCATCACCAACTTGGTATCAATCTTATAACGGAATGCGTAATGTTAAAGTTACAGATTTGGATTTGAGAAACGATAACGTTGTTTTTGCGGCCACTTATGGTAGAGGAGTTTTCTCTGGTACATTTACTAATACAGTTCTTAATAACGACACGTTTACTAACAATATAAATGTTTCTATATATCCAAATCCAGTTAAAGATAATTTGAATATTAATATTAAAGATTTTTCTGGTGAGGTTTCGATAAAAATTATTGACATTAACGGAAGAGAAGTATTTAACAAGAATATTAATAATTTTATCACATCTAATACGTTAGATCTATCTTCATTTTCTTCAGGAATATATGTGTTAAAATTAAGTGGTGAAGGATTAAATTACTCTGAAAAAATTATTTTAGAATAATAAAATTTATAAGCTAACATAAAAAAAGCCTGTTTATTAAACAGGCTTTTTTAGTTATTATGATTTATACTTTAACGGTAAATACACCACTTTTTTAGTTTCAAAAAAATCTTCTTCAAAAAAATCAGGTAAATTATACAATTGAACCGTTTTATATGCGGCCAATTCTTCTGTTAAATCACCGCCTTTTAAATATAAAATTCCGTTTTTTAATTCGTGAATAGAATTTTTCTTCGTTTTGTCTTTTGTCCATTTTACAAAATCTGGCATATTGGTTACGGCTCGGCTAACAATAAAGTCGAATTCTTCTTTTACTAATTCGGCTCTTTTTTGTTCCGCTTTTACATTTTTTAATCCTAACCCATTAGCTACTTCTTGAACTACTTTTATTTTTTTAGCAATAATGTCTATCAAATAAAATTGTGTTTCTGGAAATAAAATTGCCAACGGAATTCCTGGAAAACCACCGCCTGTTCCTACATCCAAAATTGTTGCTCCTGGTTGAAATTGTATCACTTTTGCAATGCCTAAAGAATGCAAAACATGTCTTGAATATAGCTCCTCTATATCTTTTCTTGAAATTACATTTATTTTTGAATTCCAATCTGTATACAAATCGTATAATTTTGTGAATTGTTCAACCTGTAATGGGGTTAAATCGGGGAAATACTTTAATATCAGTTCCAAATTATTATTTATTTTTTGCAAAAATACAATTTTTATGTCATATGATATTTGTCATAATAAATTTTCGAAAAATAGTAGTATATTTGTGAATTAATATATAATATTTAGATGAAAATGCAAACACCAACTTTTTCAAGAACTGATAAAAATCAATTTTTTAGAACACTAAATAAAAGAGTTAACGACTATTTCAAAGAACATAATATTGATAAAACAGGGAACTGGAAATTGCATTTAAAAGCGGTCATTATGTTCAGCTTATTTTTCATCCCGTTTTTTATAATATTTTTCATTGACATACCTGTTTTAGCTTATCTTTTTGCATCAATAATCATAGGTGTTGGTATGGCTGGTGTTGGAATGAATGTAATGCATGATGGAAATCATGGTTCGTATTCTTCTAAAACTTGGTTAAATAAAATAATGGGTGGAAGTATCTATATTTTAGCAGGAAATGTGTATAACTGGCAAGTACAACACAATGTATTACACCATACTTACACAAATATTCCTGGTCATGACGAAGATTTAGATGCTGGTAGAGTAATCCGTTTCACCAAAGAAGCTACTTGGTATAAATTCCATGCATTTCAACACTATTATTCAATATTTTTATATGGATTACTTACTATTAATTGGTGCTTAACAACCGATTTTAAACAAATGGGCGGTTATATAAAAAGAAAATTATCTTATGGTAATACGCCAAATCCAAAAACACTTTGGACAGGTTTAGTAATCTCTAAGATTGTGTATTTTAGTTTTTGGATTGTTTTACCATTAGTTTTTGGAGTGGCAAGTTGGTGGGTAATTTTAATTGGGTTTTTCATAATGCATTATACAGCTGGAATGATATTAAGTGTTGTTTTTCAATTAGCACATATTACTGAAGATACCATAAATCCACACCCGAATGAAGAGGGTGAAATCGAAAATACTTGGGCTATACACCAACTGTTAACTACAGTTAACTTTGCTCCTAAAAATTGGATTGTAAATTGGTATACAGGCGGACTAAATCATCAAATAGAACACCATATTTTTCCAAATATAAGCCATATTCATTATGGTAAAATTGCAGAATTTGTAAAACAAACTGCAGCCGAATGCGAGTTACCTTATTTCGAATATCAAAGTATGCGAAGTGCAGTAATTGCCCATTTCAAACATTTGAAAGAGTTAGGTAAACGACCTCAATTAGCATAAGAAAACAGAGACGCGATTTATCGCGTTTCTTCATTTATATCATATTTAACTACACAACATGAATCACATTTTATCTGAAAGAATTAACAATCTTGCAGTTTCTCAAACTTTAGCAATGGCAGCATTGGCAAGAGAATTAAAACAACAAGGAAAAGACATTATTAGTTTAAGCTTAGGCGAACCAGATTTCAATACGCCAGATTTTATCAAAGAAGCGGCAAAACAAGCCATTGACGATAATTATTCAACCTATTCACCTGTAGACGGTTATTTAGATTTGAAAGAAGCCATTTGTGCAAAATTCAAAAGAGATAATAATCTAAACTATACGCCTAATCAAGTTGTTGTTTCAACAGGTGCAAAGCAATCTTTATACAATATTGCACAAGTTATGCTTAACGATGGTGACGAAGTAATTCTTCCAGCGCCTTTTTGGGTTTCTTACTTTGAAATCATCAAACTTTCTGGAGGAATTCCAGTAGAAGTTCCAACTTCAGTGGAAACAAATTTCAAAATCACAGCAGAACAATTAGAAGCGGCCATCACACCAAAAACAAAAATGATGTGGTTCAGTTCGCCTTGTAATCCTTCAGGTTCAGTATATAATAAAGAAGAACTTACCGCTTTAGTTGCCGTTTTAAAAAAATATCCAAACATTTATGTGGTTTCAGATGAAATATACGAACATATAAATTACACTGATGATTATTGTTCTATAGGTTCAATCGAAGGAATGGAAAACAATACCATTACCGTAAATGGTGTGGCAAAAGCATTTGCTATGACAGGTTGGAGAATTGGTTACATTGGTGCGCCAGAATTCATCGCAAAAGCGTGTACAAAAATGCAAGGTCAAGTAACAAGTGGTGCCAATTCAATTGCGCAACGAGCTACAATTGCAGCATTACAAGCAAATCCTTCTCAAATTAAATATATGGTTGATGCTTTTCATAAACGTCGCGATTTAGTTTTCGGATTAATGAAAGATATTCCAGGTTTCAAATTAACCAATCCAGAAGGTGCTTTTTACGTGTTCCCAGATGTTTCTTATTACTTTGGAAAAACAGTAAAAGGAACCGAAATTAAAGACGCTACAGATTTTGCTATGTATTTATTAGCCGAAGCCAACGTAGCAACGGTAACTGGCGAAGCATTCGGAAGTCCAAATTGTTTACGACTATCCTACGCAACAAGCGAAGAACAGTTAATTGAAGCAATTTCAAGAATTAAAAATGCTTTAGCATAAATACAAAACAGAACCATTAGAAATTTAGTAAAGATCTTAATTTCTAATGGTTTTTTAATTATATGGGCGTTCCCTTTCAGGTCGGGCATTACGTTACAATCTTTTTTAATTACCTTCGAGAACCTCAGGCAATTAAAAAAGGATTTTCACTGCATTCCCTAACGCATACCCAATTCAACATTCAACATTCGTTCTTCAACATTCCAAGTTTAAACAACGAATTTTGAAATTTAAAAATAACAAAAATGAATAAAAAAATACTTCTATTAGGTTCTGGTGAACTTGGAAAAGAATTTGTAATTGCTGCACAACGAATCGGACAAACCGTAATTGCTGTGGACAGTTATGAAAATGCACCAGCAATGCAAGTTGCTCACAGTTTTGAAGTAATCAATATGCTTGATGGCGCTGAATTAGACAGAATTGTAGCCAAACATCAACCAGATTTTATCGTTCCAGAAATAGAAGCCATTCGTACGGAGCGTTTTTATGACTATGAAAAACAAGGAATTACAGTTGTACCTTCTGCAAAAGCGGCTAATTTCACTATGAACAGAAAAGCAATACGCGATTTAGCAGCGAAAGAATTAGGTTTAAAAACGGCTAATTATCGTTATGCTACTTCTTTCGAAGAATTACAAAAATCAGTTGCCGATGTAGGAATGCCTTGCGTCGTAAAACCATTAATGAGTTCATCTGGAAAAGGTCAATCTACAATAAAATCAAATGACGATATTCAAAAAGCTTGGAACTATGCAGTTGAAGGTTCACGTGGCGATATTGTAGAAGTAATTGTAGAAGCATTTGTAAATTTTCATTCGGAAATTACGCTTTTAACGGTAACTCAAAATAATAATTTGCCCACTCTTTTTTGCGCGCCAATTGGCCACCGACAAGAACGAGGCGATTATCAAGAAAGTTGGCAACCAGCCCGAGTTTCAGAAGCAGATATTTTGGAAGCACAAGAAATGGCAAAAAAAGTAACTGAAGCTTTAGGTGGTGCAGGACTTTTTGGCGTAGAATTCTTCTTAACAAACGAAGGCGTATATTTTTCAGAATTATCGCCACGACCTCACGATACCGGTATGGTAACATTAGCCAATACGCAAAATTTTAACGAATTTGAATTGCATTTACGTGCTATTTTAAGTTTACCAATTTTCGAAATTACACAAGAAAGAGCAGGAGCAAGCGCAGTAATTTTAGCTTCAGAAAATTCAAATCATCCAACTTTTACAGGAATTGAAAACGTAGCGTTTCAACCTAAAACAGATTTCAGACTTTTTGGAAAACCAACGTCTCGTCCGTACAGAAGAATGGGCGTAACTTTAACGTATGATACGTTAAATACACCCATTGAAGAAATTGTTGAAAAAGCGAAAAAAATGGCTACCTTAGTACAAGTAAATAGTTAAAAAATGAAAAAAATAATTCTAATTGTGATAGGTTGTTTGGTTTTGGCTTCTTGTGGTCCCAGAAGATTAGGATGTGGTCCCAGAAGATGTGAAGTAAAAAACCCAACAATTATTACTTCAGATATACAAAAAATACAACTTTCATAAATGAAGAAGAAGATTGAAATTTTAGCGCCCGCAAAAAATTTAATTCAAGGAATAGCTGCTATCAATGCAGGTGCAGATGCCGTTTATATTGGCGCGCCTTTGTATGGTGCCCGATCTAATGCTACCAATTCTATTGAAGACATTGCCGAATTGGTTAAATACGCACACTTATTTAATGCACAAGTTTTTGTGGTTATTAACACCATTTTGTACGATAATGAATTAGAATCTTGTCGTCAACTGATTTGGAAATTGTATCACATCAATGTCGATGCCTTGATTATTCAAGATATGGCAATAATGGAAATGGAATTGCCACCAATTGTGCTTCACGCAAGCACACAAGCCAATAATCGAGATGCAGATAAAATTAAATTCTTAGCCGATGCCGGAATCAAACGTGTCGTTTTAGCAAGGGAATTAAATTTAAGTCAAATCAAAGAAATCAGTGAAGCTTCTGATGTAGAATTAGAGTTTTTCGTAACGGGTGCCTTATGTGTTTCGTTTAGCGGAAATTGTTATATGAGTGTGGCAAACGGTGAACGTTCAGCAAATAGAGGTTCTTGTGCGCAAAATTGCCGTTTACCTTATAATTTAATTGACGGAAATGGCGACACTTTAATCAAA
>NZ_JBEIET010000048.1:0-15092 GCF_040382755.1 Flavobacterium sp.
AACGAGTCAAGGAGGAGGAACTATTCAGGAGTTTGACTTTTTTGCATTAGATTATGATTCGGATAAGCACTATTTCTTATCACAATATTTCAGAAATAATTATGATAATGCCTTAAGAAATTATCCAGTAATTGATTCTCGAGCAAAAATCACCAGAATTGAAGTTTGGATTACGAATAGACAAAACCGAGTTACCACTACAGATAACAACTTAAGAAATATAATAGCATTACAAGATTTAGGAGAATCGCAATTAAGTACAACTCCAGATAACGAAGTTGTAGGTACGGATTTAACTCTAAATCCAACATTTTTTAATGTAGCTGCAGATACACCAACTGACAATAAAAATAATAAGTTCAATCCTGGAAATATTGGACAAGCGGGTAGTTTTTTAACGCCTGCAATAAGAGAAATCGCAACAGCATCAACAGGTTTTAATTTAGTTTCTAATCCCACAAGTACCTTTTCTGAAGGAATTGATTATTCGAAATTAGAAAATGCCAGAAAATTAGCCACTACAGAATATACGTTTCATCCACAACTAGGGTACATTTCCTTAAATCAGAAATTGCAAAATGATGAGGTTTTGGCGGTAGCGTACCAATACACCATTGGTGGAGAAGTTTACCAAGTAGGGGAATTTGCAAATGATGGTTTAGAATCTACAACAGTTGATCCTGCAGGCGTACCAACTACACAAGCGTTGCTTTTAAAAATGTTAAAAGGGAGCTTAATCAATGTTAGCGAGCCAAGTTGGGATTTAATGATGAAAAACATCTATCAAATTCCTGGTGGAAATCAATTGCAACAACAAGATTTTAAATTTAATATATTATACCAAGATCCAGCACCTTTAAATTATATTACACAAGCGGGTATTGACGCATTGCCTTCAAATGTTGCCAATACACCTTTGTTGAAAGTATTTAATTTAGATAAGTTAAATTTCACGAACGACCCGCAACCAAATGGAGATGGATTTTTCGATTTTTATCCAGGAATTACAGTAGATTCTCAATATGGAAGAATTATTTTCACTACGGTTGAACCTTTTGGTAAACACTTATTTAATAAATTAGATGTTACTACCTTAACGGAAGATTACGACACGCCACTTTCATACAACTCTAATCAAGCAAAATACGTTTTCAGGACTTTATATAAATCTACACAAGCTGCAGCTTTACAAGAAAGTTCAAAAAATAAATTCAAATTAAAAGGTAGTTTTAAATCTGCTGGTGGCGATGGAATTTCTTTAAATGCGTTTAATGTACCACAAGGAAGTGTTGTGGTTACTGCAGGCGGAAGAGTTTTAGTTGAAGGGGTAGATTATACCGTAAATTATCAAGCAGGTCGTGTTAATATTTTAGACCCATCTTTGTTAGCTTCAAACACACCAATAAATGTTTCGTTAGAAAACAATTCGGTTTTCGGACAACAAACCAAACGATTTTATGGATTAAATGTAGAACATAAATTTAATGAGAAGTTTTTATTAGGCGGAACTTTTCTTAAAATGACAGAACGACCTTTTACTCAAAAAGCAGATTATAATCAAGAATCGGTAAATAATACAATAGTTGGTTTAAATACTAATTTTTCAACCGAAGTTCCTTTTTTAACAAGGTTGGTAAATAAATTACCAAACATTGAAACAGAAGCGCCTTCCAATGTGTCTTTCCGTGGAGAGTTTGCTTATTTATTTCCAAATGCCCCAAAAGCGGCAGATTTTAATGGTGAACCAACTTCGTACATTGATGATTTTGAAGGCACTCAATCTAATATCGATTTAAAATCGCCTTTAGCTTGGTCTTTAGCGAGTACACCAATAGGTTTTGGTGGTGAGTTAAATGAAGATGATAGAGTATATGGATACAAAAGAGCTAAATTGTCTTGGTATAATATTGATCCAATTTTTTATGTAAACAAGCCGGCAGGAATTGATGATAACGATATTTCTACCAATAAAACCAGACGTATTTTCAGCCAAGAATTATTTCCAAATATCGATATACCTCAAGGACAAACTAATGTAATTAATACGTTAGATTTAACCTATTATCCAAGAGAACGTGGGCCATACAATTACAATCCAGTTGCTGCATCAAACAATCAATTTCCTGCTATAGATGCACCTAATAATTGGGCAGGAATTATGCGTGCCATAAATACTACAAATTTTGAACAATCTAATGTAGAATATGTGCAGTTTTGGATGATGGATCCTTATTTCGGAACAACTACAGATGTTACAAATCCTTCAAATACGGGAACATTAACCTTAAATTTAGGAGAAATTAGTGAGGATATACTAAAAGACGGAAGAAAATTATATGAAAATGGTTTGCCAGAAAATGGGGGTACACAGCCAACGTATTCTACAAACTGGGGTAAAGTACCTGCGTCTCAATCGTTAATTTATGCATTTGACACCAATGAAGCCAATAGAGGAGTTCAGGATGTGGGTTTAAATGGTTTAAATGATGCAGAAGAAAGAATCAAGCACCCAGCTTTTGCTGCTTTTAATGATGCTTCAGCAGATAATTATCAATATTATTTAAACACTACTGGAACCATTTTAGATCGCTATAAAAATTACAATGGTTTAGAAGGGAATTCACCTATCACAGTAACTGATACGAATAGAGGAAATTCAACAATTCCTGATGTGGAAGATTTGAATAGAGACAATACTATGAATACGATAAATGCGTATTATAAATTTAATATTCAAGTTGCTCCAAATCCAGTTGTGGGACAAAATTATGTTTCTGATGTTTTAACTACAACGGCTTCTGTACCAAACGGGAATGCTATTCCTGTTAGATGGGTGCAGTATAAAATTCCAATTTTAGAAGCAACTGCTGCAAATATCGAAGGGCCAATTACCGATTTCAGAACCATTCGATTTATGAGAATGTTTTTATCTGGTTTTAACGATGAAGTAACACTTCGTTTGGGATCGTTAGATTTAGTTAGAGGGGAATGGAGAAGATACGTGTATACTTTAGACGCCTTAGATGCTGATGTGTCTAATGACGATACAGGATTTGATGTAGTAGCTATAAATATTCAGGAGAACGCAAACAGAAGTCCTATTCCGTATGTAGCACCTCCTGGAGTAGATAGAGAACAATTGTTTAATAACAATACTGTTATTAATCAAAATGAACAATCTTTATCTTTACGAATTTATAAAAAAGATGCATCAAGTGTAGGTTTAGGAGGATTAGAAGAAAATGATTCAAGAGCCGTATTTAAAAATGTAGACGTAGACATGCGCCAATACAAAAAATTACGTATGTTTTTACACGCCGAGCCTTTAAAAGCAGATTTAGGAAATGGAACCGATTTAAAAGATGACGAATTAGTAGCGTTCATTCGTTTAGGTAATGACTTTACAGATAACTTCTATCAAATTGAAATGCCGTTAAGAGTAAGTTCTTTAAGTGCAAGAACAGCAGAAGATGTTTGGTTAGCAGATAACGAAATCGAATTACCTCTTGCTTTATTATCTAAAATTAAAAGTCTAAATATCGCGGGTGATGGTTCAATTGTTCCAGATGTCAATGGAATTGCATTTTTAAATGAAAGTGCTTTAGGTTCTACAAAAAGTCGTTTAAATATTGGTATTAAAGGGAATCCAAATTTTGGACAAGTAAGAACGTTAATGATTGGAGTAAAAAATCCAAATCCTTCTGCTACAGGTCCCTTAAGAGGAGAAGTTTGGTTCAACGAATTACGTATGTCTGAAATTGATAACAAAGGCGGTTATGCCGCAGTGGCTAATTTAGATACGAATTTGGCCGATTTTGCCACTTTTTCTGCAACAGGTAGAATTAGTACTATTGGTTTTGGTGCCTTAGAACAAGGCCCAAATGAAAGAAGTCGAGAAGATGTAAAACAATATGACATCGTATCAAATTTTAATGTAGGACAAATTTTACCAAAAAAATGGAAATTAAATTTACCATTTAACTATGCAGTAGGCGAGCAAATAATTACACCAAAGTTTGATCCTTCTTTTCAAGATTTAGAATTAAAAGAAGTAATTGCTGCAGAAACAAATCAGAATAAAAAAGAAGAAATTAAAAACCGTGCAATTGATTACACAAAGCGTACGAGTGTAAACTTTATTGGTGTTAAAAAAGAAAGAGGCGACAAACAAAAACAACATTTTTATGATGTAGAAAATATTACTCTTTCGTACTCATTTAATGAAATGTTACATCATGATTTTCAAGTTGAAAATTTGGTAGATCAACAACAAAAAACATCTTTAGATTACGCATATTCATTTAAAGCAAAATCTATTGAACCATTTAAGAAGAATAAATTTTTCAAGAAAAATGGATATTATAAAGCAATAAGCGATTTTAATTTTAACTTTTTGCCAAGTAATGTAACGTTTAATTCAAATATTACCAGACAATTTAATCGTCAACAATTCAGATTAATTGATGTTCAAGGTATTGGTTTGGATCCATTATATAGAAGAAATTATTTTTTCAATTATCAGTATGGTGTAAATTTTCCAATTACTAAATCATTAAAATTAAATTATACAGCTGCGAATAATAATATCGTACGTAATTATTTTGACACACAAAACAACCCAATTAACGATTTAGATATTTGGAATGATTACTGGAATTTTGGTACAGCAAACACACACAACCAACAAATAACAGCTAATTACGATTTACCAATAAATAAAATTCCACTTTTAAGTTTTATTAAAACGTCTTATGTGTATACTGGTGATTACAGTTGGCAACGTGCTTCGGATGCCTTTTCAACTTTTCAAGCGTTAGACGGAACTATATATCAATTAGGAAACACCATTCAGAATGCTAATTCGCATAAAATAAATGCCGGATTAGATATGAATATGTTTTATAAATATATAGGATTAACAGCTAAAAAACAGAAAAAACAACCTGCAAATACTAAAAAAGCACCACCAAAACCAGGAGAAAAAGTAACCAATACAACCCCTAAACAACCTCAAACTGAAGAAAGAAATGCCTTTGCTAAATTTGGAATTGGATTACTAACTTCTGTTAAAAATATCCAGGTTAATTATTCAGAATCAGGCGGAACGTTATTGCCCGGTTATTTACCAGGTTTAGGGTTTTTCGGAAGTTCAAGACCTACTTTAGGATTTGTCTTTGGGGATCAAGCTGATATTCGATACGAAGCAGCAAAAATGGGTTACTTAACCAATTATCCTGAGTTTAACCAGAGTTTTTCTCAAATTATATCTAAAAAATTAGATTATACAGCCAGAATTGAATTAATTCCAGATTTAGGAATCGACATCAACGCGGAAAGAAATAGTACTGAAAATTACTCGGAACAATTTGATGCTGTGGGTGGTAATTACCAATCTAGAGCACCATTTAGCACTGGAAATTTTAGTATTTCAACCGTAATGATTAAAACGGCTTTCAAAGCAAGTGATGAAAATGAATCAGAAATTTTCGATAGATTCCGAAAAAACAGATACGCATTAGCAATTCGTTTAGCTGAAGATTATTATGGAACAGCAAACTATCCAAGAGAATTAGATGGTTTTCCTACCAAATTTGGTAAAAATAGCCAACGTGTTTTAGTGCCGGCTTTTTTATCTGCTTATACGGGTGTACAAACCGCTAAGGTTCAAACGGGTTTATTTTCTAATTTTCCGTTACCAAACTGGACATTAAAATATACAGGATTTATGAAGATGGCTTGGTTTAAAGATAATTTCAAAAAATTCTCGATACAACACGGATATCGTTCAAGTTATAGTGTAAATGCATTTAGAAGTAATTTAAATCCAAGTCCAACGGATACAAAAGGTAATTTATTTCCAGAAATCATAACTTCAAATGTCAATTTAACAGAACAATTTAATCCGTTAATAAATGTAAGTTTTGAGTTGAAAAACTCATTTAATGTGATGGCTGAAGTTAAAAAAGACAGAAGTTTAAATATGAGTTTTGACAACAACTTATTAACCGAAGTACAAGGAAATGATTATACCGTTCGTTTAGGATACAGAATTAAAGGCGTTCAAATTAACTCGAAATTAGCAGACAACGCGCAAGGGATGATAAAGAGTGATATCAATTTAAAAGCCGATTTTACATTACGAGAAAACATGACAATTGTTCGATATTTAGATTATAATAACAATCAATTAGGTGGTGGACAGAATATTTGGTCGTTAAAGCTAACTGCAGATTATTCATTTAGCAAGAATTTTACAGCTATTTTCTTTTACGATCATCAGTTTTCAAAAGCGGTTATATCAACAGCTTTTCCGTTAACAAATATCCGTTCTGGATTTACTTTACGATATAATTTCGGAAATTAAAAATTAAAAATTAATAGTAAATTTTAAGAATATAATTTACATTTGTCAAAATAAAAACACAATTAATAAGATGAATATACCAGCGAATTTAAAGTACACAAAAGACCACGAATGGGTTTCAATTGATGGCGATGTAGCAACTGTAGGAATTACTGATTTTGCTCAAAAAGAATTAGGAGATATTGTTTATGTTGAAGTTGAAACTTTAGACCAAACTTTAGATAAAGATGAGGTTTTTGGAACTGTGGAAGCAGTTAAAACGGTTTCAGATTTATTTTTACCATTAAGTGGAGAAATCATTGAATTTAATGACGATTTAGAGAGTAATCCAGAAGCTGTAAATTCTGATCCATATGGTGCAGGATGGATGGTAAAAGTAAAAATATCTGATGCTTCTGAAGCGGCACAATTACTATCAAGTGAAGATTACGCGGCACTTATTGGGGCATAATTTTTTTAAAATTTGTGCCATTTTTTGGACACTTTTAATTTTTTATTTGTGTTTAAACGATTCGCCAAGTTTGCCAATAATTCCCTTTGAAAATATAGATAAAATTATACATTTTGTATTCTATTTTGTATTTGTTTTCTTATGGATTATGAGTTTAAAACACATTTCATTACGATATTTTTTAATCGTGCTTTTCATAGCATTATTATTAGGAATTAGTATTGAGTTTTTACAAGAAAAATATACAAAAAACAGGGCTTTTGATTGGTATGATATTGTTGCTAATGCCTTAGGCGCTATTACCAGTTTTATATTAGTAAAATCTTATCACGTAATACAAAACAAAAACATCTCACATTAGTTGAGATGTTTTTTGTTTAATCAATAAATTTATATAATGAATATAAAACATTACTTAGATTCAACGTATTTAAAAACAGCCAAACAAGCGGGCGTTTCTGAAAAAGAAAACAATCAAATTGTTTATGATTTTGTACAAGAAGCAATTGAAGAAAAGTTTATATTAGTTATGCTTCGTCCAGATAAAATTGTTGTTGCTAAGAAGCAATTGGTAGCTGCCGCTTCAAAAGTGTTAATTGGCACCGTAATTGGATTTCCAGAAGGCACTTTTTCTATCGAAGAAAAAATAAATGAAGCTAAAACAGCCATTGAAAATGGTGCAGATGAATTGGATTTTGTAATTAATTTTGAAGCCTTTAAATTAGGTAAAATTGATTTAGTAAAAAAAGAAGTGCTGCAAGGAACAAAATTAGCGTTAGCGCATCGTAAAAAAATTAAGTGGATTATTGAAGTTGCAGCGTTAAATGGCTCGCAAATTATTCAATTGACTTCATTAATAAAAAATGTAGTAATTGCTAACTTTACTGAAAAAGATTTTGATTCGGTTTTTGTAAAATCGTCAACAGGATTTTATAAAACATCAAACGGATTGCCAAATGGCGCTACAATTCCCTCAATTATTGCGATGTTGGAAAATGCATTTCCACTTCAAGTGAAAGCGTCTGGTGGTATCAAAACAAAAGAAGAAGCGCTTCAAATGATACAATTAGGTGTAAAAAGAATTGGAACTTCTGCTGCAAAATCCATTTCAGATGGGATACTGTATTCTGGAAATTATTAAATTATAAATTTTGAATTTGCTTTACTAAGTATTGCGAAAACCAAAATCTTCTTACTATCTTTGCACTCGATTAAAAATTCACTTTTGAAAACAACTACCGTCACATTAAAATCGATTTTCTTAGATTTTAAAGAAATTACAAAAGCTGGCTTAGCAATAAGTGTAGTGTTTTCTTCTATTGTGGGGTATTTGTTAGGTTTTTCAGACAAACATCCTTTTAGTGTTATTACATTAATATTATTAGCCATTGGTGGCTATTGTATGGTGGGCGCTTCTAATATTTTTAATCAAGTTATTGAAAAAGATTTAGATGCGAAAATGGACAGAACAAAAAATCGTCCTGTACCATCAGGCCGAATGTCTGTAAATAATGCATTAACTTTAGGTTTTGTATTAACGTGTATTGGTTTGGTTGTATTGTATTTTATCAATCCAAAAACGGCAATGTTTGGGGCTATTTCTATATTTATGTACGTAAGTTTGTATACGCCATTAAAAACATTAACGCCTTTATCTGTTTTTGTAGGTGCTTTTCCTGGCGCTATTCCTTTTATGTTAGGATGGGTAGCAGCTACAGGAAGTTTCGGAATCGAAGCGGGGACTTTGTTTTTAATTCAGTTTTTTTGGCAATTTCCACATTTTTGGGCAATAGGTTGGTTTTTATTTGAAGACTATGAAAAAGCCGGTTTTTTTATGTTGCCAACAGGAAAACGAGATAATAAAACAGCCATACAAATTATTTTATATACTTTTTGGTTAATGGTTGCATCTATTTTGCCAGTATTTGGTTTTACCGGTGCTTTACAATTGTCTGTTGCAGCAGCAGTTGTGGTTTTTTTATTAGGTTGTTGGATGCTATTTTATGCCATAAAATTATATAAAAATAGAGATGCAAAAACTGCAAAAAAATTAATGTTAGTAAGCGTAACTTACATAACTTTGTTGCAAATTATATATGTAATTGATAAATTTGTATAATTCAAGAAATAAACAATAAAGAACACAAATTTCTATATTAAAAATGTGTTTAAACAAATAAAAATGAAAAGTAGTTCAGAACAAGAAGCTTACGATAAAAAAGCAAAAACATATAAAATGCTGTTGTATTTTGCAATGATAAGCATAATAATGATTTTTGCAGGATTAACCAGTGCATTTGTGGTGAGCAAACAACGCCCAGATTGGTTGAAAGAGTTAGTTATTCCTACAACATTTACGTACAGTACAATAATATTGCTAATAAGCAGCGTTACTTTTTATTTGGCAAAAAGAGCCATTAAATCTAATAATCATTCTTTAACAAAAGTATATTTATTACTTACGTTAGCTTTAGGAATATCATTTGTCTATCTTCAATTTAAAGGATTTGATTTGTTGTTTAATCAAGGGTTAGTTCCTTTTGGTTCTTCTAGTAAAGTAACTGTCTCTTTTTTGTATGCTTTCGTGTTTGTGCATGTGGCACATTTATTTGGAGGTATGATTTCATTAATTTATGTAATTTATAATCATTATAAACAAAAATACAATTCATCGCAATGCCTTGGTATTGAGCTAAGTGGCATCTATTGGCACTTTATGGATTTTATTTGGGTTTACTTGTTTTTATTTTTCTATTTTTTCAAATAGAAAAAAATCAATAAATTTGGGAACTTTTTAACAATAACTATTATATGAGCGCTACGGTTAATAATGAACACGCTTTAGACGGAGGTCCAGGACCAATGGGAGCCACTTATGGTAAAATGATGATGTGGTTTTTCATCGTATCAGATGCTTTAACCTTTTCAGGTTTTATCGCTGCTTACGGATTTTCTAGATTTAAATTTATCGAAACTTGGCCAATTGCCGATGAGGTATTTACGCACTTTCCATTCCTACACGGTGTAAACGCACCTATGTACTATGTGGCATTGATGACGTTTATCTTGATCTTTTCATCAGTAACGATGGTTATCGCTGTTGATGCGGGTCACAAATTACAAAAAACAAAAGTTGCTGTTTATATGTTACTTACAGTAATTGGTGGTTTTATGTTCTTAGGTTCTCAAGCTTGGGAATGGAAAAACTTCATCAAAGGGGAGTATGGTGCAGTAGAAACGGCTGGAGGTTCTATTTTACAATTTGTGAAAGTAGATAAATCTGAAAAAACAGGATACAAAAGAGTAAAATTAGAAGAATTTGCAGCTACTTTACCTGAAGAAAGAGAGCAGTTAACAAGAGATAAAGGGGTTTGGTTTATGGAAGAAGACCACGAATTACCACAATACTCTGTTAATGAAGTAATGGCTGGATTTAAATCACATCCTGAAATTTTAGTTAGAACAGAATTCATTACTAAGAAAAAAGAAAAAACAGTACTTTCTCGTGCTGAATCAGAAACTAAATTGAAAGATGCTATTTTAGTAGTAGAAGGTGCAAGTTTAATTAGAAACGAGTACGGTCATAAATTATTCGCAGATTTCTTCTTTTTCATTACAGGTTTCCACGGTTTCCACGTATTCTCTGGTGTAATGTTAAATATCTTGGTTTTCTTTAATGTATTATTAGGTACATACGAAAGAAGAAAAAGTTACGAAATGGTTGAGAAAGTTGGTTTATATTGGCACTTTGTCGATTTAGTATGGGTGTTTGTATTTACATTCTTCTATTTAGTTTAATTTTTAGTAAAAAATAAATATTATGGCACACGCACATGAATCTAATTTAAAAAGAATCTGGACTGTTTTCGGAATCTTATCTGTCATTACAACTGTTGAAGTTTATTTTGGTATAACAAAACCGGAAGCTTTATTTTTAGGAACATTCTTAAGAATGAGTTTACTTAACTGGTTGTTTATCATTTTAACAATCGTAAAAGCATATTATATTATGTGGGCTTTTATGCACTTAGAAGGCGAAAAGAAAAGCTTACGCTGGTCAATTGTAGCACCACTGGTATTTTTGATTTTATATTTATGCTTCATCGTTTTAGTTGAAGCAGATTATATTTTTGAAGTATTTAAAAATTCTCATTACAAATGGATTTTTTAATAAAATAAATAATAATAATCCCGTTCCGATTTATATTGGAACGGGATTTTTTTTATCTTTGTATATCAATATTTAACTTTTCTGTAGTGAAAAAATATATCGTATTAACTGTACTCTTCATATTGCCAATAGTGGCGTATATGTTTTTCGCAACAGCCTCACACAATTCCTTATTTCTACCGGTTATTTCTAAAAATCATACTGAACTTTCAAATGAATTTGTTTCTTTGAATGGGGAGAAAGTAGTTTTAGATAAAAACATTACTGTTTTAGGTTTTCCAGGAAGTAATATTGATGAAGTAAAAGCCAATTTATTTAACTTAAATCAGAAAATTTATAATAAATATGGCGGTTTTAAAGATTTTCAAATGGTGATGATTTTACCAGATGGCAATCAAGATAAAATTAAAGCCATAATGTTGGAGTTTAGAAGACTTTCTAATGATTTAAAAAATTGGCATTTTCTATTCGGAAAACCTGAAGCTATTGAAGCGTATTACAAGACTTTTAAATTTAAAAATAAATTAGATGAATTTACAGGATCTCCTTTTGTGTATATTTTAGATAAAGAAAAAAGTTTAAGAGGAAGAAAAGGTCAGAAAATTAAAGGGAAAGTAGAATATAGAGAATGCTATAACACCATTTCTGCTGCAGAGTTACATAATGAAATGTCAGATGATGTTAAAATATTACTTCGCGAATACCGTTTGGCTTTAAAAAAGAACAAACGTAAAGATGATTTTAGAGATAAAATTGAACAAGAGGTAATTAAAAAGTAATCAGTCAACAGTTTTTAGTGTTCAGTTAAGAGTAAAGAAAAAAATATCATCATGAAAAAAAACTCATATATAGGAATATCATTTATTGTTTTATTGTTCGGAATTTGGACAGTAAATGAATTAACGGAAAGATTTAAAGATAGCGGTTTAGAAAAATTAGCTAAAGTGCCTTCTTTTGATCTTACAGACCAAAACGGTAAGAAAATATCAGATAAATCATATTTGGGTAAAGTATATGTGGTTGAATTTTTCTTTTCATCTTGTCCAACAATTTGCCCGAAAATGAATCAAAATATGTTGCAATTGCAAGAAAGTTTTTATGGTGACTTAAACTTCGGTATTGCTTCAATCACTATAGATCCCGAAAATGATACATCAACCGCCTTAAAAGAGCACGCTAAATCATTAGGTGTAAAACATTCGAATTGGCATTTTTTAACAGGTGATTACGAGTATATTATGAGTATTGCAAATAAAGGGTTTAATATCTTTGCCGGTAAAAATGATAAAGTACAAGGTGGTTTCGAACATTCAGGACTTTTTGCTCTAATTGATAAAGAAGGAAATATCAGATGTCGAAAAGATAAATTTGGTAACCCAATTATGTATTACGATGGCCTTGAACAATCAGGAATTGATGCCATTAAAGAAGATATTAAATTATTATTAAAAGAGTGATTATAAAAATTAATAACTTATTATATGAATTTTAGAAATTAATATAATTTCTTCAATCTGTGTTCAAAAAAAAATAATTAAAATGGAAAACAACATCGAAACAAAATACAATAAACTAATAACAGCTGTATCTATTATTATTCCAATTGCTGTAGCTGCTTTATTTGGTGTGAATTTAAGAAAATTAGGCTATGATGTAGAGCCTTTAAACTTTTTACCACCTATCTATGCTACTATTAACGGAATTACCGCGGTTTTATTAGTTATAGCCGTGTTAGCTATAAAAAACGGTAAAAGAAAACTACACGAATATTTAATGAAAACAGCTATTGCTTGTTCTTTAGCCTTTTTATTAATGTATGTGGCGTACCATATGACTTCAATTTCCGCTGTGTTTGGAGATACAAACCATAATTCTATCTTAGAAGAATCAGAAAGAATAGCAATTGGTTTTGAAAGATATAATTATTTGTTTATTCTTATTACACATATTTCACTTTCAGTAATTATTATTCCTTTAGTATTAATTACGTATGTTCGAGCTTTAGCGTATCGATTTGATAAGCATAAAAAATTAGCGAAAATTACTTTCCCTATTTGGTTATATGTTGCCGTGACAGGTGTGGTAGTTTATGTAATGATTTCGCCTTATTATGTTAAGTAACGGAAATAGTCAAAAGTCAAAAGTCAAAAGTCAAAAGTATTTACAAAAAAAGGTTTATTTTTTACTTTTTACTTGTTTCTTTTTAATTGAAGGAAACGCACAATGTGCCATGTGCAGAGCATCTTTACAAAATGAAGCTAACAAAGCGGTTGCGGAAGGAGTAAACGACGGAATTGTGTATTTAATGGCTATCCCTTATATTTTAGTAGCGGGTGTATTTTACGCAGTATGGCGATTAAAACAAAAGAAAAAAGTAGTCGCAGAATAATTTTTCAAAAACCAAACCAAAATTTCTTGCAAACTTGTCTCCATGAAAGGGTCTCACTTAACGTTGTTCAATTCAACTAATAAGAGATGCTTACAGCATGACAAACTTTATGGCTAATTGCGTCTTTAGTATTTTTGCTTTTGCCTTTTTACTTTTTACTTTTTACTTTTCACTATTCCATTCCATCAATTGTAATTTTCATAGAACCTGTTGAAGTAATAAAGGCAACAATGCCACTTTCGGTAAGTTCCATTTTTTCAAACACAAAATCGTTTAATTTTCCGTTTACAAAAACACCTTTCATAGGAGAATAATTAGTTAAATAAGCAAGCATGCTTTTCTTTCCTTCTTCTAAATTTGGTTGAATTGAATATTTGCAACTTTCTTTAATTTTCTTTAAAATTATACCTTGTAACAACCAATTTGCAGTTTTTGTTAACACGCCTTTTGTGTTTAAAACGTAATCCATTTCTTCAAAATAAATTTCTTTAGTTTCAATATTGTATTTCGGAATTCCAGCTAAATATATTGTTCCATTTACCGATCCAATCATATCTAAAGCAATAATCATTTTTCCATCTTTATACCATAATGCTACTTTTTGAACGGTGATTTTTCTTTTCCCAGAACCAAATTCTTGACCAGCAAAATTTTTAGTCATAATTCTACTTGCGCTTTCGTATGAAGAAACAGCCGCAACTGAAGCATTAAAATCGGATGGGATTTTAGCAACCGCTTTAGAAACGATTTTAGTTTTGTCAAATCCGCTTTTTGGTTTTTGGCCAATTAAAGTTTGCATCTGACATTTTAATCCTAAATTCATTGTAATTTTAGAATTACTCAAAACTGCATTTGTACTATACATTTCATTTGGAACTAATTTGAACCAAGTTTCATACGCTTCATTTGCCATAAAAGGTGTAGAAAGTGTTTCTAAAACTTGCATAACTTGCGTTTTAAAATCACAACTTTTATTTATTGCCTCATCAATCATCTTGGCTATTTTCCCTTTAAAAATTGATAAAGTGGGATTGACAATATAGGTAATAGGTACATTTTTTCCAGCAACTAAAATACTTGGACTTTCACTCCATTCAAAATCTTCAATTTTAGAAGTGGTATTTAGTTTCCAGTTGGCAAAATTGGCTTTACTACTTAGGGTTATGGTTCCGTTTATATTTATTTCTCTTGTATCGTTTAGACCCATAAATTCGGTTCCGTATTTTATTTTTGCCCAAATTTTTAAAGGAATTAC
Source organism: Flavobacterium sp. (assembly GCF_040382755.1). Lineage (GTDB taxonomy): Bacteria > Bacteroidota > Bacteroidia > Flavobacteriales > Flavobacteriaceae > Flavobacterium. Next base: position 14,631 of record NZ_JBEIET010000048.1, read on the forward strand.
CGAAACAATTTCACCGTTTTGTTCTACCAATTTGATATCAGAAGTTTTCCAAATTTTCATTTCTGTTTTGTCGTCATTTAAAATGGTATCAGCATAAATTAACCCTTTTACATTTTTATTTAAATGATATTCCACTTCCTTTAAACTCACTTCCATCGGCATTGCAATTAGCGATGTTTTATTGCTGTACACAATTGGAGCATTGTTGCTGGGTTCTGGTTTTAGTGCTTCTATTTTTTTTGAAGAACCGCAACTAAAGATTCCTAAGCTTATAATGCCAAAAAGCATAATTTTAATTTTTATATTCATAATTAACGATTTTGTAAAACGATTTTAAGAAAAACAAAAAATATAAGAAAATATTGTATTCTGTTTTAAATTATTTCTGGTATAAAAGTAAAATTTTTAATTGTAAAGTGTAACATTTTTAATAAACAATGGTCAAATAGTAAAACAATTATT
>NZ_JBEIET010000049.1:0-14708 GCF_040382755.1 Flavobacterium sp.
GCATATTGGTAAAATTATTAAAAAATAAGCAGATCAATTAAATGAATAAAATCACACAATTATTTGGAATTTCTTATCCGATTATTCAAGGTGGAATGATATGGAACAGTGGTTACAAACTTGCAAGTGCGGTAAGTAACGCGGGAGGTTTAGGACTTATTGGTGCAGGTTCAATGTATCCAGAAGTTTTGCGTGAACACATTCAAAAATGTAAAAAAGCTACATCTAAACCTTTTGGTGTAAATGTTCCGATGTTATATCCAAACATTGAAAAAATTATGCAAATTATAGTAGAAGAAGGTGTGAAAATTGTTTTTACTTCTGCTGGAAATCCTAAAACTTGGACCAATTTTCTTAAAGAAAATGGAATTATTGTGGTTCACGTCGTAAGCAGTTCTAAATTTGCTTTAAAAGCACAAGAGGCAGGTGTAGATGCTGTTGTAGCTGAAGGTTTTGAAGCTGGCGGACACAACGGTAGAGAAGAAACGACAACACTTACTTTAATTCCAATGGTAAGAGAAAATATTTCTATTCCATTAATTGCAGCTGGTGGAATTGCCACGGGTAAAGGTATGTTAGCCGCTATGGTTTTAGGTGCTGATGGCGTTCAGATGGGAAGTAGATTCGCAGCTTCGATAGAATCAAGTGCACATATTGACTTTAAAAAAACAATCTTAGACACACAAGAAGGCGAAACACTGGTTACTTTAAAAGAATTAGCGCCGGTTAGATTAATTAAAAACAAATTTTTTAATGATATTCAAGCCGCTTATGCCAATTGTGCTTCCGTAGAAGATTTAAAAACGTTATTAGGCAGAGCAAGAGCTAAAAAAGGTATGTTTGAAGGCGATTTAGTAGAAGGAGAATTAGAAATTGGTCAAATTGCAGGATTAATCCACGATATTCTTCCAGTTGAAACGATTGTAAATAATGTGATTACCGAATTTAATTTAGCAAAAGAAAGTGTAAACGAAATTCAATTTTAATAGTATAGAAAATGAAAAAAATAGTTTTTGTATTGTTTTTAGGTTTATGTACACAATTGGGATTTTCCCAAACGTATCAATTTAAAACAGTTAATTATTCTGTTTCTCAAAAAAATGAAAAAGGCGAATGGTCTAAATGGTCTAAAACGTTACCAACCGAACTATTAATTAATTTAGATAGAGACAAACATCGCTTTGTAGTATATTCTGAGATTATTCAACTTTATAGTATTTTAAAATATGAAGATAAAGTTGAAAATGAAACAGGAACGTCTAATAAATATTTTTGTGTAGATAATTTAGGTATAGATACGGTTATAACAATTGTCTCTCCTAAAAATGCAGGAAGCAGTAAGCAAATTTACATAGCAAATGATGATATGATAATTGAATATGATTTAATTTATTTAGGCGAAAAATAATATCTCTTGCGAACTAATAGTATAAAAAAAATAATAAATCCAACTCTTTTTAAAGAGCAAATTTCACTTTGGAGTCAGCAATTTAGAGAAGTAACTATTTTAGATAGTAATACTCAAAGTAATGAAAATCAATTATATAAAACATATGATTTTGTAGTTGCAGTAGACGCTTTTACTTCTATTCAAACCGATTTTGAGAAAGCATTTGAAGATGTATATCAATATCAATCCAAATCAAATGATTGGCTTTTTGGATATTTAGCTTACGATTTAAAAAACGATGTTGAGCATTTACAATCTCAAAATTTTGACGGATTAGGTTTCTCTGATTTGTACTTTTTTCAACCAAAAAAAATCTTTTTATTAAAAGATACTACTTTAGAAATTCAATATCTAAATATGTGCGATGATGAAATTGATTCTGATTTTGAAGACATTTTAAATCAAGAAAAAAGCGAAAGTCAAGAATCAAAAGTTACTATCCAACAAAGAATTTCTAAAGAAAATTACCTTAAAAAAGTTAATAAAATGCTTGCTCATATTCATCGAGGTGATATTTATGAAGCAAATTTTTGTATGGAATTTTATGCAGAAGAGGCAGAAATTGCACCATATGAAGCTTATAAAAAATTAAATGAAATTTCAGACGCACCATTTTCAGTTTATTTCAAGAAAAATCAACATTATTTGCTTTCAGCTTCACCAGAACGGTATTTAAAAAAAGAAAACGAAAAAGTGATTTCTCAGCCAATAAAAGGAACTGCGAAACGCAATTCAAATTCAGAATTAGATGAGCAGAATAAAGTAGCGCTTCAAAATAATGCCAAAGAGCGTTCAGAAAATATAATGATAGTTGATTTGGTTCGAAATGATTTGTCACAAACCGCTACAAAGAGTTCAGTCAAAGTTGAAGAACTTTGTAACGTTTATTCATTCAAGCAAGTACATCAAATGATTTCAACTATAACTTCAAATGTTGCACATACCACTTCACCCATTGAAATTTTACGAACCACTTTCCCAATGGGAAGTATGACTGGCGCACCAAAAATTTCTGCAATGAAAATTATTGAAGAATTAGAAGAAACCAAACGTGGTTTGTATAGTGGAGCCGTTGGCTATTTTACGCCTTCAGGAAATTTTGATTTTAATGTGGTTATTCGAAGTATTTTGTATAATTCTGAAAATAAATATTTAAGTTTTTCTGTTGGAAGTGCCATAACTTCTGAAGCTATTCCAGAAAATGAATATGAAGAATGTTTGTTGAAAGCAAAAGCTATGTTTGAGGTTTTGAGGGAAAAGGGATAGGGCAAAAGTAAAAAGTAAAAAGTAAAAAGTAAAAAGTAAAAAGTATCAAAGTAACAAGAATAGTGATTCTTTGTTTTTCTATGCATAGCGAGGCTACTTAGTCTAACAATCATTTTTCTATGTTCCTATGTGTTTGAAAAAGGAAAAAGGAAAAAGTAAAATAAAGGTAAATGTTAAAAAAATAGCCACTGATGTTATTGATTACCTCAGATAAAATCCGTGAAATCTGTGGCAAAAATATCGCACAATTAATTTTTTATCAAACAGAGTAATGCTTTGGATCTAAAATTAATTAACGTTATAAAATGAAAAATTGTTAAATTTGCTAATAAATAAACTAAAAGTCTAAGTTGAATGATAGTAACTTATCCCTTATCACTTATCCCTTTTTAACTTAAATAATGCTTCAAAAACTAAAAAATCATATTCAACAAAATTTTTCTTTCTTACAAGATAAAAAATTACTTGTGGCTACCAGTGGTGGCTTGGATAGTATGGCTTTAGTGCATTTATTTGAAAAATTAAATTTCAATTTTGCTTTGGCACACTGCAATTTTCAATTAAGAAATTTGGAAAGTGATGACGACCAAAAATTTGTTACTAATTTCGCCAAGCTGCATAACATTCCTTGTTTTACTATAAAATTTGATACTAAAAAATATTCTGAAACACATAAATTATCAACGCAAGTTGCAGCAAGAAATCTAAGGTATGATTGGTTTAATGAAATTTTAGTCCAGGAAAAATTCGATTATATTATTACTGCGCATCACGCTGATGACGATGTGGAAACATTTTTAATTCATATTTCTCGCGGTACAGGTTTAGAAGGTTTAACAGGAATTCCATCGCAAAACGAAAATATTATCCGACCAATGTTGCCTTTTTCACGTAAAGAAATTGAAAATTACGCATCTGAAAACCAATTATTATGGCGAGAAGACAGCAGTAATGCTTCGGATAAATATGTAAGAAACAAAATTCGACATCATATTGTACCCGTTTTTAAAGAAATAAACGATTCTTTTTTATCTTCGTTTCAAAATACCTTAATGCATCTCAATCAACAAAAAACTTTAGTTGACGATGCTGTGAAACTGGTATATGAAAAAGTAGTTTCAGAGGAAAACCAACAAATTAAAATTAATATTTCAGCTTTACTTAAATATAAAAATTATAAAGCGTATTTATACCAATGGCTTCATAAATATGAGTTTACGGCTTGGAATGATGTCTATGATTTAGTACAATCGCAAACAGGAAAACGTATCGAATCTGAAAATTATATTTTATTAAAAGATAGAGATTATTTACTTCTTTCTCAAAAAAGAATGATAGATTTTGAAACTATTGTTATTAATTCTGTAACTGAAAGTACTAATTTTCCGTTAAATTTCAGTTTTTGTAACATAAGTAACATTTCAAATCAAAACAAGAACATTATATTTGTGGAAGAATCGAAGTTACAATTTCCTTTAATTATAAGAAAATGGAATGAAGGCGATTTCTTTTATCCAGCAGGAATGCAAGGTAAAAAGAAAGTTAGCAAGTATTTTAAAGATGAAAAATTTTCACAATTTCAAAAAGAAGCTACTTGGATATTAGAAAGCAATAATCAAATTGTTTGGATAATTGGACATAGAGCTGACGAACGATTTAAACCAGATAACACCAATCAAAATATAATACAAATTACATATAACAATGAAAAAAATAGTTAGTTTATTCGCCCTGTTTCTTACCTTTATGGGTACAGCACAAATTGTAGAACCAGTAAAATGGAGTTCAAGTGTTGTGAAAGTTTCTGATACTGAAGTAGATTTAATTATCTCAGCAAGTATTGAAAATAATTGGCATTTGTATTCGCAATTTACGCCTGATGGTGGTGCGTTACCGTTGGTTTTCACGTATAAAAATCAAAAAGGAAATTACCAATTAATAGGAAAAACTAAAGAAGGAAAATATAAAAAATCGTTTAACGAAATATTTGAAATAGAAGAATATTACTTTCAAACTTCAGCAAAATTTACACAAAGAATTAAAATACTAAATCCCAAATTAAAAACAATTTCTCTTTTGGCAGATGGTCAAGCGTGTATTGATGGAAAATGTGTGCAAACTGAAGGGAATTTAGTTTTTAATTTACCAGATCTTAAGGAAACTGAAGCCACCTCAGAAATAGCAATTTGTTCGCTTTCAAAACCAATAGATTCTGTTGCAACAACTGAAACGGATACCACAAAGCAAACTGTTGCACCAGTAAAAAATTCAAATAACGCTACACCAAATAAAGAAGAAAAAAGTTTATGGACTATTTTCTTTTTAGCCTTTTTAGGTGGTTTTGCAGCGCTTTTGATGCCTTGTATTTTCCCAATGATTCCGATGACTGTAAGCTTTTTTACGAAACAAAGTAAAACAAAAGCTGAAGGTATTAGAAATGCCATCATATACGGCTTAGCGATTATTGCTATTTATGTCTTGTTAGGTTCATTAATTACAGGAATTTTTGGTGCAGAAGCATTGAATGAATTATCAACAAGTGTTACGTTTAATTTAATTTTCTTTGCTTTATTAGTGATTTTTGCACTTTCATTTTTAGGCGCATTCGAAATAGTTTTACCAAGTTCTTGGGCTACAAAAATTGATTCAAAAGCTGATAAAGGTGGAATTGTTGGTATCTTTTTTATGGCATTGGCTTTAGCCGTAGTTTCTTTTTCTTGTACGGGTCCAATTGTAGGTACATTACTTGTAGAATCAGCTTCTAAAGGCGGTTTAGCGCCAATTATTGGAATGTTAGGTTTCTCTATTGCCATAGCCTTACCATTTATGTTATTTGCTATGTTCCCAGGTTGGTTAAATTCAATGCCAAAATCGGGTGGTTGGTTAAATACAGTTAAAGTTTCTTTAGGGTTTTTAGAATTGGCTTTTGCCTTTAAGTTTTTATCTAATGCCGATTTGGTATTACAAAAACATTGGTTAGAAAGAGAGTTGTTTATTGCGATATGGATTGCTGTATTTGCTGCTTGGGCGTTATATTTATTTGGAAAATATATGTTACCTCACGATTATGAAAAAGCGGATAAAATAGGAGTAGGCCGTTTGATGATGGCAATTATCGTTTCCACTTTTACTTTCTATATGATTCCAGGATTATGGGGCGCTCCATTAAAAATATTGAGCGGATTAACACCTCCAATTAATTATGCAGAAAGTGCATCAGGATTTGGAAATGGGAATTCGAGTACGGTTGAATTACCAGAACACGCGCACAATGGACCACACGGAATTATCGCTTTTGAAGACTATGAATACGGATTAGCATACGCGAAGCAAGTAGGCAAACCAGTATTGTTAGATTTTACAGGTGATGCCTGTGCGAATTGTAGAAAAATGGAAGACAATGTTTGGTCTGACAAAAACATATTATCCATCTTAAAAAATGATGTGGTTTTAGTTTCTTTATATTGTGATAGAAAAATTGATTTACCTAAAGAAAAACAATACGTTTCTAAAACAACGGGTAAACAAGTAATTACAATTGGAAACAAATGGACAGATTTACAAATTTCAAGATATAAAAGTAATTCACAACCCTTATATGTTATTATTGATAATGAAGGTAATGATTTAGAAGGTGTAACTCCAATGGCATTTAATACCAATATTGAAGAATATAAAAAATGGTTAGAAAATGGGATTGCCTTGGCTAATAAAAAGTAGAAATTAAAAAATCTATATAAACCTGAATGATTTTTTTGTTCAGGTTTTTTTATTTCAAAAACTTTTCTACATTTGTATTTATATAAGCCAATTTTTAAAAGTACACGCCATGTTAGTAAAAGTCTTCGGAAGCGCCGTTTTCGGTGTAGATGCCACCACCATTACTGTAGAAGTAAATATCGATAAAGGAATAGGATACCATTTAGTAGGTTTACCAGATTCTGCTATTAAAGAAAGCAGTTATCGTATTGCTGCCGCTCTAAAAAACAACAATTACAACCTTCCCGGAAAAAAAATCACCATAAATATGGCGCCTGCCGATTTAAGGAAAGAAGGTTCTGCATATGATTTAACGTTAGCTATTGGTATTTTAGCTGCTTCTGGTCAAATAAACGCCGAAGAAGTAGGAAAGTATATTATTATGGGCGAAATGTCTTTAGATGGTGGTTTACAACCAATTCGCGGAGCATTATCTATAGCCATTAAAGCAAAAGAAGAAGGTTTTACAGGAATTATCCTTCCCAATCAAAATGTTAAAGAAGCCGCAATTGTAGAAGGTTTAGATGTTTATGGTGTCGATAATGTATTACAAGTCATTAATTTTTTTGAAGGTAAAGAATCTTTAATTCCGACCATAATTGATACAAAAGAAGAATTTTCTAAAAACCTTGAATATCCAGAATTCGATTTTGCAGACGTAAAAGGTCAGGAGTCTATAAAAAGATGTATGGAAATTGCAGCAGCAGGCGGTCATAACATTATTTTAATCGGTCCTCCAGGTGCGGGTAAAACGATGTTAGCCAAACGTTTGCCAAGCATTTTGCCTCCAATGAGTATGCAAGAAGCATTAGAAACTACCAAAATTCATTCTGTTACAGGTAGAATAAAAGATGCAGGATTATTAACGCAACGTCCTTTTCGAGCACCACATCACACGGCAAGTTCTGTCAGTTTGGTAGGAGGAGGTAGTTATCCGCAACCAGGAGAAATTTCTTTGGCGCATAATGGCGTGTTGTTTTTAGATGAATTACCTGAGTTTAAACGTGAAGTTTTAGAAGTGATGCGCCAACCATTAGAAGATAGAGAAGTAACAATCGCACGAGCAAAATTTACGATAACTTATCCTTCTTCATTTATGTTAGTAGCCAGTATGAATCCAAGTCCGAGTGGTTTTTTTAACGATTCGAAAAATTCAAATGGTACTTCACAAATGGAAATGCAACGCTATTTAAGTAAAATTTCAGGACCTCTTTTAGATAGAATTGATATTCATATTGAAGTAACACCTGTACCATTTGAAAAATTATCGGAAACTCGCAAAGCAGAAAGTAGTGTTGAAATTAGAAAACGGGTTACAGAGGCAAGAAATATTCAAACACAACGTTTCGAAAACTACAATCACATTCATTATAATGCACAAATGAGTAGTAAATTAATTCGTGAATATTGTGCTTTAGATGATGTTTCTCTACAATTATTAAAAACAGCTATGGAACGATTAAATTTATCAGCACGAGCATATGATAGGATTTTAAAGGTTTCCCGAACCATTGCCGATTTGGAAAATTCAGAAAATATATTTTCACATCATATTGCAGAAGCTATTCAGTATAGAAGTTTAGATAGAGAAGGTTGGTTAGGTTAGCCGTGTTTTTTCCAATATCTTTTACCATAACTGCAAAAAATTTCTTCATTAGATTTGATGTTTTTTGTAGCAATCAAACAAACGTTGTTAGATTCATCTAATGTAATCTTTGAATTATTTTTATACTTAGATTTTATAAAACCATTGGAATCATTTGCGTATTTCGCAAAACAATCTACAGTATTTGAGTCTAAAATTGTGCCATCAAGTAAATTAATAAAATACTTGTCTTCATTTAGTTTTACAATAGATTCTGCTTCGTTGGTTGTTATTATTTTACCTTTAAAAATGGAAATTATTTCTTCCTTATAAATTTCTATTGCTGTAAATAATCCATTTCCAGAATTTTCAATTTGAGATTTATGAATGTATAAATAATCTTCTTCCTTTGCATCAATGGTATTGTCCATATTATTTTTAATAAAACTAAAATTTTAAAATTCGCATTACTCTATTTTTTCTAATATGATTTTTTATGATGGACGTTGTATCTCTATTATTTTGCATCGGAATAATGATGTTTTTTAATATCTCAACATTCGTAATTTGATAGTTTAAATCGAAAAAACAGTATCCTTTATAAACACCATTTTCAATTAAAACGGCACTTCGTTCTTCAATTCCTCGGCCTTTGTCGACAACAACCATATTGTTGTTTTCAAATTGTAAATTATTAATACAATCTTCAGCACGAGAGTTATATGTTTCAGGACTTTCAAGCTGTATGCAAGCGCCATTACATTCTTTTATTTTATATTGAAAACAAGCCGATTTTGTATCGTAAAGTCCGTTAATTTTCTGACATAATTGATTTTCAGATGTTAATTTAAAAAGAAAGTTTTTTCCTTCTTGTAAGCTTACAAACGAGGTAATTTCTTTTTTTCTTCCATCCGCTTTTTCAATAGTTATTGCCAAATAACCTTCCTTATTTATATGCGAATACATAGCAAAATTAAATATACTTTTGCGTTGTGCTCTATTATATATTGGTTTATTGATTTTAATTTCTTCCGATTCTTTCAATAATGCAATTAATTCGCTTCCTGTTTCCTCGCAAGTAACTGTGTATACATCGCGTTGAATTTTTTTACTTTTAGAATTTACGCCTGTAAAATGTTGATTTACTCTTTTTTTAATGTTTTTACTTTTTCCAATGTAAATTAAATCGCCTTTTTCATTATGAATATAGTATATTCCAGTTTTTGAAGGTAATTTTTCTAATATATCAAGTAATTTAGGTGATAATCCTGCTTTTATTTCGGTTTTTATATAACTTTTTACAATTTCTTTAGTCAAATCTTTTGCTAAAAGCATCTTGAATAACTTCACAGTTGCCATTGCATCTCCACTTGCTCTGTGTCTGTCTGCCATTGGAATTCCTAATGAACGCACTAATTTTCCTAAACTATAAGAAGGTAAATCTGGAATGATTTTTTTTGCTAATTCTACAGTGCAAAGTGTTGGTTTTTTAAAATCAAAACCCAAACGTCTAAATTCCATTTGTAAAATTCTGTAATCGAAACTTGCGTTATGAGCTACTACAATCGAGCCTTCAGTTATTTCAATAATTCGTTTTGCCACTTCGTAAAACTTTGGTGCACTTCGAAGCATAGCACTGTTTATACCCGTTAATTTTACCACAAAAGGCTGAATTGGTTTTTCAGGATTCACCAAACTAATAAACTGGTCTACCACTTCGTGACCATCAAATTTATAAATGGCAATTTCCGTAATACCTTCTTCGTTGTATTGTCCGCCCGTGGTTTCTATGTCGATTATTGTGTACATTTTTTATCTAAATAATCCAAAAAATTAAAAGGATCAAAATGATATATTTTGATTTTTTGGATTTTTTCATTTTTTTAATTTCTTGTGCCAAAGATACTACTTCCAATTCGTACCATTGTACTACCGCACGAAATTGCAAGTTGATAATCGCCAGACATACCCATTGATAGGATGTTGGGTTTTAGGTTATGGGTAAATGGAATTTTACTTAATTTATCAAATATCGATTTTAAATGGTTGAATTCTTTTTCAATTTGAGTTGTGTTTTCAGTGAAGGTTGCCATTCCCATTAAACCTACGATTCTGATGTTTTCAAATTCGCTTTTGTCTTTCTGAACTTGCTTCAGCACCTGATTTAGTTCTTCTTCATCTAATCCAAATTTGGTTTCTTCTTCGGCAATATGAATTTGTAATAAACAATCAATGACTCTATTGTGTTTTTTGGCTTGTTTGTTTATTTCTTGCAATAATTTTAAACTATCTACCCCGTGAATCAAACTTACGTACTCCGCCATAAATTTGACTTTATTGGTTTGTACGTGGCCAATCATATGCCATTCGATATCTTTTGGCATTTGTTCCCATTTATCAGTCATTTCTTGGATTTTGTTTTCTCCAAAAATACGCTGACCAGCATTGTAGGCTTCCATCAAATCGGAAACAGGTTTTGTTTTTGAAACCGCAACCAAAGTCACGTGAGCTGGAAGTTGAGCTTTTATTTTATTGAGGTTTTTAGTTATTGACATTATTTTATAAATTTAATATTACATACAAAAATTCCGTTTGGATATATTTTATCATAATATTTTAAATGAATTATTTTATTACTGTGTTTGCTAATTAATTCAGAAAGTTCATTTTTGTAAAATATAAATGAATTTCTTGCAGGATTTTCAACTGAAAATGTTTGTACAATTTTATCATCTACTATGAATTCCATTCTTTTTAATGTTTTATCTCCAAAAAAATCATAAAACATATCAAATTTTAGTAATTTAAAATTATCATCGCCTTTTATTAGTATTGTCTGATTATCATTTTCAACCTCGTTACTTTTAAAAATTATTTTATTATCTTTATATAGTTGCCAATTGTTTATTGTATCAGTTTCAATTTTACCATAGCTTGAAAATGAAATAAATAGTATTAATATTAGTATGTTTTTTTTCATAGTTAATTTTTATAAGATTCATTCAGCTTTAAAAGCTCATGGTTAAACTTCGTAAATCCAAAATCCAAAATCGTAAATTATAATTCGTACACCACCAAACCACTTCTAAACTTTGGTTCAATGTAGGTTGATTTAGGAGGCATAATTAAATTGTTGTCGGCAATGGTTTTAATTTCAGACATATTGGTAGGGTAGAGCATAAAGCCCACTTCATATTCGCCTTCATCTATTAAATCTTTAATTACAGAAACGCTTTGTTTTCCTGGAATATAATCAATGCGTTCGTCGTTACGCAAATCTTCAATTCCTAATAAGGGATGTAAAACCGTATTGTATAAAATTTGTGCATCTAAATTTTCTAAAACAGAAGTCGCTTTTTGAGATTGTTTATAAAACAACGCATAAAAACTGCCATCTAAATACATTCCAAATTCAAATTTATTTTGTGGCTTCCACAATTCTTGATCTTTTAGTTTAATGATAAAATTATCCGATAATTTAGTTATGAAATCATTTTTTGATAAACCATTTAAATCGCGAATGATTCTATTAAATTCATAAATTTTCACGTTACTTTCGGCAATTAGAAAACTCATAAAATAATTTAGATTTTTATTGCCTAAATGTTTGTCTTGTTCAAACAATAATTCAGCAGAAGCCGAACGGTGATGTCCGTCTGCGATATATAAATTCGGAATGTTTTCAAAATGCTCTTGCAACCAATCTATTTCTGATTGTGTTTCAATCTTCCACAACGTGTGTTTTTCCTTATTTGGAGTGGCAAAAGCATAAATGGGTTCGCTCTTTTTTCGTAAAGCAATAAACGTATTTATTTCAACAGAATCTGGATAGGTAATCAAAACAGGTTCGGTATTAAAACCCGTTTGATGCAAATAATCTTTAAATAATTCTACGCGATATTGTAACGTATCTTCGTGTTTTTTAATCTGATTTTTCTGATATTCTTCTACAGAAGTTCCTGCAATAATTCCAGTAAAAGTTTGACTTTTAGTTTGTATTTCATACAAATAAAAAACGGGTTGTTCTTCGGAAATTAAAATAGTTTCGTTTTTAAAATCCTGATATTTATGCAAAACACCTTTAAAACGCTTGTCTAAAGTAATCTTTTGAGTATTCGCATACGCAGGATGAATTACGTGCAAAAACGAATACGGATTAAAACTTAACCAAGCCGCAAGCTCAGCAGAACTATAATCTTCATAGGTTCTGCAAGTTACCAATGCGACTTTATCTGCCGATGGACGAACTGCTTTAAAAGGGATTATTTTTGCCATTAACCTGCAGGTTTTTAAAACCTTGTAGGTTTTGTAACTACAAGGTTAAATTGTTAAATACCTACAAGGTTTTTAAAACCTTGCAGGAACTTTTCACTTTATTTAGAAAATTGTTTTGAAACTTTCTCTGCTTTTTTACTTTCTGAATAATCATAGAATCCTTCACCAGATTTTACACCTAATTTCCCTGCCATTACCATATTTACTAATAACGGACAAGGTGCATATTTAGGGTTTTTAAATCCATCATACATTACGTTTAAGATTGATAAACAAACGTCAAGACCAATAAAATCTGCTAATTGCAACGGTCCCATTGGATGCGCCATTCCTAATTTCATCACAGTATCAATTTCAGACACACCTGCCACACCGTTATATAACGTTTCAATAGATTCGTTAATCATTGGCATCAAAATTCTGTTGGCAACGAAACCTGGATAATCATTTACCTCGGTTGGAGTTTTACCTAATTTTACCGATAAATCCATAATAATTTTAGTCACTTCATCAGAAGTAGAATAGCCACGAATGATTTCAATTAATTTCATAATCGGCACTGGATTCATAAAGTGCATTCCGATAACTCGTTCTGGATGAACTACTTGAGCGCCAATTTGAGTAATAGAAATAGAAGATGTGTTACTTGCTAAAATTACATTATGGTCGCAAATATCACTTAATTGCTTAAAGATATTCATTTTTAGCGTTACATTTTCTGTTGCAGCTTCCACAACCAAATCGCAACCTACAACGCCATCTTTAATATCCGTATAAGTGATAATATTTGAAATGGTTTTGTGTTTGTCTTCTTCTGTGATACTTCCTTTAGTAACCATTCTGTCTAAGTTAGCGGCAATAGTTGCCATTCCTTTTTCTAATGATTTTTCAGAAATATCAATTAATTTTACGGTAAATCCTGCTTGTGCAAATGTATGAGCAATTCCGTTGCCCATTGTTCCTGATCCTATTACGGCTATTTGTTTCATAGTAGCCCCCTAAACCCCCAAGGGGGAAATTCCTACTAGGGGTAAGTAGGGTTTATAAATTTAATTATATATTTTTTTTGTCATTTACTATTTCTAAATTGAGTTTTATCAAATAGTTGATTTTACTCGGTTTTAATTCCCCCTTCGGGGGTTAGGGGGCTTATTTTCCCATAGAATCTATAATCATATATGCCACTCTTAACGCTTCTGTTCCATCTTCTAAAGTTACAATTGGAGTGGTGTTGTTATTTATAGCATCTGCAAATGATTCCAATTCGTCTAAAATGGCATTGTTTGGGTTTACGTTTGGGTTATCGAAATAAATTTGTTTTTTCACACCTTCCGCATTTTGTAAAATCATATCAAAATCACCTGGTGTTTCTGGTGCATCTTGCATACGAACGACTTCGCAAATTTTATCTAAATAATCTACAGAAATGTAAGCGTCTTTTTGAAAGAAACGTGATTTACGCATATTTTTCATCGAAATTCTACTCGCTGTAATGTTTGCCACACAACCGTTTTCAAACTCTAAACGCGCATTGGTAATGTCTGGAGAATCAGAAATTACGGCAACGCTACTGGCATTAACCGTTTTAACTTTTGATTTTACTACGCTTAAAATCGCATCAATATCGTGAATCATTAAATCCAAAACCACAGGAACATCTGTCCCACGTGGATTAAATTCTGCCAAACGATGCGTTTCAATAAACATAGGTTTATCAATCATATCTTTAACAGCAGTAAAAGCTGGATTGAAACGTTCCACGTGTCCAACTTGACCTTTAACGTTATATTTATTTGCCAAAGCCACAATTTCTTCTGCTTCAGAAACTGTTGTAGCGATTGGTTTTTCTATAAAAATATGTTTTCCAGCTTCGATAACCATTTTGGCACATTCGAAATGTTGAATCGTTGGAGTAACAATATCTACTACATCAACTGCGGCAATTAAACTTTCAATAGAATCAAATTTTTTATAACCGAACTCGGCAGCAACTTTATTTGAATTTTCCTCAAAAGGATCAAAAAAACCAACTAGTTCGTATTTTTCTGACTGATTTAATAATCGTAAATGTATTTTTCCTAAGTGACCAGCACCTAAAACTCCGACTTTTAGCATAAAAATAAATTTTATCAAAAATAGTAATAAAATAAGAATTTACAAGATTTTAAAATTCCAAATTCCAACATATTCAGAATTAAATTTTTTCTTAACAATTTAATTTTCAGATTTTAATTTTGGTTTTAGATTTTGGTGTTTAATTTTCTTGTTTTTTGGGAAAATTCCATCTAATTTTACATCAATAATTTACTTCAAAAATTGAAAGATACAAACAAACATCAAGGGCTTAGAAATCAACTCGTAAAACAGTTAGAA
>NZ_JBEIET010000050.1:0-14447 GCF_040382755.1 Flavobacterium sp.
ATGTTTTAATATGATAAAATTTTTCGACCAAATACATAAAAATCTGTTAAACGTGGTATTTCCTGCGTTTTGTAATGGCTGTTCGAAATTACTTTTGAAAAATGAAAAAATTATTTGCACCACTTGCATGCATCATTTGCCACTTACTCATCATCATAATTTAAAGGATCATGAAATGCATAGGGCTTTTTATGGCATAGTGCCTTTTGAATTTGGTGCTTCGTTATTATATTTTAGAAAAAAAGGGATTGCGCAACAATTAATGCACAATTTAAAATATAAAAATCAACAAGAAATCGGCACTTTTTTAGGAAATATTTTTTCAAAAAACGTATTAGATTTACCTGTTTTTAATTCTATTGATGTAATAATTCCTGTGCCCTTACATAAAAAACGTCTTCACGAAAGAGGATACAATCAAGTTACTACTTTTTGTGAAGCATTAGAGAAAAACTTAGCTATTCCTATAATTGATGATGTTTTAGTAAAATCAATTAACTTAAAATCACAAATTCAAAAATCAAAAGAAAATCGGTTAGAAACCAATAAAAATGTATTTTCAATTGAAAACGCTCATATAATTGAAGGAAAACACATTCTACTTGTAGATGATATTTTTACTACTGGCGCAACTATTGAAGTGTGTGCTAAAGAAATATTAAAAATTAAAAACACCAGAATTAGCATCGTAACAATGGCGTATACACAATCATAAAATTTATTTAAATATTATGATGCAAGTGAATATAATTGTTACTTTGCAAGATTAAATAGAGACATAATTAATGAAAAAAATCATATTACTTCTTACTATAATTTCTCTTGTATTTATCAGTTGTGCCAAAAGAGGTATGGTTTCTGGTGGCCCAAAGGATAGTATAGCACCCGTTATTGTAAAAAGTATACCGAAAAATTATGAAACCAATTTTTCTGGGAAAACTATTAAAATTGATTTTAGCGAATACATAAAAGTAAAAGACATTAACAAACAATTGATTGTATCGCCACCTATGGCAAAAAATCCAACAATTGTGCCACAAGGAAGTGCAAGTAAATTCATTTCAATTACTTTAAATGAAGATTTAAAACCGAATACTACCTATAGTTTTAATTTTGGCCAAAGTATTACAGATTATAACGAAGGCATCCCGTATTCGCAATTTAAATATGTGTTTTCAACTGGAGCATTTGTTGATTCTTTAAAGGTTTCTGGAGAAATTGTAGATGCATTTGAAAAAGAAACAGATGAATTTGTAACCGTGATGTTATATGACGCTGAAACGTATAATGATTCATTGGTCTACAAAAACAAACCTGTTTATATTACCAATACGTTAGAAAAAAACACAAAGTTTACTATTGAAAACATAAAAGTAGGTAACTATTATTTAGTGGCTTTAAAAGACAAAAACAACAATTACAATTATCAGGCTAAAACGGAAAAAATTGCCTTTAAAAAGGAAAAAATAAAAATTCCTTCAGATAGTAGTTATACTTTAAAATTATTTGCAGAGAAAAACGAAATCAAAACCTATTCGCCCACACTGGAAAGTAATAACAAATTGTTTTTAGGTTACGAAGGCAATGCTAACAATGTGAAACTATTTTATAAAAAAAATAACATTGAAACACCTTTACGATTTGCAAAATCAGCGAATAAAAAATCGGATACTTTACAAGTTTTTATGCCTAAAGAAGCTAAAGATTCTATACAAATACTTGTGAAATCTGATAACTATTTGAAAAATTATGTAGTGAAATTAAAAAAGCTAAAAGAAGCAGATTCACTAAAAGTGACGCTTTTTGCTAATAAAAAATTCCAATTTAACGAAAAACTTAGTTTAGAAACCACTACGCCAATTAAAAAAATAAATGCTGAGAAAATATTTCTGAGAAAAAAAGATAGTACTTCAGTCTCCTTCACAACAGAAATTAATGATTTTGAACAATTGATTTCTTTTGATTTTAAACAAGAAGAAAACGAAAAATACGAACTCGAGTTACTGCCAGGTGCCATAGAAGATGAATACGAAACCAAGTCTGATAGTTTAAAATTTACCTTTGACAAAGGTGCGATAAGCGATTTTGGGAATTTAAAATTGCGATTGAAAAACATCAATAGATTTCCGTATATGGTACAAATTTTAAATACTTCAGGAGATATCGTTAGCCAAAAATACTGTACTAAAGAAACTGAATTATATTTTGAAGCTATTCAGCCAAGCAACTATCAAGTACGTATGTTTTACGATGACAACAAAAATAGAATTTGGGATTCAGGAAATTTCAAAACCAAATTACAACCCGAAGAAATGATTTATTTTCCCGGTTTAATTGACGTAAGAGCCAATTGGGATGTAGATCAGGAATTGGAGTTAAAATAGTATAAAAAAACGCATTCAATTTGAATGCGTTTTTTATTTTAAAAAAGTTGTGTTCTAATTAAAGCACACTTGCTTTTAAATATTCTCTATTCATACGAGCGATGTTTTCTAAAGAAATTCCTTTCGGACATTCCACTTCACATGCTCCTGTATTGGTACAATTTCCGAAACCTTCTTCGTCCATTTGACGAACCATATTTAATACTCTCTCTGTAGCTTCTACTTTTCCTTGTGGTAATAATGCATATTGAGAAACTTTTGCTCCAACAAATAACATTGCCGAACCGTTTTTACAAGTCGCCACACAAGCACCACATCCAATACAAGCTGCTGCTTCAAAAGCTTTGTCTGCATCTTGTTTGTTAATTGGAGTTGCATTAGCATCTATAGTACGACCTGAAGTATTTACAGATACGAATCCACCTGCTTGTTGAATTCTGTCAAAAGCACTTCTATCTACCATTAAGTCTTTTACAACTGGGAACGCTTTACTTCTCCATGGTTCAATAAAAATAGTTTCGCCATCTTTAAATTTACGCATGTGTAACTGACACGTAGTTGTTCCTGTATCTGGACCGTGTGCACGACCATTAATATATAACGAACACATTCCGCAAATTCCTTCACGACAATCGTGGTCAAAGGCTACTGGCTCTTGTTGGTTATTGATTAATTGCTCATTTAATTGGTCTAACATTTCTAAGAAAGAACTGTCAGTAGAAACATTATCTAATTTATATGTTTCCATTTTACCTTTAGTTCCAGCGTTTTTTTGACGCCAAATTTTAAGGTTGATATTTATATTTTTTTTAGCACTCATAATATCTTATTTATAGTTTCTAGCTGCAATTTTGATAAACTCATATTTCAATTCTTCTTTATGAAGTACTGATTTACTTGCATCGCTTCCATTATATTCCCAAGCTGCAACATAAGCGAAATTTTCATCATCACGAAGTGTTTCTCCTTCAGCATCTTGATATTCTTCACGGAAATGTCCACCACAAGATTCTTTACGTAATAAAGCATCTTTTGCCATTAATTGTCCCAATTCAATAAAATCAGCTACACGAAGTGCTTTTTCTAATTCTTGGTTCAATTCGTTTGCTGCACCTGGAACTCTAACATCTGCATAGAAATCTTCTCTTAATTGTCCAATTTCTTCAATTGCTTCTGTTAATCCTTTCTCGTTTCGTGCCATTCCTACTTTATTCCACATAATTAGTCCTAATTTTTTGTGGAAATAGTCAACAGATTTTGTTCCGTTATTGTTAATTAATTGCTCAATAGACTGACGAACTGCATTTTCAGCTTCCATAAATTCTGGGGTGTCTGTAGCAATTTTACCTGTTCTAATTTCGTCTGCTAAATAGTTAGAAACCGTGTAAGGCAATACGAAATAACCATCTGCTAAACCTTGCATTAATGCAGAAGCTCCTAATCTATTAGCTCCGTGGTCTGAGAAATTGGCTTCACCAGCTACGAAACATCCTGGAATAGATGACATTAAATTATAATCAACCCAAACACCACCCATTGTATAGTGAACTGCTGGATAAATTTTCATTGGAGTTTCATATGGATTTTCATCTGTAATTTTTTCATACATCGTGAAAAGGTTACCATACTTAGATTCTACCCATTTTTTTCCTAATTCTTGAATTTTATCATCAGATGGATTATGATCTCCTTGCGTAAACGCAGCCTGTTTTCCTTTTGTGATAATCTCTGAAGCAAAATCTAAATAAACACCTTCATTCGTATCGTTTGATTCAATTCCGTGACCAGCATCACAAACATCTTTCGCTGCACGAGACGCTACATCACGAGGTACTAAGTTTCCAAAAGCAGGGTATTTTCTTTCTAAGAAATAATCTCTATCTGATTCCGCAATTTGAGTTGGTTTTAATTTACCCGCTCTTATTGCTTCAGCATCTTCTTTTTTAGCAGGAACCCAAATACGACCAGAGTTACGTAACGATTCTGACATTAACGTTAATTTGGCTTGATTGGTTCCATGAACTGGAATACATGTTGGGTGAATTTGTACAAAACATGGATTCGCAAAATGTGCTCCTTTTTTGTGTACTTTCCAAGAAGCTGTAACGTTACTTCCCATTGCATTTGTAGATAAGAAATATACATTCCCATATCCACCCGATGCAATAATAACAGCATGAGCTGAATGACGTTCTAACTCACCAGTAATTAAATTACGAGCAATAATTCCTCGAGCTTTACCATCAACTTTTACAATGTCAAGCATTTCGTGACGGTTATACATTTTTACATTTCCTAAACCAATTTGTCTAGATAATGCAGAATATGCTCCTAATAATAATTGTTGACCTGTTTGTCCAGCGGCATAAAAAGTACGTTGTACTTGTGTTCCACCAAACGAACGGTTATCTAATAATCCACCATAATCTCTAGCAAAAGGAACGCCTTGTGCCACACATTGGTCGATAATATTTGAAGATACTTCTGCTAAACGGTGTACGTTTGCTTCACGCGCACGGTAGTCACCACCTTTAATAGTATCATAAAATAATCTGTAAGTACTGTCACCATCATTTTGATAGTTTTTCGCAGCGTTTATTCCTCCTTGAGCCGCAATTGAGTGTGCTCTACGAGGTGAATCTTGAAAGCAAAATGCTTTTACGTTGTAACCCATTTCTCCAAATGAAGCAGCAGCCGAAGCACCTGCTAAACCTGTTCCTACTACGATTACATCAATTTTTGGTCTATTGTTTGGAGCCACCAATTTAAGATTGTTCTTATGGTTGGTCCATTTTTCTGAAATATGACCTTGAGGAATTTTAGAATCTAATGCCATATGTTTTTATTTTGTAAAAAAGTGAATGTAAATTGGAATAATTGCAAATAAAAACGCAACTACAACAGAAAATGCTTTTCCAATTGATTTAATAGCTGGTGTAAATTTACCATTTGCTCCTAAAGATTGGAAAGCACTTTGAAAACCATGCCATAAATGGAAACCTAATGCCATCATAGATAATACATAAAATACAACGAAAAACAACCCTTCGTTTGGAATTAAATTGAATAATTTTCCATTACTTTTAAAGAAAGCATAGGTTAATTTGTGTAAATCTTTGAAACCAATAAATAAAACTTCACCTGTTTTAGCGTCTTTAACAATATTTGAACCTTCGATAACTAATTTAGTAGTATTCCCAGGTTGATTGTTATTTTGTTCTACTAATGTTTTTAAAGAGCCACCAGGAGGCAAAGGAATCGTCTGAATTTTAGAATCTGGTGTTCCAATAAGCATAGATTGTGATTGACCTTGATTTCCTTGTGTTTTTGTAACTAAAGGCATACTAGCATCAAAATGCATTTTAGCCCAAAAATTAATCATGTGTGTAGAGATAAAAACCAAAATAATAGTTCCTAAAACCGCCATATTTCTTGAAGAAAAACTACTATTTTTAGAAGGATTACTCATCGCGTAAGCAACTGGACGAGCTTTTTGGTTTTGAATTGCTAAATAAATCCCATCGATAGCGTGGAAAATAATAGAAATGTACGTTAAATAAGAAAGTAATTTTACTGCTGGGTTAGTAGTCATAAATAATGCGTACTTATTAAATTGTAACGCCGCTTCAATAGTGTCGCCAGCTAACAATTGTAAGTTACCTAATAAATGCCCAACTAAAAACAAGCACAAGAACAATCCCGTAAGTGCCATCCAATATTTTTTTGCAATAGATGACTTTAAAAATGCTGATTTTGCCATAATTATAGTTAATGTTAATTTGAATATTTTAATGTTAGCAAAAATAAAGGTTATAAGTAAGACTTACAACCTTTGAAAGTTAATTTATAATCATTTTAAATGAGTTTAACATTTGTTGAATATCAACATATTAAGTGTTGAGTTTACAAACAAATTCTATCTCATTTGATTTTTTTCTGTTATATCTAAATTTTGCGTTTCCTTCTTTCCGTTATTTTCTAATTCAATTGTATATTTTCCCGCAGGTAAATAATATTTTTTATTTCCAGATTGATTGATTTTTATTTTACTATCCTTCTTTTCTACTGCGGTTTTTATTTTTTCATCAATACTTAAATCAAAATCTACTTTAAGCATTCCTTTATCTGCTTTATTTTGACGATTAAAAACTACAATTCCATATTTATTTTTTATCGTTAAAACCGTATTTGAAAGTTCTTTTACATAATACCAAATTAATACATTTGGTGTGTTTTCGGTGCCCCAAGCAGAACGCTTATTCCCCCAATTTTTAGAATAAGAAATATTCTTTACAGGAAATAATGCTATGCCGTTTGTCTGTGTTTTCTCATTAATTTGTTGAATGTTCGAAAGATTTACTTTATACAATGAACGACCGTGAGTGGCTACAATTAAATCTTTTTCTCTTTTTTGAATGACCAAATCGTGTACAGCTACATTTGGAATGTCGGTTGAAAAATCTTGCCAAGTTGTTCCTCTATCAATAGAAATAAATAAACCAGTATCTGTACCTAAATATAAAATGTTTTCGTTTTCAGAATCTTCAAGAATTACATTAGCAGCATTTTGATTGAAATTCTCTGTTAATAATTTCCAAGTTGTGCCTAAATCTTCCGAAACATAGGCATAAGTAGTGAAATTATCATTTCTATATCCGTTTAACGTAATATAAATTCTATCGGATTTAAACGTTGAAAATCGCACACGAGACACCCATAATCCTTGTGGCAAATTAGTTGATATTTTTATCCAATTTTCGCCGCTATCTTTTGTCATATAGACATTTCCATCATCTGTTCCAATAACTAATTTTCCGAATTTAAATTTACTTTCAGCTATAGCTGTTATAGTTCCAAAAGGCACATTCCCATCCACTTTTCCATT
The DNA here is from genome assembly GCF_040382755.1 of Flavobacterium sp. Classification (GTDB taxonomy): domain Bacteria; phylum Bacteroidota; class Bacteroidia; order Flavobacteriales; family Flavobacteriaceae; genus Flavobacterium. The sequence continues at coordinate 7,270 of NZ_JBEIET010000050.1, forward strand.
GGTTAAATCGGTAGAAATTTTTTCCCAGTTTTTGCCTTGATTCATCGAACGAAACACATATTGTCCGCCAAAATAAACAACATCTTGATTGTGAGAAGACAACAAAATAGGTGCTTGCCAGTTAAACCTGTAAGGTTCTTCTTTTTTATCTGCCTGAGGCGTAATGTATTTTCTTTCTCCTGAAATTCTGTCTATTTTGGTATAATTTCCAAATTGATATCCCGTGTAAACCAAATTATTAGTTCTCGTATCAATTTGAACTTGCATTCCATCGCCACCGCTTAAAAATTCGTAAGGATATTTTCCGTCTTGTAACCATTCTACATTATGTTCATAATTATTTGGACCCGCCCAAACACCATTATCTTGCAAGCCACCATATACTTCGTAATTTTCTTTTTCATCTACGTTTACAGAATAAAATTGCCCAACGGCTTGGTTATTGCATTTTATCCAATGTTTCCCATTATCAAATGTAATATTCACACCACCATCGTTTCCATTTATTAGATGATTTGAATTTTTTGGATTCACCCAACAAACGTGATGATCAGAATGAACATTATCTTTACTGATTGATTCGAAAGATTTTCCTCCATCATTAGAAAATAGTAACGGGACAGCAGAAATATATAAACGATTTTCATTAGATTCATCCACAGTAATATCTGCAAAATAATATCCGTAAGAATAAAAGGCATCATCAATAAATTTGTCATTTGTTTTAGTCCACGTTTTTCCAGAATCGGTGGTTTTATAAATTTCTGCACCAATTACTTCCACTTCAAACAAAGCGGCATTGGCATCTTTCGGCTTTTCGTTAGAAGCATTTGGTCGCAAATTTTGATTGTCTACGATCGCATAAGCAATATTCTCGTTATATGAAGTTAAACCAATTCTACCAATACCATTGTTTGATGGAAAACCAGAATTGGCATGAATTTTTTTCCAAGTCGTACCAGCATCTTCACTTTTATAAATACCAGAATGAACTCCATTTCCTTTAAAATTATAAGCTTTGCGCTCGCGTTCCCAAGCCGATGCGAACATAATATTTGGATTGTTTGGTGCAAAACTAATATCTACAATTCCTGTTTCGTCATTAATATATAATGTTTTAGCCCAACTTTTTCCTCCATTTGTGGTTTTAAAAATCCCTCGTTCTTCACTTTTTGAATACAAATGCCCTAAAACACCTACGACAATTTCGTTGTTATCTTTCGGATTAATCCAAATTTTAGAAATATGATGACTATCTGTCAAACCAATATTAGTCCACGTTTTACCTTTATCTGTAGATTTCAAAACCCCAATTCCAGCATAAGAAGAACGAGAAGAATTTACTTCACCTGTTCCTACCAAAATTAATCCCGAATTCCAATCCACAGCAACACAACCTATATTCTGAGTTGGCGCAGCATCCATTACAGGTTCAAAACTGGTTCCGTTATTGTTAGTGTACCACAAACCTCCAGAAGCATATGCCGCATAAAATTCAGTCGGATTTTGAGGATTTACAGCTAAATCTACTACCCTGCCGCTCATTATTGTTGGTCCAATATTTTGAAAAGCAACGGATTGAAAATTAGTATCTTGACCAAAAGAAAGTAAAGTACTAAAAAACGAAACTAAGAAAACAAGATTTTTCATTTTAATATAATTTTATTTGATTCAAAATTAATAGAATTATTTGACAACTATTTGTTTGAAAGTTATTAATTTTGAAAACTTTACTAATACTTCCAAAAAAATGAAATATTTACCAATTAACCGAGAACTTTTTATTAAAAATCGTAAAAACTTTATGGCGAAAATGAAGCCAAATGGAGTTGCTATTTTTAATTCGAATGATATTTATCCTGTTTCTGCAGATAGTACATTGCCATTTGCACAACATCGCGATATTTTTTACTTATCTGGTGTGGATCAGGAAGAAAGTATTTTATTATTATTTCCAGATGCGCCATATGAACATTTAAAAGAAGTGCTTTTTTTAAAAGAAACCAACGAACATATTGCCATTTGGGAAGGCGAAAAACTTACTAAAGAACGCGCTTTTGAAGTAGCGGGAATCAAATCAGTATATTGGTTACAAGATTTTCATAAAGTTTTAAAAGAAGTGATGATGTATGCCGATACGATGTACATAAACACCAATGAACATTATAGAGCAGCAGTAGAAACAGAAACTCGAGAAGACCGTTTTATAAAATGGTGGAAAAACGAATATCCTGCGCATAAAGTAGAAAAATCAAATCCTATTTTACAAAGATTACGTTCAGTAAAAGACCAAATTGAGTTAGATTTAATTCAAAGTGCGTGTAATATTACAGAAAAAGGAGTTCGAAGATTATTAAATTTCGTAAAACCTGGTGTAACCGAGTATGAAATTGAAGCCGAATTAGCACACGAATTTCTTCGTAATCGTTCGAAAGGTTTTGCTTATACTCCAATTATAGCTTCAGGAAACAATGCAAATGTGTTGCATTATATAGAAAACAACCAAATTTGTAACGCTGGCGATTTAATTTTATTAGATGTTGGTGCAGAATATGCCAATTATTCTTCCGATTTAACTCGTATGATTCCGGTTTCTGGAAAATTTTCTGACAGACAAAAAGCGGTTTACAACGCCGTTTTAAATGTAAAAAACGAAGCTACAAAAATGTTGATTCCAGGTACAAATTGGAAACAATACCACGTAGAAGTTGGTAAAATCATGACTTCCGAATTAATAGGTTTAGGTTTAATCACGAAAGCAGATGTTCAAACTGAAAACCCAGAATGGCCAGCATATAAAAAATATTTTATGCACGGCACTTCGCATAATTTAGGATTAGACACGCACGATTACGGATTATTACATGAACCAATGCAAGCTAATATGGTTTTTACGGTAGAACCAGGGATTTATATTCCAGCAGAAGGTTTTGGAATTCGTTTAGAAGACGATGTGGTGATTCAATCAAAAGGAGAACCTTTCAACTTAATGAAAAATATTCCTATCGAAGCAGATGAAATTGAATCGATAATGAATAGTTAGATTTGTTTCAAGTTTAAGGTTTCAGGTTTCAGTTTAAACGGTTTGCGAAAGTGAGCCGTTTTTTTTGAACACAAAAAACATTGCGGACTTTACGAAAAAACTTTGCGCTCTTTGCGTTTAAATTCTACATTTGTATTTATGAAAACCACGAATTTCAAAAACACTAAAATCAGTTATACCGACCAAGGAAAAGGAAATGCGGTTGTTTTGTTACATGGTTTTTTGGAAAATAGTACGATGTGGAACTATTTAGCACCTGTTTTAGCTAAAAAAAACCGTGTAGTTTGCATTGATTTGTTAGGTCACGGGCAAACGGATTGTTTAGGATATATTCATAGTATGGAAGACATGGCGGATGCTGTGCATCATGTTATTTCCGAATTGAAAATCAGAAAAGCAGTTTTCATTGGACATTCAATGGGTGGTTATGTAGCATTGGCTTTTGCCGAATTATATCCAGAATTTATGAAAGGTTTAGTGTTATTAAATTCGACATCTCGGGCCGATAACGAGGAACGCATTGCAAATAGAACGCGTGCGATAAAAGCCGTGAAACAAAATTATGTGGCTGCTGTCAGAATGAGTATCGCTAATTTATTTTCAGAAGAAAACAGAACAAAACTTTCGGAACAAATTGAATGGGTTCGAGAAGAAGCGCTTCAAACACCATTACAAGGAATTATTGCTGCTCAGGAAGGTATGAAATTACGAAAAGACCGAGAAGTAATTTTACGTTTTGCCAACTATCCAATTTTACTAATTTTAGGAAAAAAAGATCCTGTTTTAAATTACGAAGAGAATTTAGAACAAATTGAAGGCACAAATGTAAAACTAATTACTTTCAATGACGGACATATGAGTCACCTCGAAAACCAATCGGAATTGGAAAAAGTTATGGTTGGATTTTTGAAATCTTAACCGCAAAGCTCACAAAAATTTCGCAAGGCTCGCAAAACTTCAACGAGACATATATAAATACCTTTGAAATCTTCGTAATTAACTTTGCGCTTTTGTAAAAAAAATTATTTAATCACTTCTTTAAAAGAAATCGCAGGATTTAAAATTTCTTGAATTAAAATTACCAATTCTTCTTTAAAATTTTCTAAAAATTCAGCTGTAATTACTGTTTCGCCAACTATGCCTCTTCCCTTGCCAAATGTAAAAGGTAAAAATCCAGCTTTCATATTTTTAAATGATAATATTCCGACTTCCACATTATAATTTCCTTTTAAAGGATTGGTTTGAAACATTAATGCATAACACAATAATTGAATAATTTTATCATTAGCCAAATCGAGTGTTAATCCTTCAAACGTATTTATTTTTAATTTATTCGCTTCAACTTTACCAGTTTTGTAATCAATGATTCGAATCGTGTTATTTCGCAATTCAATTCTATCTACTTTTCCTGAAATTTTAACCGGATAAGGTAAATTAGGATGTTCAAATATGGTTTCGTGCGGTTTTTCTAAAGACAAAATAAATAGTTCGTCACCATTTTCAATATGTTGTTTTTCTTGAATTAAAAAATTATAAATGTTTCTTTTAGCTACTTCGAAAGCAATTAAATTTTTACCTTTTTTAATTTCTCCTTCTTTATATACTTCTATAAATTTTTCTAATGTAATGGCTTCTATATTTTGAATCATCACATCAATATCTGTAACTTGAATTTGAATATTTTTGCCTTCAAAAGGAGCATACATTTTCTCTAATACTTCGTGGATTATGGTTCCTAATGTATTAGCTGCCACATTTTCTTCAACTTCTTCATTTTCGCGAACGCATAATATTCGTTGGTAATAAAACTGAATAGGATTTCGCAAATAATTGGTTAATGATGAAGGCGAAAAACCTTTTATAGTTGCAATTTCTTCTAATCGATCTAAAATTGGTTGTGTTTTTATTACCTCAATTGGTTGATAAATTGTATCGGGTTTAATTGCGTTGTAAAATACCTTTTTAAAATTATGATTTGGTAAATGCTCAATCTCTAATTGAGTAATAAATCGACTTTTCTCTCCAGCATCAATACCTTCAGAATGGGTATTATAAAGTAAATAAATATTTTTAGCCCGTTGCAATAAACGATAAAAATGATAGGTAAAGATGGCATCCCGTTCTTTATATGTTGGCAATCCTTTTTCTAATTTTACATCGTATGGAATAAAGGAGTTATTCGATTTTCCGCCAGGTAATTTACCTTCATTTAACGAAGTAATAATTACATTTTCGAAATCCAAAACACGACTTTCTAAAATTCCCATAATTTGGAGACCTTTGAGTGGTTCGCCTTCAAAAGAAACCTGAGCCTGATCGATAACTTGTTTATAAATAGAAAATAAAATTTCTAAATTTTCAATTTTATTATACGTTTCGAAGTAATTTGTTATTTTTAAAATGACATTATAAATTGAAAACACAAATGCTTTAGTAACTTTATCTTGTTCATTTTGATTACTTAAATGTGTTTTAATGTAAATTAGAATGGCTTTTAATTTCTCTAAAATTTCATTTACAGATACATTCCAATCGAAAAACAAATGTTGCACTAATTCATTACTAGATAAATCATATTTAGAAAATAATTCGCTTAGTCGATTACTGGTAATAAAGGTTAAATTAGAATTTTTTATAATTTTAACCACTTCATTCGCTTGAATACTTGAAACAATTAATGGATTATTTAAAATTTCTAATACTTCTTTATAGTAAAATACACTTTGTTTTTTATTTCTATTTTGAGCATTTAAATGCAGTTGAAATAATTTGTAAATTAATATTTGTGCTGGATTATTTTTACTCGGATAACCCATCGTAATATTTAAATCTTCAACCTCAACAGGTAATGCATTTAAAATTGGTATTAGAATATTTTCTTCACTTAAAACAAGTGCAGTATTTTCTAATGATTTGTTTTCAAATACAATTTTTTCTATAATTTTTCCTGCAATTTTTGCCTGACCAATAGACTTTGGCGTGCCAATAACTTCAATATTTTTATCGCTTGAAAAAGTATCAGTAATCCAATTAAAAGGATGGGTTTCAAAATGTTTCCAAGAGTTTTTAATTCGACGTAAGAACAAGCCTGCGTCATGAAATTCATCTTTTAAAAAAACCGCATCTATATCCCAAAATACAGAGGCTTTATTATGTTCTAATAAACATTTGATTATTTTTTCTTCTGAGGCGTTCAACGCATTAAAACCAGCAAATACAAACGTTTTATCTTCGGATTTTTTTGCAAAAGCTAAACAATTTTCTGATGCTTTTCTATATAGTAAACCTTGATAACCTACTTTTTTATTTATTAAATGTTCTGTAAATTTTTGATAATAAAAAGGCATTAATTTCCAAAAATCTAAATGGTTTTCAATTAATTTAGATTGGTTATTTACATTTGGAGTCCAATGTTTAATGCGTTCGATATCTAATAAATACGAAAATATTTCATTCTGATTGATAAGATATCTGTCAATTTCATTAAAATCTTGAATTAACGTAACCGCCCAACTTGAAAATTCTTCAAAATCTTGCTGTTTTGATGTTTCAGTATTATCTAAATAAACAATATAAAACTCAAACAAAAGCTCAATATTATCTAATGTTCTAAGTTGCGCAATTTCCTCAATTAGCGTTTCAATACTAATTATTTTAGGTGCTAAAAAAGTTGTAGATGATTGTTTTTTTAATTCTTCAATTAAAAATATTTTGGCTCTTTTGTTTGGTAAAACAATATTGGTGTGGTGTAATGATGAAGAGTTATTACTTAGTAACTCTTTTGCCAGTTTAGATAAAAATGATGCCTCCATGGCAATAAAGATAAAAAAAAGGTCTCAATAAATTGAGACCTTTTTAAAATATTATGTAAGGTAAATTATTTTACTAATTTAACTTCTACTCTTCTGTTTTGTGCTTTTCCAGCTTTAGTTGCATTTGTTGCAACTGGTTTAGCTTCTCCAAACCCTTCAGATGTTAATCTGTCAGCAGCGATACCATTTTCAACTAAGAAAGATTTTACAGCTGCAGCTCTATTTTGAGATAATACTAAGTTAGCATCGTCTTTACCGTCTGAATCAGTATGTCCTTCTAAAGCGAATTTAGCTGTTGGATATTCTTTTAAGATAGCAACAAT
>NZ_JBEIET010000051.1:0-14232 GCF_040382755.1 Flavobacterium sp.
CAGAAAACAAAAAGTACCAACATCAAAATTCAACGATTTGATGTTACCAATTATAGAAAACCAACCGCCACCAGCATTAAAAGGGAAGTATGTAAAAATTAAATATTGTATGCAATTGCCTACTCCGGTACCACAGTTTGTATTTTTTGCCAACTTACCACAATATGTAAAAGACCCATACAAACGTTTTATTGAAAATAAATTGCGAGAAAACTACAATTTTAGTGGTGTCCCAATAGATATTTACTTCAGACAGAAATAAAATAAAAAAACCGATAAGTGATTATCGGTTTTTTTTTTAAATAATTTTCGCTAAAATGTATACAGAAAAAAAAGGTATAACTATTAATAACATTTGAAATGTAAAATCAATCCAATCAGCCTTTTCAGCTTCTCCATCCGAAAATAATTGAAAATGCCTTTCAGTAAAATAAATATGGCGTTTTTTAAATTTTAAGAAAAATAAATCTATAATTTTAAAACTAATTAAACACACTAATGGGATAACTGAAAATATAAAGTCTGTTTTTTTGTTTTCGTTTAGGTTTTCAATTTTTGAATAAATAAAGTAATATTCAAGTAAAACATAAATTAAACTTAAAAGTAAAAAAATAATATATACGCTATTTTTTCTAAGAATTCGAAAAGCATATGGGAAAACCATAAAAACGCAAATAATTATTGTTGCTGTAATCATATTTTAATTTTTTCCAATATTTAAACAGATTATTGAACACTTTTTCAAAACTATTTTATATTTCTCCATTTTAAAACGAATTACTTAATTACCAACTCCCTCCAGCACCTCCACCAGAAAAGCCGCCTCCGCCAAATCCACCACCGAAGCCTCCACCAAATCCACCACCAGATGATGAACCACCGCCAAAACTACCGCCGCTGCGACCCAAACTACTTAAAATAATAATATCCATTAAGTCAGGACCACCAAATCCTCCTGAATTGCCGCCATTATTTCCTTTGTTTTTAGAGGCTATGATTAAAAATAATATTACAAAAACTATTATGATTAGTATTGGAATACTACTTCCTTTATCTTTTTTTCGTTCGCCTTTGTATTTTCCTGTTAAAACTTTAAAAATGGCATCGGTACCTTTGTCTAATCCAGTATAATAATTTCCTGCTTTAAATTCCGGAATTATTACATTTCTAACAATTTCACCAGTCATACCGGCTACAAGTTGTACTTCGGTCCCATAACCTGGTGAAATCCAAATTTTACGATCGTTTTTTGAAAGCAAAATTACAATTCCATTATCTTTTTCAGCATCTCCAATCCCCCAAGCTTCTCCCCAATTTGGCGTTAAAGTTTGGATATTGTCTCCGTTTAAATCTTCAATAATAATGGCAACAATTTGTGTAGAAGTGGAATCAGAATATCTAACTAATTTTTCTTCTAATTGTGTTTTTTCAACATCAGATAAAAGTTTTGCATAGTCATAAACAGAAGTTTGTAAGCTGGGTTTTTCGGGTATTTTATATTGTCCTAACGAAACTTGAGAAAACAATAAAAAAGCAAAAAAGGCAATACAACTACTACTTTTTAGAATTTGGAACCTAAATTTTTGAATTTCCATATTAACCTTTTGAAATTTCATTAGACAATTCATTTGTGTCGGTTTCACCATCATATGGAAAATGTTTTTTCAATTGTATACCAGCTTCTAAAATCCCTTTAATTAAACCGTCTTTATATTGTCCAGCTTTGAATTTTTCAATCACAATATCTTTAGTAGAATTCCAAAAATCGGGTGCTACTAAATCATTAATGCCTTTATCACCAAGAATTGCAAAACTTTTTGTTTTTGTGCAAATGTAAAAAAGCACTCCATTTTTCAATTCGGTGGCATCCATATTAAGAATATGAAACACCTCTTTCGCTCTTTCCATTGAAGGTTTGGTACTATTTTCTTCAATATGTACACGAATTTCACCTGAAGTGTTTTTTTCGGCAATCACAATCGCTGCAACAATTTCTTGTTCGTCAGCTTTAGATAAAAACGCTGTGCTTTCTGGCATTATTTGATTGTTTAATCTGAATTAGAATTTTACTTTTGGTGCATTTTCTGCTCCAGCAACAGCTTTAAAGTACGCTTTTTCAGTATAACCACCTAAAAATATATTTTGCGGCATAGCTAAAACATAACCATTATATGCTAATACGGATTCGTTAAAACGAGTTCTTGCAGTTAAAATTTGGTTTTCTGTACTCGCTAATTCATCTTGTAATTGCTTGAAATTTTCTGTTGCTCTTAATTGAGGATATGCTTCAACGCTAACTAAAAGTTTCGATAATGAACTCGTAATACCACTTTGTGCTTGATTAAATTGATCTAATTGTGCAGGAGTAATATTTTTTGGATCGATTGTTACCGATGTAGCTTTTGCTCTTGCTTCTACAACTGCTGTTAAGGTACTTTTTTCAAAATCGGCAGCGCCTTTAACAGTGTTGACTAAATTGTCAATTAAATCAAGTCTTCTTTGATATGCGGTATTTACATTTCCCCACTCTTTTTCTGTAGCTTGACTAAATAGTAAAGCTTTATTTTTTACATTCATAAAGTATAAAAATCCTAAGATAATAATACCTACGACTACTAATACGGGAGCAAATTTTTTCATAATTTTTTGATTTTAATTTAAGTTAATTTTTTATGTAATTTGATTTTCTTTAAAATAATACAATAATCCTGTAATAAAGCTAAAAGAAATAAATCCAATGGTCCACAATACTTTTTCGTTATTCTTTAATTTTACAGAATGATTAATTTGATAGATGCCTAATATAATATAACACAAGGTAGTAAACAACCCTAATATCAAAAATAAAGTTGCAAATTCCAAATGACAGATTTTTAATAAACTACCAAAAAGGACCAAAATAAAAGCCAAAACAAATATTTTTTTATATAGATTATTAATTGTTTTCATTTTTTTAAACATTTTGTTTTGTTAAAGCCCTTTTTTCATTTCTTGCAATTTATTTTTGATGCCTTCCAATTTATTTATGATTTCAAAATTATCTAAGGTTTTCTTTTTTCCTTCTTTCAAATGAATTTTAGCACCTTCCAGGGTAAACCCGCGTTCTTTTACTAAATGGTAAATCATTTGCAGCACTTTTACATCATCTGGACGAAACATGCGGTCGCCTTTAGCATTTTTTTTAGGATTGATTTCATCAAATTCTTTATCCCAAAAACGAATTAATGAAGCGTTTACATCAAATGCCTTCGCTAATTCGCCAATGCCATAATATCTTTTTTCTGGTAAGTTTACTTGCATTTTATTTTTGTTATTTTAGTTTCAGGTTTCAAGTTTCATGTTGGTTTGTTAACTTGAAACTTGGAACTTGAAACACTATTTTAATCAAAAGCTTAATTTTCGTTTTTGGCTAAATTAGTAATTAAAACAAATTCTTTTACAAAAAAGTTGCCTTTTAGAAACTTTTTGTTGTTAGCGATTTCATTAAAATTTACTATTTTTGTGCACGTTACAACAAAGTAACACTTATTATACGAAAGAACTTGAATTTTGTTTCATATTTTGAAATATTTTTTTAGAATTTCAATCAAATTAATTATTCGATTCAATATCATTTAAAATGAAATCACAAGACATAAGAAAAGCGTATTTACAATTTTTTGAAAGCAAAGGACACACCATCGTTCCTTCTGCCCCAATTGTATTAAAAGACGACCCAACACTGATGTTTAATAACTCAGGAATGGCACAGTTTAAAGAGTTTTTCTTAGGAAATGGTACGCCAAAAAGTAATCGAATCACAGATACTCAAAAATGTTTACGCGTTTCAGGAAAACACAATGATTTAGAAGATGTAGGTTTTGATACCTATCACCATACTATGTTCGAAATGCTTGGAAATTGGTCTTTTGGCGATTATTTTAAAAAGGATGCATTGCCTTGGGCTTGGGAATTTCTTACGGAAGTTTTAAAGTTAGAAAAAGATCGATTGTATGTGTCTGTTTTTGAAGGAAGCACGGAAGATAATGTGCCTTTCGATCAAGAGGCTTGGGATATTTGGAAACAATTTGTACCCGAAGACCGAATTATATTAGGAAATAAAAAAGATAATTTTTGGGAAATGGGCGACCAAGGTCCGTGTGGTCCGTGTTCTGAAATTCATATAGATTTACGTTCCGATGCCGAAAGAAATGAGGTTTCTGGAAGAAGTTTAGTCAACGCCGACCATCCGCAAGTAGTCGAAATTTGGAATAACGTTTTTATGGAATTTAATCGTAAAGCCGATGGTTCTTTAGAAAAATTACCCGCACAACACGTAGATACTGGAATGGGATTTGAGCGTTTGTGTATGGCGATGCAAAATGTAACTTCGAATTACGATACGGATGTTTTTACACCGCTTATCGCAAAAGTCGAAGAAATTACAGGATTAAAATATACGCCCAATACCCAATACCCAATACCCAATACCCAAGAAAAAACCAACATTGCTATTCGTGTGGTAGTAGACCACGTTCGTGCTGTGGCTTTCGCTATTGCGGATGGACAATTACCTTCAAATACAGGTGCCGGTTATGTAATTCGTAGAATTTTACGTCGTGCTATTCGTTACGGATTTACGTTTTTAGACACAAAAGAACCTTTTATCAATAAGTTAGTTGAAGTTTTAGCGAATCAAATGGGTGAATTTTTCCCTGAAATAAAATCGCAACAACAATTGGTTACCAACGTTATTCGTGAAGAAGAAACCTCTTTTTTAAAAACTTTGGAACAAGGAATTCAATTGTTAGAAAACGTAATGGTAAATACTTCTGGAAAAGAAGTTTCTGGAGAAAAAGCATTCGAATTATATGATACATTCGGATTTCCAATTGATTTAACAGCTTTAATTCTTAGAGAAAGAGGATTTAGTTTAGATGAAGCTGGTTTCGAAACAGAATTACAAAAACAAAAAGCACGTTCGCGTGCCGCTTCTGAAGTTTCTACTGAAGATTGGTCCGTATTAATTCCAGGAAATGTAGAAACGTTTGTCGGATATGATCAAACGGAAAATGAGGCAAAAATTACCCGTATTCGTAAAGTAGATTCTAAAAAAGACGGAATTTTATACCAAATCGTTTTAGATAATACGCCTTTTTATCCAGAAGGTGGTGGGCAAGTAGGAGATAAAGGAATATTAGTTTCGGCAAACGAGACTATTGATATTATCGATACCAAAAAAGAAAATAACTTAATTTTACATTTCGCAAAACAACTTCCAGAAAATGTAAATGCCAATTTTACTGCTAAAGTAAATACCGATTTAAGAGCGTCAACTTCAAAAAATCACTCGGCAACGCATTTGATGCATTTGGCCTTGAGAACTATTTTAGGAACGCACGTAGAACAGAAAGGTTCGTTAGTAAATCCGAATTATTTACGTTTCGACTTTTCACATTTTTCTAAAGTTACGGATAAAGAATTACGTCAGGTTGAAAATAGTGTTAATTCTCAAATTGAAGCCCAATTGCAATTAGTTGAACACCGAAATATTCCAATAAAAACGGCATTAGACAAAGGTGCTATGGCTTTATTTGGTGAAAAATATGGTGATTCAGTAAGAATGATTGAATTTGGGGATAGTAAGGAATTATGTGGAGGAATTCACGTGAAAAATAGTGCTGAAATATGGCATTTCAAAATTGTTTCAGAAGGTGCTGTAGCAGCTGGAATTCGTCGTATTGAAGCTATTACTGGTGATGCGGTTAAAGATTTTTATACGAATCAAGAAAATACCTTGTCGGAAATTAAGGAAGTATTGAAAAACCCTCAAGATGTTTTAAAATCAGTGTCTTCGTTGCAGGACGATAACGCAAAATTGAAAAAACAAATTGAGCAATTAGTAAAAGAAAAAATTGACGGATTAGCAACAAGTTTAGTTTCTGAATTTCAAGATGTTAATGGAATTAATTTCATAGCAAAACAAGTTGATTTATCGATGGCTGCTACCAAAGATTTAACACAAGCCATCGGAACTTCAAAACCAAACTCATTTGTAGTTTTAGCTTCAATTGAAGAAGGTTTACCAAATATTCACTGTTATATCGCTAAAGAATTAGTTGCAAACAAAGGTTTAAACGCTGGAACTGTAATCAGAGAATTAGGTAAATACATTGATGGAAATGGAGGCGGACAACCGTTTTTCGCTTCAGGAAAAGGTAAAAACACAAACGGAATTGCTGCGGTTTTAGAGAATGCGGTGAATTTTGTAAAATAAATATCCAATTTTATTGAAACACCGATTAAAGAAATTAGTATAATTTTTAATATTTTTTTAATCGGTGTTTTTTTATTTTCTTTCCCCAATTTGTTGGCGCCACATCGCGTAATACAGTCCTTTTTCAACCAATAAATCTTCGTGTTTACCTTGTTCGATAATTTTACCTTGTTCTAATACGAAAATTTTATCAGCGTGCATTATGGTTGATAATCGATGAGCAATTAAAATAGTAATTCTGTTTTCATCAGAAATATTTCTTATCGTACTATTAATTTCTTCTTCGGTAATTGAATCTAAAGCAGAAGTTGCTTCATCGAAAATTAATAAATTGGGCTGTCTCAATATGGCTCTTGCTATAGATAAACGTTGTTTTTCGCCTCCAGAAATTTTAATTCCGCCTTCACCAATTGTCGAATTTAAACCGTTTTCCGCACGTTCTAAAAGTTTGCCACAACTTGCTTTTTGCAACGCGCTTATTAATTCTTCATCTGTTGCTTTTGGTTTTACAAACAATAAATTTTCTCTAATTGTTCCAGAAAACAATTGTGCGTCTTGTGTTACAAACCCTAATTGTTTTCGCAATTTTAAAATATCAATTTTTTTAGAATCGATACCATTATACAAAACGTGACCAATTGCTGGCGGATACAAACCAACTAATAATTTTACTAAAGTTGTTTTTCCTGAACCTGATGGGCCAACAAACGCGACGGTTTCGCCTTGTTTTATTGAAAAATTTATATTTTCAACCGCAGGCTGTTTGGCAGTTTTATGTTTGAAACTCACATCGGTAAACACTAAAGAACTTATTTTTCCAAAATTTTCGGGCTCTTCTGGTCGGTGTTCTGATTTTGCTTTTAATAAATTTTCAAAGTTTTCCATCGATACTTTTGTTTCATTTTTAGCGATAATAAAAGCACTTAATTCTTGCAATGGGTTAAAAATAAAAAAGGTAAAAAATACCATAGTTAGTAAATCACCAACTACAATTTTATCGCTAAATAAGAAATAATACAGTCCGAAAACTACGCAAGTTCGCATAAAATGCACTGTTGTACCTTGAATAAAACTCAAACTTCTAATAAAACGAATTTTCTGAATTTCAAGTTGTAAAATTTTATGTGTATTTGAATTCAGCCTGTTTTCTTCTTGTTTGGTTAAACCCAAACTTTTAACCAATTCTATATTTCGTAAACTTTCTGTGGTTGATCCCGCTAAGGAATTGGTTTGCATAACGATATTTCTCGCCACTGCTTTTATTTTTTTACCTAAGAAGGAACTAATAAATGCAATAATAGGTGCGGTTAATACAAAAATAAATGCAATTCTGTAGTCAATTCTTGAAATGTAAACAATTACAAAAATGAATCCAATTATGGTTTGAAAAATCAATGAAATAGATAGTGTAATTAGCTTTTCTGAGTCGGTTCTGGCTTTTTGCAATTTACTTAAGGTTTCGCCACTACTTTGATCTTCAAAATCTTCGTAAGGTAAATCTAAAGATTTTTTAATACCATCCGTATACATTTCTGCACCTGTTCTTTGAATGACAATATTGGTAAAGTAATCTTGGAAGTTTTTTGTGATACGAGAAATCATTGCAGCCGTAAGGGAAAGTCCTAACCAAAAGCCAACAGATTTTATGAAACCGATTTCATTGCCTTTGTATTTCGCAATTCCCACACCACAATCTTGCATTAATTTACCTGTAATAATAGAGTCTGACAAACTAAAACAAATGTTTATGGTGGCCATTAAAAGTGCAAAAAAGAGTAGTAATTTGTGTTTTCGTAAATACTTATAAAGCAATTTCATTTGTGAAAATTTAAGTCGCAAAAGTAAGCAATAAAAAGTCTTTACATATTTTTTTACAACTATTTAACTTGTTTTTGTATTTTTGAATGAAGATATACAGTACTATGAAATTTCAAACCACCATTCCAATAAAAAAATCTGATTTTTTAATTGATTATTCTTCAAAATTAGTTTCTTTAGGTTCTTGTTTTGCTGAAAATATGGGTGATAAATTTGACTATTTTAAATTTTCAACGATTACCAATCCGTTTGGAATTATTTTTAATCCAATATCATTAGAAAAAATAATTATTAGAAGTATTCATAAAAAATATTTTACAGAGAAAGACATTTTTTTTCATAATGAATCTTGGCATTGTTACGAAGTACATTCCGAACTTTCTATTCCTAATAAAACGGAATTTCTTACTACTTTAAATCAATTGATTGATACCACAAACGGGCATCTTGAAAAAGCGACACATTGTCTAATTACTATAGGGACTTCTTGGGTGTACAAGCATATTGAAAGCGATGCGCTTGTTGCGAATTGTCATAAAGTTTCACAAAAACAATTTGTAAAAGAGTTACTTTCTGTCGCTGATGTAGAGGCGAGTTTGAAAAGAATTGTTTCAGAAATTCAAGTTGTAAATCCAAATTGTAAATTTATTTTTACGATTTCTCCTGTTCGTCATAGTAAAGATGGTTTTGTTGAAAATAACGTAAGTAAATCGCATTTAATTACTGCGCTGTATCAATTTCTATCAAATACTACTTCAAGTATTTATTTTCCGAGTTTTGAAATTATGATGGACGAGTTACGTGATTACCGATTTTATGCGGAAGATATGTTACATCCAAATCAAACTGCAATTGATTATATTTGGATGAAATTTTCTGAAAATTATATAAATGAAACCGAATTTGAAACGATGCAACACGTTTCAGAAATTCAAAAAGCATTGAGTCACAGACCTTTTAATCCTAATTCTGAAAGTCATTTAAAATTTCAGGATAATTTAAAACAAAAAATTAATGCCATTGTAGCTAAATATCCTGAAATGAAATTTTAAGGCATCTGTTATAATTTGCTTTGTAAGCTTTGCCAGCTACCGCCATTTATGCATTCAATACCGTTTCGTTTTAGTATGTTTGTTGCCATTCCGCTTCTGTTTCCACTTCTGCAACAAGCAATAACTGGTTTGTTTAGTTTTTTTATGTCGTTAATTTTCGATTCGATAATTTGTAAAGGAATGTTTTTGGAGTTTTGAATGTGTCCTCCAGCAAATTCTTCATATGTTCTAACATCAATGATTATTGCATTTTTTTCTTTAAATGCTGCAATTTGAGCGGATTTATCACCAAATCCTAAAAAATCTAAAATTCCCATATTGTTTTGTTTTTAGCAAATATATGGGAATCTTATAATTTTTATGTAACAAATGTTACTATGTAGTTTGTTTTTCGAAAATTAAAGCTAAACCGCCGTCAATTAAATGTGCAATTTCTGGACGTTTTGTTTTAACTTTTTCTAAATGATTTAAAACTTTATCAATTAAATTCGAATGATTTTCTTTTTTAGCTAATTCGGCAATTTCAACTGAAAGTAACCAATCGTTTTCATGATTTGCAGTTACAGCACCAAAGGCTTCTTTCAGCGTAATTTCAGCAGGTTTTCCCTCTCTTAATTTTCTAATATTTAGGTATAAATTTTCAAGTTCTTCTCGTTTGCTGGATTTTTTTTGTTTTATAGTATGCGATGTTGGAACGTGGGTAATCATATCAAAACTTGAAACATCTGCAGGTCCTGAAAAAGCGGATGTTATTTTTTTACCTACAGCCATATCATAAATTCCCCATTCTGGAGCAAATAATACCGTTTCGCCGTGAGTTACTGTACAGTTTTTGAATTTAATTAGTAAAATTTCACCTTGTAAATTTCGTGTACCTGTAATAATTTCACCAGAAACTTTAATGTTTCCTTCAAATTCTAAAGTAATTTGTTCGCCTTCGTAAATATCATAAGCACGTAAATCTCTTGGGCCCATATCTTCAATGGCCAAGTTAATGCCTTTTAACATTCCAATTGGCGAACCAAATCCATCAGGATGCGATGCTGTTCCGTGTCCAACTAATTCTTTTTCTCTATACGATAAAGCTGTTTTTCCTGTGGTTTGAATGTAAACTGGTTTTCCTTCGTTTTCAATTACGTTTGTAAAAACGCCTGATATTTGTAAGCCAGTACTTAATTCTGCAGTACCCATAGCTTTTGAAGTAATTAACTTTTGAATTCCAGATAAACCTCCTGTTCGCAATGCCATTTTATTTGCAAATTCTTCTAAAACAGAACTTAATTTGGCGAAATCTGGCGTTACATAAAGTTGTGGTTGTGGTTTGGTGATGTCAAAACTTTGGTCTGCTGCTGAAATATCGTAGGGAAGTTTTTTGACTTCATCTGTCATACACCAAGCACTTTCACCAATAGATGAAAGCAAACCTGCACCATATATTTTTGGGTTTTCTACTGTTCCAATTAATCCGTATTCTACTGTCCACCAATGTAAATTTCTAATTTTTGACATTTCAGACAATTCACCCATATTGTTTTGTAAAAATTCAACTTGGTCTTCCGCAGCTTTAATTTCAGTTTCCGGAGTATCTTCAGCTTCTTTTACGATAGATAATAATCGAACCGCTTCATATAATTCGTAATCTCTTGAAGATGAAATGGCCTTGCAACCAATTTCGCCAAAACGACGTAAATATTCTGCATATTCTGGATTGGCAATAATAGGAGCGTGTCCTGCACCTTCATGAATAATATCTGGAGCGGGAGTGTATTCAATATGTTCTAATTGTCTAATATCACAAGCAATTACTAAAACATTATACGCTTGAAATTCCATAAAAGCACTTGGAGGAATAAATCCGTCAACCGCTACAGCAGCCCAACCAATTTCTTTCAAAATTCGGTTCATACCATACATGTTAGGAATATTATCAATTTCTAACCCGGTTTTTTCTAATCCTTCTAAATAAGAATTATGTGCCACTTTAGATAAGTAATTTACGTTTTTACGCATTACATATCTCCAAACCGCTTGGTTTATAGGCGTATAATCAGAATAATCCTGTGGAATTATAAACTGTTTTAAATGTTTAGGTAACCTGTCTATCAATGGGTTACTTTCAAAATTAGTTTCCATAATGGTATTTATGATGTTTCAGTAAAATTACGATAAATTTTATATCAAATTATGATTTTTATCATGCAAATAAAAAATCCTGACAGTTTATTAAACGAATCAGGATTATCGTTCCCGCGATTGGCGAGGTTGCGAACTTCAGAACTGATTATTTTCTATTAAAGATAAAATTTCTTGCGAAACGTAAACGTTATTTTACTACAAAATTCGCAATCTTGCCAATCGCCTGTTTAGTGGATAGCCACTTTATTTGTTTTCTGATTCTATTTTAAAATTATGTTTTATTCCAATATTAAATAAATTATTATTTGGTGAATTAGGAACTATCTGAAGCCAATCAGCCTCATCTCTGTCGTTTCCAAATACATAAACTTCGTAACTTATATACACAGCTGTATTTTTTGAAATAAAGTAATTAAATCCTATTCCAGGATTAAAAGAGCCATAAAATTTTGAGTAGTCAGTTTTTTCATTTGGAGGATAATAATAATTACTTTTTATTTCTTGATTCAATGTAATTCCTAATTTCAAGTTTCCGCTAAAATTCTTCACTATTCGATATTTCCAAATTATATTCAATGGAACTGCAATTACAGCTCCTTCAAAAACGCCTTTTGAAGAATCATTTTTATTAACAACTCCTGTTTCAAAATATTTTATTCTACCATTAATTGACCAATTTTTAGCAAAATAATATTCAGCTAAAAATCCAGCCTGTAGAGAAGTCATTCTACTTGGATGAACAGAAGTTATTGCATTTAAACCAATTTCTGCACCAAAAAACCATTTTCCCTTTGGATTTATAATTTCGTTTGTTTGTGAAATGATTTTACTTGAAAATAAAAGCAAAAGAATAAAAATTAATATTTTATATTTCATTTTCTTTTTTTTAGTTCAGTTTTTCTGTTGTTTCCGCTAACTTTTCAATAATATTGTACCTATTTTACAATTGGAGGATATTTCTCTAAAATTTTTGAAACAAATTCAGCAATTCGTTCGTCTTTCTTTTCAAAGTTTGTTGTTAAATATCCTGTTCCTATTCCTTGCCAAACTAACTCTTTAGTTTTTGCATCAACAATGTCAATATATAGCGTGCCTTCTGGAGTAGTCGTTGTTTGCGTGAAACCCATTCCCATTCCCCAACCTGGACCCCAGCCCCAGCCCCAGCCAAAACCGTAGCCCCAACCCATGTTGTTGTATACATTAACACGTTCACGCTCTTTTGTGAAAATATTGATTAAAACATCGGGATTTTCAGATTTTGAAAATTGTTTAGTAGGCATTACAGCATCAATTGCATATAAAATACGCTTCTTATCTAAATCTGAAATTTCTAATTTATCTATGCTGCTTTTATTATAGGCATAGGTTTTGTAAGCTGCAAAATTTGCTTTTTTGTCATAATCTGTATTTACATAAACAGACGAACAAGAAGAAAGGATAAAAAATCCTAAAACCGATAGAAGTTTAATTAATTTCATATTCTATTATTTAATTTAATAATTTTTCGTCAACTAAGTTTGGAAGCGTTACTTTTAATAAAGGTTGAGCTTCCATTGCACGTTTTATAGCGAATATTGCGCCTTCATTTCTGGCCCAATTTCTTCTTGATATTCCATTATTTACATCCCAGAACAACATCATTTCCAAACGTTTAGATGCTTCTTTTGTACCATCAAGAAGCATGCCAAAACCTCCGTTTATGACTTCACCCCAGCCAACGCCTCCTCCATTATGAATAGAAACCCAAGTGGCACCACGGAAACTGTCGCCAATTACATTTTGAATAGCCATATCAGCTGTAAATCTTGAACCGTCATAAATATTAGACGTTTCTCTGTATGGCGAATCGGTACCAGAAACATCATGATGGTCTCTTCCTAAAATTACCATTCCAATTTCGCCTCGAGCTATTGCTTGATTGAATGCTTCTGCAATTTTAATTCGTCCTTCGGCATCAGCATATAAAATACGAGCTTGCGATCCTACAACTAATTTGTTCTCTTGAGCGCCTTTTATCCACTGAATATTGTCTGCCATTTGTTGCTGAATTTCTTCTGGAGAAGTTTTCATCATTTCTTCTAAAACAGAACAAGCAATTTCATCAGTTTTAGCTAAATCTTCAGGATTTCCTGAGGCACAAACCCAACGAAATGGTCCAAAACCATAATCAAAACACATCGGACCCATAATGTCTTGTACGTAACTATTGTATTTAAAATCGATATGATTTTCTGCAAATACATCTGCACCAGCTCTTGAAGCTTCTAATAAAAACGCATTTCCATAGTCGAAGAAATAGGTGCCTTTATCCGTATGTTTATTAATTGCAAGCGCATGTCGACGCAACGTTTTTTGTACTTCTTCCTTAAATTTTTCTGGATGATTTGCCATCATTTCATTTGACTCATCAAATGTAAATCCAATAGGGTAGTAGCCACCAGCCCAAGGATTGTGAAGTGACGTTTGGTCAGAACCTAAATCGATGTGTAAATTTTCTTCATCAAATCGTTCCCAAACATCTACAACATTTCCTAAATAAGCAATAGAAACTACTTCATTGGTTTCCAATGCTTTTCTAACTCTCGCTACTAAAAGTGTAATGTCTTCAATTACTTCATTTATCCAACCTTGTGAATGGCGAATATGTGTAATTTTAGGATTCACTTCCGCGCAAACGGTAACACATCCCGCAATATTTCCTGCTTTTGGTTGTGCACCAGACATTCCACCTAGTCCAGAGGTTACAAATAAACCGCCTTTTGGTGATTTTTTTATTTTTCGAAAACCGTTTAAAACGGTAATTGTAGTTCCATGAACAATACCTTGAGGTCCAATATACATATAACTTCCTGCGGTCATTTGTCCGTATTGCGACACGCCCAAGGCATTCATTTTTTCCCAATCATCTGGTTTAGAGTAATTTGGAATTACCATTCCGTTGGTAACTACAACTCTTGGTGCTTCTTTATG
>NZ_JBEIET010000052.1:0-13973 GCF_040382755.1 Flavobacterium sp.
GCGTGAGAAACGTTGTTTCCAACCATTGCTCTTTTTCCTGTTAGTTCACAAACTCTTGACATTATTCTAAACTTTTATATCGTTATTCTAAATAAGGGTGCAAAGAAAAGAATTTTTACTTTACTATGCAACTATTTTTAATTAGTTTTTTGAAATTTCTTTAAACAACCATTCAAATGTTTTGTTAACCGCCCTATCTATTACCTTTTCGCGTGGTTGTCCAAAATTAAATTCTTCAACTAAAACTTCATTTGGTGTCGCTATTGCTATAAATACGGTCCCTATTTCTGCATCACTATTTCCTTTTGTTGGGCCCGCATTTCCTGTTGTAGCAATGGCATAATCTGTATTGAAAATAGACCTGCAATTAATAGCCATTTCTTGAGCTACTTCTTTACTAACTACAGAAAACTTTTGAATGGTTTCTGGATTCACTTTTAGTACGTCAATTTTAATTTGATTAGAATACGCCACTATTCCACCTTTAAAACAAGCTGAAGCACCAGGAACAGCTGAAATTAGTTGTGCGATTTTTCCTCCTGTACAACTTTCGGCTGTGGACAAACTAACTTGCTTTTGAGTTAATAATCGTGCTAAAACTACTTCAATTGTTTCGTCTTCATCGTACCCAACAATAATATCACCTATTAGTGGCTCTAATTTATCAATTTCCTTTAAAATAGATTCTTTTAAGAGGGTTTCATTAGTACCACGAGCCGTTAATCTTAAACGAACTTTACCTGGACTTGGTAAATATGCTAATTTTATGAAATTGGGTAAATT
This sequence comes from Flavobacterium sp., assembly GCF_040382755.1. Lineage (GTDB taxonomy): Bacteria > Bacteroidota > Bacteroidia > Flavobacteriales > Flavobacteriaceae > Flavobacterium. Next base: position 784 of record NZ_JBEIET010000052.1, read on the forward strand.
ATTTTCCCAATCTTCAATTTGTTCTGCAATTAAACTCTCTCCTCGTCCATAAGTCATCAATGTTTTATGAACAATATATGGTCTTTCAAACGCATTAACTAAATACGGAATTACTTCGTTATCTATTAAATACTTCATTTCATAAGGCACACCAGGTAATGAAATAAATACCGTATTTTGATGTTCCATTAGCATTCCAGGCGCCGTACCCATAGCATTAAAAAGCACTTTAGCTTTTGAAGGCACTAAGGCTTGATCAATATTTAATTGCGTGATAGGTTTTTTATATATGCCCTCAATTATACTTTTTACTTGAGCCAAAACAGCATCGTTTTGCACTAAAACGTCGTCAAAATACTCACAAAATGTTTTTTTAGTAATGTCGTCTTTGGTTGGGCCTAAACCTCCGGTAATTAATACAACGTCGTACTTGTTTTGAACTTCGTGCAACGTTTTTACTATATGGCTTTTATCATCAGAAATAGAAAGCATTTCATAAGTAGCAATTCCAATTTTATCTAATGCTTTTGCAATGTAAGACGAATTTGTATCAATAATTTGACCTATCAATATTTCATCTCCTATTGTAATAATTACTGCTTTCATCTTTAAAATATTTTTGTAAAAATAAGAAAACCACGCTAACGGCGTGGCTAAACATATATTAAAAGTAACCCTTATAACTTAAAATCTTTTTTTATTTCGTCGGCAGCAGCAACTATTCTTGCTTTAAGCGTTCTAAACACTTCTTTAATTTCTTTTCGCTTGCCTTCTTCTTGAGTCCAATCCATAATGAATACCACATCTTCGTATGCCATATCCATTCCTAATAAATCTAATGTTGGTTTGATTTTGTGTGCAGATGCATAGGTTTTCGCATAATCTTTTAGTTCAATTGCATTTTTCATTTCCTGAATTTCGAAAGGCACTTCATCTAAAAACAAAGTAGCAATTTGAAGTGCAAATTCGTTATCATTTTCAGAAATTTCATATACTTTTGATAAATTATACTGTAAAGCCATTATTTTACTTGTATTTTAAACATTTGCTTGCCTTCTAAAAAACCTTCTAACACATCATTTTCTTTCACAGCGGCTACTCCTTTTGGAGTTCCTGTAAAAATAATATCTCCTTTTTTTAAAGTAAAAAACTGCGAAACATAAGAAACAATTTCATCAATGTTCCACAACATCATTGAAGTAGTTCCTTGCTGAACAGTTTCATTATTCTTTCTTAATTCAAAGTTAATATTTTCCAGAGAAGGAAAATGTATTTTCGGTAAAAAGTCACCAATAATCGCTGAATGGTCAAATGCCTTCGCTTTTTCCCAAGGCAATCCTTTTTCTTTTAATTTCGTTTGCACATCTCGAGCAGTAAAATCGATTCCTAAACCAATCTCATCGTAATATTTATGAGCAAATTTCGGATTAATGTATTTACCTACTTTACAAATTTTTACCAAAACTTCCACTTCGTGATGTACATCATTACTAAATTCTGGTATTACAAATGGTGTTTTTTTGGGCAAAATAGCGGTGTCTGGCTTCATAAAAATAACCGGCTCAGATGGGCGTTCGTTTTGTAATTCTGAAATATGATCAGCATAATTTCTTCCGATGCAAATGATTTTCATATATTTAATTTATCTCTGTTTTTAGTTTGCTTCGAGAGCCTCAGCTAACTCGTAACTTAGAAAACTTGAGTCAAATGGTGACTGAGGTCCTCGAGGTCACTATTTTGTATTTAATTTTCTTAATTTCAAACCTGTTAATACTTTTTTTGTATATAGTGGAAAATCGGCGTTTTGAATCCAACCGAAATAACCTGGATCTTTATCAAATACTTCGTCTACTAAAACATTTTTATATTTTCCAAAGCTAAACATTTCTTGTCCTTTATCATTCATCACAATCATACCTGCGAAATCTACAGATTTTTTACGCGTGGTAAATTCAGATAATGCTTTCATATCATTTTGTAAATCAGGATATCTTTCCAATTGTCCCAATAAAATTTCATAAGTAGCCATAGTATCTGCTTCGGCTGTATGTGCGTTTTCTAATGTTTTCCCACAATAAAATTTTAATGCTGCAGATAATGTGCGTTCTTCTTTTTTATGAAAAATAGTTTGAACATCTACTGAAACGCGATTTTTCATATCAAAATCAACTCCTGCACGAAGCATTTCCTCTGCCAATAACGGAATATCAAATCGGTCCGAATTATAACCTGCCAAATCAGAATCTTTTATCATAGCATAAATTTGGGAAGACAATTCAGAAAAAGTAGGCTCATTTGCTACTTTTTCGTTTGTAATGCCATGAACTGCCGTTGATTGAGGCGGAATTGGAATAGTTGGATTTACTAACCAAGTTTTACTTTCTTTATTTCCGTTTGGAAACACCTTAAATATTGATATTTCAACGATTCTATCTTTTCCAACATCTATTCCGGTAGTTTCTAAATCAAAGAAACAGATTGGTCTTGTAAGTTTAAGTTCCATTTTTATATTTTAAAGTACAAAGTTAAAAAAACCCAATAGTAAATGAACTATTGGGTGAAGTATTATTTATTTATTTTTTCTTAAAAATCTCTATTTACATCAAATGCTTCTAAATATTCAGCTACGCGTTTTACGAAACTTCCACCTAAAGCACCATCTACAACTCTGTGATCATAAGAGTGAGATAAAAACATTTTCTGACGTATTCCAATAAAATCCCCTTCTGGAGTTTCAATAACAGCTGGTACTTTTCTTATAGCTCCTAAGGCTAAAATACCCACTTGCGGCTGATTGATAATTGGTGTTCCAAAAACAGAACCAAATGTTCCTACGTTTGTTACAGTATAAGTACCACCTTGCGTATCGTCTGGTTTTAATTTTCCTGCTTTCGCACGACCACCTAAATCATTTACTGCTTTTGCCATACCAACTAAATTTAACTGGTCTGCATTTTTAATTACAGGAACAATTAAGTTTCCATTTGGTAAAGCTGCTGCCATTCCTAAATTGATGTTTTTACGTTTAATAATAAAATCGCCATCAACAGAAATATTCATTCCAGGGAAATCTTTTAAGGCTTTTGCTACCGCTTCCATCATAATTGGCGTAAAGGTAAGTTTTTCTCCTTCGCGTTTTTCAAAAGCTGCTTTTACTTTATCTCTCCATTTTACAATATTAGTAACATCCACTTCGATAAACGACTGCACGTGTGCTGAAGTTTGAACCGAAGCTACCATATAACCCGAAATTAACTTTCGCATTCTGTCCATTTCCACAATTTCGTCGCCACCATTTACTGAAACGGGTGCAGGATTTTGGGTTTTAGGTTGTTGGTTTGAAGTTGCAGGCGCAACAACATTTGAACTTGTAACTTGCGACTTGCGAGTTTCTATATATTTTAAAATATCTTCTTTATTTACACGACCATCTTTACCAGAACCTGAAATAGATTCTAATTCAGTTAACGAAATGCCTTCTGTTTTTGCCATATTTTTTACTAATGGCGAAAAGAATTTATCTGAACCTGAAAAATCTGCAGGAGCACTTGCTTCAATAGCAACCTCAACCGTTTTAGCAACTTCTGCAACCGCAACTAGAACTTCCGACTTTACTTCAGGAGTTGCAGCAATAGCTCCGCCTTCTGTTTCAATAATCGCTATGGTTTGCCCTACTTGAACAACATCATCAACTTGAAACAAAATTTCAACTAAAGTACCAGAAACTTCAGAAGGCACTTCACTATCTACTTTGTCTGTAGCAATTTCTAAAACCGCTTCATCCATATCTATAGTTTCACCCACTTTTTTTAACCAATTTGTAATGGTTGCTTCTGCTACACTCTCTCCCATTTTTGGAAGTTTCAATTCAAATCTTGCCATATTATTATTGTAATGTTGAGTTCTTTAATTATTACTGCAAAATTAATAAATATTTTGATGTTTTATCACGAAAAAATCAAAAAATCAAAAAATTAGCACTTCGCCTCTATCAGTTGAATTATTACTACCAATTAAGTAATTTGATTGCGAAATATAGTTCTTAAAAGTTATATTCTTCGATTTATGTTTTTCCATAAAACGAATTATTTCTGCAAAAGAAAACGAATTGGTGTCAAAAACAATTTCAATATTGCTATTTTTATTAAATTTAAATTGTTCAAAATCAGTTAAATATTCAATTGGTTTATTTAAATTTAGTTGAATTTTATTTTTTGAAAACACAATGTATTTATCAATTTCATTGTTTAATTTTTGTGCTCGTTTTTGTTTGAAAATCGCAAATAAAAAGCTCCCAATTTGTATAAAATTATCAAAGAAAAAGGACTTTTTAAAATGCTTTTTATAAAAAAACTGCATCGCATCTCGGAAACGTTCTAAATATTTTTCGTCTCTAACTGTACTTTCTCCTTTATAATGAATTACAGATGTTTCGTGAAAATAGAAATTATCATTTCCTAATTTTTGAATCATATAACTCAAATCGATATCATCTGAATACATAAAGCAATTTTCATCGAAACCACCGACTTTTATGTACAAATCGCGTTTCATCATCATAAAAGCACCGACTAAAATATCCACTTCTCCTGATTGATCTTCAGACAAATGTTGCGCATAATATTTCCCAAATAGTTTAGATATTTTATATAAACCAAAAATCTTAGTGAAAGCTACCCAAGGCGTTGGAACTCCGCGCTTACTTTCTGGAAGAAAATTTCCGGTGCCGTCAATTAACTTACAGCCAATTATTCCGAGTTGGGAATTTGGAATTTGGAATTTGGAATTTAAAATTTTCGCAAAAGTATCTTCAGCAACAACCGTATCTGGATTTAAAATACAAATATATTCGCCTTTTGCCTGTTCAACAGCTATATTATTCCCTTTTGGAAATCCTAAATTTTCTTTATTTTCAATAAGCGTAATTTGTGGAAATAGTTGCTTCATCATCAAACAACTATCATCCGAAGAATTATTATCTACCACAATAATTTCAGCATCTAAGTTTTCCAGCGCTTTTTGAACACTAAGCAAACATTGCTCTAAAAAATAGCGTACATTATAATTAAGTATGATTACGGATAGTTGCATTTCGTTTTAATGTGTCAATTTTCAATTAGTCAATGTGCCAATTGGTTGATAGGTCAAAGTTGCAATTTTTATTTATGAAATGCAAAAATCTAAATTTTAAATCTCAAATAATAAGTCTACTTTTGCAAAACAATTGGCGTTTTGCCACATTGTCTAATTGACAAAATTAAAAAATGAATTACCTTTCAGTAGAAAACATATCAAAATCATACGGCGAACGTGTCCTTTTTAAAGACATTTCTTTCGGAATTAATAAAGACCAAAAAATAGCTTTTATCGCCAAAAATGGTTCGGGTAAAACCACTATTATGAACATTATTAATGGTTTTGATGAACCTGATACGGGTCAAGTAGTGATTAGAAAAGGAATAAAAATGGCTTTTTTGAGTCAGAATTTTAATTTGCAAGATGAATTAACGATTGAAGAAAGCATTTTCGCATCGGATAATGAAGTTTTACAAGTAATTAGAAACTACGAAAGCGCCTTAGAAAATCCGGAAGACGAAGAAAAGTACCAGAAAGCGTTTGACGATATGGATCGTTATAATGCTTGGGATTTTGAAACACAATACAAGCAAATTTTGTCAAAATTAAAACTTGACGATTTAAAATTAAAAGTAAAAAAATTATCTGGAGGGCAAAAAAAGCGTTTATCGTTAGCGATAATCTTAATTAATAGACCCGATTTATTAATCTTAGATGAACCAACCAATCACTTAGATTTAGAGATGATTGAATGGCTTGAAGATTATTTTGCCAAAGAAAATATTACCTTATTTATGGTTACGCACGACCGTTTTTTCTTAGAACGAGTTTGTAACGAAATTATTGAATTAGATAACGGAAAACTGTATCAATACAAAGGAAATTACTCGTATTATTTAGAGAAAAAAGAAGAACGTCAAATTTCTGAAAACTCCAGTATAGATAAAGCGCAAAACCTTTTTATTAAGGAATTGGCTTGGATGCGTCGTCAACCAAAAGCAAGAACCACCAAATCGAAATCGCGTCAAGATGATTTTTATGTGATTAAAGAAAAAGCGGAAAGTCGTCGTAAAGAAAATGTGGTAGAGCTTGAAATTAATATGGAGCGAATGGGAAGCAAAATTATCGAAATGGTAAAATTGAACAAAAATTTCCCTGACAGAACCATTTTAAAAGATTTTACCTACGCGTTTCAACGTGGTGAACGTATTGGAATTATTGGTAAAAACGGAACAGGAAAATCGACTTTCTTGAACATTTTAACCAAAACTATGGAACCCGATTCAGGGAAAGTAATTATTGGCGATACAATTAAAATTGGATATTACACACAAAGTGGAATCAACCCAAAACCTGGACAAAAAGTAATAGATATTATTAAAGAATACGGAGAATACATTCCGCTTACGAAAGGGAAAATCATTTCAGCTTCGCAATTATTAGAACGTTTCTTATTTGATGCGAAAAAGCAATATGATTTTGTAGAAAAATTGAGTGGTGGCGAACTAAAACGATTGTATTTATGTACCGTTTTAATTCAGAATCCAAATTTCTTAATTTTAGATGAACCAACGAACGATTTAGATATTGTAACGCTAAATGTGTTAGAAAGTTTCTTATTAGATTTCCCTGGATGCCTTTTAGTGGTAAGTCACGATAGGTATTTTATGGATAAAATTGTAGATCACTTATTTGTATTTAGAGGTCAAGGTGAAATTGAAGATTTTCCTGGAAATTACTCTGATTTTAGAAGTTATGAAGATTCCGTAGAGCCAAAAGTTTTAAATAGCGTAAGCACTGACAAAGGAAGTTGGAAGCAAAATCAACCAGCCAAAGCAGGATTAAACTTCAACGAGCAAAAGGAATTCAATAAAATTGAAAAAGATATTAAAGATTTAGAATACCAAAAGAAACAAATTGAGCAAGAATTTTCGGACGGAAAAGTAGCTGATGATAAAATTGAAACGAAAGCAAATGAATTACAAAAAATCATTCAAACTTTAGAAGAAAAAGAAGCACGTTGGTTTGATTTAAGTTCTAAAATAGAATAATAATTATTACACAGAGATTCGCAAAGAAATTACAAAGTTTCGCTAAGCTTTATTTTCTTTGTGAAACTTTGTGAAAACTCTGTGAAACTCTGTGTTACAAAAAATAAAATCATATATAAAATTCCTTTGGAACTCTAAAAACGAACACGGTGTGCACTCGCCTTTTGTGTTTGATTTGGTTACGAAATGTTTTTATAATAAAACGAAACATCCAGAATATTCGCTTTTAAAAAGCAATTCAAAAAGAGTCCGATTATTAGTAAGAATCGTGCGGTATTTTGAACCCAAAACAATTTTAGAAATTGGAAATCCAACTGAATTAGATACTAAAATATTTTCTTCAGAAATAATCTCATTTGAAGATTTTGAAAAAAACAAACTTTCTAACAACAATAGTACTTTCGACTTAGTTTACTTCAACCAAAACGAATCTCAAAAAGCTACAATAGAATATTTCAATTTGTTATTACCAACTATAACTAATAATGTTGTTTGGATAATTAATGACATTCATAAATCAACAGAAAATGAAAATACTTGGGAAATCATAAAAAAACAACCTAAAGTAAAAGTTACGATTGATACCTTCCAATTCGGAATGGTATTTTTTAGAGCTGAACAAGAAAAAGAACATTTTGTGATTCGTGTTTAGTATTACACAAAGATTCACAAAGAATTCACAGAGTTTCACTAAATACTATTAAAATTAATTTTATTATCTAAAGTGTGTCTTGAAATACTTTTAAAAAAATCTTTGCGTTTCTTTGCGACTAACTTTGCGAGACTTTGCGGTAAAATATTATTTTTAAAACTGTAACAAATTCTACTTTTTAACTACTTATAATTTGTAGTAATTATTGTAATCTAAAAACTGCACCTGAAAACTATGAAAACTCCAATAATAGACATTAAAGGCATTACACGTGATTTCCAATTAGGAAGTGAAACGGTAAACGTATTAAAAGGAATCGATTTACTTATTAACAAAGGTGAATATGTGGCACTTATGGGGCCGTCTGGTTCTGGAAAATCGACTTTAATGAATATTTTAGGTTGTTTGGACACGCCAACTTCTGGAAGTTATATTTTAAACGGAAAGCAAGTTAGTGAAATGCACGATGATGAATTAGCTGAAATTAGAAATAAAGAAATTGGTTTCGTTTTTCAAACCTTCAATTTAATGCCTCGTACAACTGCGTTGGATAACGTGGCCTTACCTATGGTGTATGCTGGTTTTTCTAAAGACGAAAGAAACAAACGAGCTACAGAAGTACTAACACAAGTAGGTTTAGCAGACCGAATGGATCATAAACCAAATCAATTATCAGGAGGTCAGCGTCAGCGTGTGGCTGTTGGTAGAGCTTTGGTTAACAAACCTTCAATCATTTTAGCCGATGAACCAACTGGAAATTTAGATAGTAAAACTTCCGTAGAAATTATGAAATTATTTGGTGAAATTCACGCCAATGGCAATACGGTAATTTTAGTAACTCACGAAGAAGATATTGCAGCTCACGCACATAGAATTATTCGCTTACGTGATGGAATTATTGAAAATGACATTCAGAATAAAGAGATTATTTCTTATTAAAAGTAAGCTACACTTCTAAGCTACCAGCAAAAACCAATTCTGCTGGACCTGTTAAGAATACATTTTTATATACATCATTTTCTAAAACAAAACTAATTATTAGCTTTCCGCCTAATACATTAATATAGATACGATTCGCATCTGTTTTATGAGTAGCGTGCATTGCAATTGCCACGCCAGTTGCACCCGTTCCACAAGATAACGTTTCGTCTTCTACTCCACGTTCATAAGTACGGACTGAAAAAGTGTCAGTATTTTCTTGTTCTACAAAGTTGATATTACAACCCGAAGCGTCATACAAATCAGAATATCGTAACTTTTTACCTGTATTTTTTACATCAAAATTTGTTAAATCTGAAACTAATTGCACGTGATGAGGCGAACCCGTATACACAAAATCGTGTGTATTAAAATGTTTAACTTCTGATACATCTATCATTTGAAGTGCTATTAAATTGTCTTCAAATTTTGCAAAATGATAGCCGTCCGATGCTTCAAAATGGGCTTCATTCTCAATAATACCTAATTGTTTTGCAAAGGCCACTAAACATCGCCCTCCATTACCACACATAGTACTGGTACTACCATCGGAATTATAATACACCATAGTAAAATCGTATTTTTTATGATTTTCTAATAAAATTAAACCATCGCCACCTATGCCAAAACGTCGGTCGCATAAAAATTCAATTAATTTGGTATTATTTTTGGGAAATGAATTGGTACGATTATCAATCATAACAAAATCGTTTCCTGTTCCTTGGTATTTGTAAAATTGTATTTGCATAGTACAAATATATTTATTTTTTTGCACAATATTGCATTAGGGATTGCAGCGGCATCCTCCGATGGACAAAAACAAGGGTTTGCCCGTAGCTTTTTGCCAATCGGAGATATAGCGGAAAGCCCGACCTGAAAGGAAATGCATAAATGCTAAAAAGATGTTAAACATTGTTAATCGTGCGTTAAACGAAATTGAAATTTAAAAAACCTATTTATATTTACAGAGTAAAAAAAATAAAAAATGAACAAGATGAAAAATTTAGGAAGTCTATTTATTGTATCATTAATGAGTGGTGCCGTTACTTTGGGTGCCTATAAATTCATTGAAAATAAAAAAAATGAAAGCGATTCAATTATTACAACTTCACCAAACTACAACAAAGCAGTAAAATTTACTGGTGCCGAAAATATTGATTTTACAACCGGTGCCGAAAAAGCCATTCATAGTGTGGTACACGTAAAAAATGTTTCTGTAAGGACTTACACCGATCCTTGGGCATCGTTTTTTTATGGGGGTGGTACACAACAACACGAACAAATAGGTACTGGATCTGGAGTAATTGTATCTGAAGACGGGTATATTGTAACCAATAATCACGTAATACAAGACGCTAACGAGCTTGAAGTAACTTTAAATAACAACAAAGCGTATAAAGCAAAATTAATTGGTACGGATAGCAAAATGGACATTGCCTTGCTAAAAATTGACGCTGATGAGAAGTTGCCATTTATTGTTTTTGGAAATTCAGATAATATTAAAGTGGGCGAATGGGTTTTAGCGGTTGGTAATCCGTATCAATTGAATTCTACTGTTACTGCTGGTATTATTTCAGCAAAAGCGCGTAATTTAGACAAAGCAAGTATTCAATCGTTTATACAAACTGATGCTGCTGTAAATCCGGGAAATAGCGGTGGTGCTTTAGTGAACACGAATGGAGAATTGATAGGAATTAATACGATGATTTCTTCGCCAACAGGAAGTTATGCTGGCTACTCATTTGCGGTTCCATCTAATATTACAAAAAAGATTATTGAAGATTTAATGAAATTTGGTAATGTACAACGCGGTATTTTAGGTGTTGAAGGTGGCGAATTAAATGCAGAAGCTGCCAAAAAATATGGAATCAAACAAACTGAAGGATTTTACGTAAACAAAGTCAATAAAAATTCTGGGGCTGAAAAAGTTGGTATAGTAAAAGGAGATGTAATCTTAAAATTAGATGATAAAAAAGTTTTAACTTCTGCTGAATTAGAAGCAGCACTTATTACAAAAAGACCAAATGATATTATTAAAGTTACATTACTTAGAGATGGTAAGAATTTAGCTTTAAATGTACCACTAACAAAGAAAGAACTAATTGCCTACGAATTTAATGGTATTGAATTTGAAGAGTTAGATACAAACGATAAAAAACGATTTAACTTAAAAAGTGGTATAAAAATAAAACAAGTAACCAATGAAGATTACAAGGAATATGCTGAAGATTTAAAAGGTTCTATTGTAACGCAAGTGGATAATATGAGAGTCATTGATATGGAAAGCGTTTCTGCGTATTTAGCAAAAAAAGAATCGGCTGAAAAAACACGTTATCAAATCATAGCAAAAAACGGACAGATATATCGTATCATTTTATAATTAAATATTGAAGATTCGCAAAGTAGTATTTATTTTGCGAATTTTTTTTGCCTTTTATTCTAAAAAATAATAAGAAAAAAAATCGTAAAAAACTTTACGAAAACGATTGAAATCTATACTTTTGCAAAAAATTTTGTAACGCAATCTATATTTAAATGAACAACAACACCATTTACGAAAAAGAATTGGCTTTTCAGGCAGACAGAAGAAAAGCGTGTGTAGAATTTGTAAAAATCATAAGCGATTTATGGTTTGATAAATCTATTGAACTGGTCTTATTTAGAAATCAATTAATTGATCGAAACGTTTCAGATATTATAAACTTACACGAATATGCTGTTGCTTTTGTAGAAAAACCAATTAATATTTTTGATAGCGTAGAAATTGCAAGAGCTATTGAAAATTTAGATTTACCACCATCACGAATAGATATAGGAAAATTAACGTATGAATATCATTTAGAAGACGATAAATATAATGACGCTAAAGCGTTTGTAATTGATAAATTAAAGTATGCTAAAGATACGTCTGAAATTGTTCCTAAAGACGTTGTTTTATATGGTTTTGGTCGTATTGGTCGTTTATTAGCTCGTGAAATGATGAGCAAAATTGGAAAAGGGCAACAATTACGTTTACGTGCAATTGTAACTCGCGATAAAAATGATGCCGTTTTATTAGAAAAAAGAGCCTCTTTACTAAGATATGATTCGGTTCACGGAGATTTTGAAGGTTCGGTTTCGGCTGACCCAGAAAATAGTGCATTAATAATAAATGGAACAACCGTACATATTATAACAGCAAATTCGCCAGAAGAAATTGATTATACCGCTTACGGAATTAATGATGCTTTAGTAATTGACAATACTGGCGCTTTTACAACAGAAGAAGCGTTAGCCAGACACTTGACTTCTAAAGGAACAGATAAAGTGTTATTAACCGCACCAGGAAAAGGTGTACCAAATATAGTTTATGGCGTAAATCACGAAGATTACAATCCAGATGAAGTAGCTATTTATTCAGCTGCTTCTTGTACAACAAACGCTATTACTCCAGTTTTGGCAGTAATTGAAGAAACGTTGGGTGTTGTAAAAGGACATTTAGAAACCATTCACGCGTATACAAACGACCAAAATTTGGTTGATAATATGCACAAAAAATACCGTCGAGGAAGAGCTGCGGGTTTAAATATGGTAATAACAGAAACCGGTGCAGGAAGTGCCGTAGCTAAAGCATTACCAAGTTTAGCAGGAAAACTAACATCGAATGCAATTCGTGTTCCGGTTCCAAATGGTTCTTTGGTAGTTTTAAATTTAGAGGTTGGAAGAGCTACTTCCGTAGAAGAATTAAACAATATTATGAAAACCTATGCTTTAGAAGGTAACTTAGTAGAGCAAATAAAATATTCAGTAAGCAACGAATTGGTTTCTTCAGATATTGTCGGAACGGCTCAACCTTCTATTTACGATAGTAATGCCACAATAGTTTCTGGTGATGGAAAAAATATTGTACTATATATATGGTACGATAACGAATATGGATATAGCCATCAAGTAATACGTTTGGCAAAATATATTGCCAAAGTAAGACGCTATATGTATTATTAATGCTTGATTATTTATAATTTAATGCCTTTTCTTTTTAGAAAAGGCATTTTTTTTGAATTAAAAAACATAAATTCACAACAAAAAACAATAAAATTTAACAATTTCAAAACGTTTTAGTTAAAATTAACATATTTGCATTAAATTGTTGTGATTTTTTTAACGAAAATGAAATTAGTATTATTTTTTAGAAGTAACTTTATATCATATTAAAGTAACCCCTAAATTTTAATTCTATGAAATGTTTAACAATTTGCTTTTTATTACTTTGTAAAGTAGTATTTGCACAGGGACATTTAGTTGAAACATACAACTATGGTCAAAACAGTATTGAAATAATTTCAACAACTGATGAAGGAACAATTATAGTGAGCACTTTTAATGCTAAGATGAATATTAGGAAAGAAATTGCTGAAAAAATTCTAAGTTTATTTCTTGAAAACAGAATAAAA
>NZ_JBEIET010000053.1:0-13888 GCF_040382755.1 Flavobacterium sp.
ATTCAAATCAATTGTCAAAAGAAGAAAGATGGCAAGTAGCTGATTATGTTATGAAACTTAAATCAGAATTAAAATAGTATTACTTTTTAGAAAAAATAAAAATATGTACCAGTTTTCTAGTAGATTAAAAAGCTTTTCATTTGCCTTAATGGTTTTAGGTATTTTAGGAATCGGATACGGTTTCTGGTCAGCACCTAAAACTGATGAAGATGTTGAAGCAATCATAAAAGAGCAAGAAGCTCATCATGGTGGTGCACACCACGATACTCATTTCGAAGCAACTCATTCTGAAGCTACTCATGAGGAACATGCTAAAGCAGATGCACATTCTTCTCACGAAGCTTCAACTCATAAAGTTGAAAGTGCTGATACTGTAAGTCACGAAGTAGCACATGTAGCTGTTGATTCTGCTGCACATTCAGCTCACGACTCTACAGTTGTAGCTATTGCTCCAGTTGTAACAAATTCTAAAAGTGATATTTATGTAAGTAAGTTTCATAAAGAAATTGTAGACCACGAGGCGGAACACAAAGAACATGTAGCACATGTAAAACATCAATTACAAAACAAACCATGGTCTGCATTATATGTAGCGTGTATTTTCTTTATGTTAATTGCTGTTGGTGCCTTAGCTTTTTATGCCATCCAATGGGTTGCACAAGCAGGTTGGTCACCAATGTTGTTTAGAGTAATGGAAGGTATTACTGCTTATGTTTTACCAGGTTCAATCATCTTTTTTATATTGTTAGCTTTAGCTGGTTTCCACTTCAATGATATGTTTACTTGGATGGCTGATGGTGTTTCAGATCCAAATAGTCCAAATTATGATCATATTATTGCTGGTAAATCTGGTTTCTTAAACGTTCCTTTTTTCTTAATAAGAGCAGCGATTTTCTTAATCGGTTGGAATTTATTTAGATATGTTTCTAGAAAAAATTCAATCAAATTAGATGAAACAAAAGACATGTCTTTCTTTAAGAAAAATTATAATGCTGCGGCAATGTTCTTAGTATTCTTCATTATTTCTGAGTCTATGATGTCTTGGGATTGGATAATGTCTGTAGATCCTCACTGGTATAGTACGTTATTTGGATGGTATGTTTTTGCAAGTTTCTTTGTAAGCGGTATCACTATGATTACGTTAACTACTATATATTTAAAAAATAAAGGTTTATTACCAGAAGTTAATAAATCGCATTTACATGATTTAGCTAAATTTATGTTTGGTATCAGTGTATTCTGGACCTACTTATGGTTTTCTCAGTTCATGTTAATGTGGTATTCTAATATTCCTGAAGAAGTTACTTATTTTGTAACGCGTATAGAAAACTATAATTTACCGTTCTTTGGAATGGTAGTTATGAATTTTGTATTCCCATTATTAATATTAATGAATGCCGACTTTAAACGCCTTCAGTGGATTGTTGTAATGGCTGGTATCGTAATATTAGCAGGTCATTATGTTGATTTCTTCAATATGATTATGCCTGCAACTGTTGGTGATCAATGGTTTATTGGTGTATCAGAAATTAGTTCGGTACTTTTCTTTGCAGGATTATTTATTTTTGTTGTCTTCACGGCATTAACAAAAGAACCATTAGCTTCTGAAGGAAATCCTTATATAGAAGAAAGCAAACATTTTCATTATTAATAATTAATTAACGAAATAAACAAATGAACGGTTTATTGATACTTTTAATCATAGTTTTATTAGGTGTTGCAGCATGGCAATTATCTAAGATATTTAGTCTAACTCAAATTGGTACTGCAAAAGATGATTCTGCAATAGCTACTGATAAAGACAACAATATAAATGGATATTTAATGTTTGCATTTGTGGCATTTATATACATTTTTACAATTTATTCATTTGTTAAATGGGGTAGTTTCGTATTAGATACGCCAGCATCATTACACGGACAAGATGTTGATAATTTGATGAATATCTCAATGGCAATTATCTTTTTTGTACAAACATTAACTCAGTTTTTATTGCATTATTTCGCATTTAAATACAGAGGAAAAGAAGGTCAAAAAGCATTGTATTTTGCTGATAATAATAAATTAGAAGCTGTTTGGACAATTATTCCTGTTATTGTTTTAGCCGTTCTAATCCTATACGGATTATATACTTGGAATCAAATTATGTATGTAAACGAAGATGAAGAAGTAATCAATGTGGAGCTTTACGCGAAACAATTTGCTTGGGAAGCTCGTTATGCAGGTGATGACAATACGTTAGGAAAAGCAAATGTACGTTATATTAAAGATGTAAATACACTTGGTGTTGATATGTCTGATCCAGCTTCACAAGATGACAAAGTAGTAGCTGAAATTCATTTACCTGTTGGTAAGAAAATTCATTTCAGAATGCGTTCTCAAGATGTATTACACTCAGCTTATATGCCTCACTTTAGAGCGCAAATGAACTGTGTTCCTGGTATGGTTACCGAATTTGCTTTCGTTCCAACATTAACAACAGCTGAAATGCGTGGAACAGCTATGATGATGAAAAAAGTTGACGGTATTAATAAAATTAGAGCTAAAAAATCAGAAGCATTAGTTGCTGAAGGAAAACCAGCCTTAGAACCATATACTTTTGACTATTTATTATTATGTAATAAAATTTGTGGTGCTTCTCATTACAACATGCAATTGAAAATTATTGTAGAGTCGGAAGCAGATTACAAAAAATGGTTAAAAGAACAAAAAACAATTTCTGTTGCAGTAAAAGAAGCTAATGCTCCTAAAGTTGATCCTGCAGCTAATCCTGCTGATGCAAAAGTAGTTGTAGATTCAACTAAAACATTAGCACAAGTTGTAGCAAAAAAATAAATTAAGATTCAAAAAATAATATAATTATTATGTCACACGATCACGGTCATCATAAAGATACTTTCATTACTAAATACATTTTTAGCATTGATCATAAAATGATTGCTAAGCAATACTTAATTTCAGGTTTGTTGATGGGAATTATAGGGGTAGTTTTATCTTTATTCTTCAGAATGCAAATTGCTTGGCCAGAAGAATCTTTTGAAATATTTAAAATATTTTTAGGAGAAAAATTGGCGCCAGGTGGAGTTATGAGAAATGATATCTACTTAGCTTTAGTAACTATACATGGTACCATTATGGTATTCTTCGTATTAACAGCCGGTTTATCAGGTACGTTTAGTAATTTATTAATTCCATTGCAAATTGGTGCTCGAGATATGGCGTCTGGTTTCATGAACATGTTATCTTTCTGGATGTTCTTTATATCTTGTGTAATCATGATAGCGTCTTTATTTGTTGAGTCGGGTCCTGCATCTGCAGGTTGGACAATTTATCCACCTCTTTCTGCAATTGAAGAAGCGATTCCAGGATCTGGAATGGGAATGACTTTATGGTTAGTTTCAATGGCTATTTTCATTGCGTCATCACTAATGGGTTCATTAAATTATATCGTAACCGTTATTAATTTAAGAACAGAAGGTATGACAATGACAAGATTGCCACTTACAGTTTGGGCTTTCTTTGTAACTGCAATTATTGGTGTGATTTCTTTCCCAGTATTGTTTTCTGCAGCTTTATTGTTAATTTTCGATAGAAGTTTTGGAACGTCATTCTACTTATCTGATATATTTATTAAAGGGGAAGTATTACATTACCAAGGAGGTTCACCCGTTTTATTCGAACACTTATTTTGGTTCTTAGGTCACCCTGAAGTTTATATCGTATTATTACCAGCGTTAGGAATTACTTCTGAAGTGATTGCAACGAACTCAAGAAAACCAATTTTTGGATACCGTGCGATGATTGCATCTATTATAGCTATTGCATTCTTATCAACAATTGTTTGGGGTCACCACATGTTTATCTCAGGAATGAATCCTTTCTTAGGTTCGGTATTTACATTCACAACCTTATTAATTGCAATTCCTTCTGCTGTAAAAGCATTTAACTATATCACAACATTATGGAAAGGTAACTTACAATTAAACCCAGGTATGTTATTCTCAATTGGTTTGGTTTCTACTTTCATTACTGGAGGTTTAACAGGAATCATTTTAGGAGACAGTACTTTGGATATCAACGTACATGATACGTATTTCGTAGTAGCGCATTTCCACTTAGTAATGGGTATTTCAGCATTATACGGATTCTTTGCTGGGGTGTACCACTGGTTCCCAAGAATGTTCGGAAGAATGATGAACAAAACACAAGGATATATTCACTTTTGGGTAACTGCAGTTTGTGCTTACGGGGTTTTCTTCCCAATGCACTTTATTGGAATGGCAGGTTTACCAAGAAGATACTACACCAACTCTAACTTTCCATTATTTGACGAGTTAGCAGACACTAACGTATTAATTACTGTTTTTGCTTTAGTTGGAGCAGCGTTCCAATTGGTTTTCTTCTGGAATTTCTTCTACAGTATTTTCAAAGGTAAAAAAGCACCAATGAATCCATGGCGTTCAAATACTTTAGAATGGACTGCACCAGTTGAGCATATGCATGGCAACTGGCCTGGAGAAATCCCAGCTGTACACCGTTGGCCATATGACTACAGTAAACCTGGTCATGATGAAGATTTTGTACCGCAAAACGTACCAATGAAAGAAGGTGAAGTAGAATTACATCACTAAAATATATAAAAAAAGTCCTAATGAGAATTAGGACTTTTTTTGTGAATACTATTTAGATATTTAATTTTATAATCTATATAGATATCTATTGAAAAGATTGTAACCCACATCTCTTTTTATTGGATTTACAATCCATACCAACAAACTAACCAAACAAAAAACCCAGCAAGTGCCAGGTTTTAAATATTGTATAGTCTAAAAGTAAATTATATCCCCAACACCAATTTAGCAATAGTAAAATAAATAATAATTCCTATAATGTCATTACTGGTGGTAATAAAAGGTCCGGTAGCTAAGGCGGGATCCACACCATATTTATCTAAAACAATCGGAATAAATGTTCCAATTAATGAGGCGATTACGATTACACTCAATAATGCAATAGAAACGGTTATCCCAATAATAAATTCGTAGCCAAGTAGAAAATGACTACCAAGAATTAAAATTCCAGCTAAAATACTTCCGTTTAATAAACTTAATGATAATTCTTTAAGTAATCGGTTCCATAAACTTCCTGTGATGGAGTTGTTTGCCAAACCTTGCACCACAATAGCACTCGATTGCACCCCAACATTCCCTGCCATAGCAGCAATAAGTGGTGTAAAAAACAGCAACATTCTGTGACTTTCCATCATAGGTTCAAAAATACCCAATACTTTTACGGATATAAAACCACCAAATAAAGCCAAAACCAACCAAGGTAAACGTGCTTTGGTCAGTTCCAAAATACTATCATCTGCCTCAACGTCTTGCGAAATACCGGCAGCTAACTGATAATCTTTATCGGCTTCTTCTTTTATAATATCAATAATATCGTCAATTGTAACGCGACCTACTAATCTGCCTAATTCATCTACAACAGGTATGGCTTCCAAGTCGTATTTCTGCATAATTCGGGCAACTTCAACATCTTTTGTTTCTACTCTAACGTAATCTACTTTTTTTATGTATATATCGCTAATTTGTGTTTTTGTTGATGTGGTCAATAAATCTTTTAACGACAAACGACCTTTCAAACGGTCTTCGTCATCTACCACATAAATCGAATGTACCCTGGTAACATTTTCTGCCTGATGACGCATTTCTTTCACGCAAGTTAATACGTTCCAGTTTTCGTTTACTCGTACTAATTCTTTCGCCATAATACCACCTGCGGTATTTTCGTCATATCGTAAAAGGTCAACAATATCTTTGGCGTGCTCCACATCTTCAAGCTCCGAAATTACTTGTGCTTTTTTAGATTGAGGTAACTCGGCAATAATATCTGCCGCATCATCCGTGTCTAATTCATCAAGTTCTTCGGCAATTTCTTTTGCAGATAAGGTACTTAAAATAGTTTCACGAACTTCTTCATCAAGTTCAAGAAGAATTTCTGCAGTAATTTCAGAATCTAATAAGTTGAAAATATAAATGGCTTCAGAAGTATCCAAATCATTCATAATTTCAGCAATATCAGCAAAGTGAATTTCATGCAAAATGGTTTCCAATTCAACAATATTATTTTGTTGAATTAAATTTTCAATTTGCGTGATAAGTTCTTTACTGATTTTAAATTCCATCTGCCGCTATTTTTTGTGTTAAAGAAATAAATTCTTCTACAGATAATTGTTCAGGTCGTTGTGCAAAGATAGTATCTTCTTGTAATTTATCGGATAAATTTAAACTTTTTAAACTATTTCTTAAGGTTTTTCTTCTTTGCTGAAATGCGGTTTTTACCACTTTAAATAATAATTTTTCATCGCAAGGCAATTCGTAATTTTCTTTTCGAGTCATACGCATTACGCCTGAATCCACTTTCGGTGGTGGATTAAAAACCGTTGGTGGCACTGTAAATAAGTATTCAACATCGTAAAAGGCTTGTGCTAAAACGGATAAAATACCATATACTTTACTGCCTTTTTTACTGCAAATTCGTTCTGCCACTTCTTTTTGAAACATTCCTGAAAATTCTGGAATAAATTGACGTAATTCTAACGTTTTAAAAACAATTTGCGTGGAAATATTATAAGGAAAGTTCCCAATTATAGCAAATTGTTCGTCTTTAAAAGCGGTTTGCCAATCGTGACGTAAAAAATCTAAAGAGAAAATATTATTCGCTAATTTTAAATAATGGGCTTGTAAGTACGCAACGGATTCGGTGTCAATTTCAACCACAAACGTTTCGTAAGGTTTTTCTAATAAATATTTTGTTAAAACACCCATTCCCGGACCAATTTCTAACACTTTTTTGTAGTTAGAACCTACCAACGAATCGGCAATTTGCTTTGCAATGCCTTCATCCGTAAGAAAATGTTGCCCTAAATGTTTTTTTGCTTTAACTGACATAAATATTTTTTAAATTCGTAAATCCCAATTCGTAAATCGTAAATGAATTAGTTTTCATTACTAAAAAACTCGTTTAGTACTTCTAATTCTGTTCTAAAAGCCAACATTTTATCACCAAATAAACGAAGACCTTCTTCTCTCAAAGCTGGCGCGAAAGTTTTGTAATATTCTTGTAGTTTTTCATTACTTTCTGTGGCGTATTGAATAGAATAGGTAGTTCCTCCCATTTCTTCATCCACTAAAACTTTTGAAAGTTTCGCTTTATAAAAACAGCCAGTAGCCAAAACGTCTCCAATATGTTTGGTCTTTAACCAATTTAACCATTGGTCGTGAACACTGTCGTCTATATTTATGGTAACATTATAAATAATCATATGCTTAATTTTTTACAAAGATACTTTTTAAATATCAAAGTTCAATGCCAAAGCTAATTTCAAAAATAGCAACAATTCTTTTCCTTTTTATTTGGGCGTGCCCCTATGGGTCGGGCTTTCCGTTCCCGCTTTTTTTGTCCCGAAGAAAAATCGGAACAAAAAAGAGCTCCACTGTAATCCCTCACGCACAAAACTGCAATTACAAAACTTAACTTGTCAAGAAATTTCAAAAATTTCTCCAATCTGTGTTTAAAAACAAAAAAACTTCCAACTTCCAACATCTAACTTCCAACTTCTAATTATATTTGTAAAATGAATGAAAATTTAGATCCGAACAAAGAGCGTTTTACGCCGCAAGAATTAGATATAGAAAAAGCACTGCGACCATTAAGTTTTGATGATTTTGCAGGACAAGACCACGTGCTTGAAAATTTAAAAGTATTTGTGGCAGCAGCAAACCAACGTGGTGAAGCGCTTGATCACGCCCTGTTTCACGGTCCTCCAGGATTAGGAAAAACTACTTTAGCGAGTATTTTAGCGAATGAATTGGGTGTTGGAATCAAAATTACATCGGGTCCAGTATTAGACAAACCAGGCGATTTAGCAGGTTTATTAACCAATTTAGAAGAACGCGATGTGTTATTCATTGACGAAATTCATCGCTTATCGCCAATAGTAGAAGAATATTTGTATTCTGCTATGGAAGACTATAAAATTGACATTATGATTGAATCGGGTCCGAATGCCCGTTCGGTACAAATTAATTTAAATCCGTTTACCTTAGTAGGCGCCACTACACGTTCTGGATTATTAACCGCTCCAATGCGAGCGCGTTTCGGAATCCAAAGTCGTTTACATTATTATAATACCGAATTATTAGCCACTATTATCGAAAGAAGTTCTGGAATTCTAAACGTGCCTATCGACTTAGAAGCCGCTATAGAAATCGCAGGAAGAAGTAGAGGAACACCTCGTATTGCCAATGCTTTATTACGAAGAGTTAGAGACTTTGCACAAATAAAAGGAAACGGAAGCATTGATATAGAAATAGCACGTTATGCCCTAAAAGCATTAAACGTAGACGCTAATGGTTTAGACGAAATGGACAATAAAATTTTAACGACTTTAATTGACAAATTCAAAGGCGGTCCTGTTGGATTAACCACTTTAGCCACAGCCGTTTCAGAAAATGGGGAAACAATTGAAGAGGTTTACGAACCCTTTTTAATCCAAGAAGGCTTTTTAATGCGAACACCCAGAGGCCGTGAAGCTACCGAAAAAGCCTACAAACATTTAGGAAGAATAAAAGGCCTCAACCAAGGGGAACTTTTTTAAGGTTTATTTTATATGACTTGATCGCGCAAATTTCTGTGCCTACTAAGAGGTTTTTGAATGAAAAAGACTATAGTCTGAAAACTTTATAATTTTCACTAGTTATAATATAAGATAATGAATATAAAGAAGGTTGTTTTAAAAAGATCAAAATTCTCACCAAAGAAAACCTTTTGTTCTAAATCCTTTGAAAATATAAAATAAAAAAGCCCCAAAATATAATTTGGGACTTTCCAAAAAAACTAACTTTAAAAATATAATTTTGATTGAGCACGGATATTAATCCGCACCATTGGGTATAACTTTATTGGTTTATGAGGAATGGTGTTTTGCCATCTGTAACAATAATTTTTGTGTTTGGCGATTTTGAGAGCTCATTAAATGCATCAATACTTCTCAACTTGATAATCTCATTTGTCAACCCTTCTGATAGAATTTTTTGAGCATCTCTGGTTCCTTTAGCTTCTATAATTTTTCTTTCTGCTTCAAATTTTTCTTGTTGCAGTACAAATTCCATTCTCATAGCATCTTGTTCCGCTTTTAATTTACTTTCAATGGATTGAGATAATCCTATCGGAAGCTGAATACTTTTCATCAATACAGATTCAATCGCTATTCCTTTGTTAAGCAAATTGTCAGCCATTTTCTTTAATATGTCAGCCTCAATTTCAGATCTTTTTCCAGAATGCATGTCTTTTGCAAAATATTGAGAACAAATATCAGCCGATGCAGATCTAAATACGTTTGCAATAATCCCTTCATAATTAAGGCCTAAATTATTTACAATTTTTACAACCTCTGACTTTTCTAATCTATAAAGAATTGAAATCTGAGATGTAATGCTTAAACCCTCTTTACTAGGTAAGTTTAAGCTTAATTCTAAGTTTCTTGTTTGAATGGAAGTCCTTACAATTTTAGATGTAAATGGATTAAAGAATACAGGACCCTGGCTGTATGCTTCTTCAGACAATCTGCCAAGTTTTTGTCTTAAACCAACTTCTCCAGGTTTGACAGTAACACAACTAGTTAGTGCGTAACTGGTAATTAAAATTAATAAATGTTTTTTCATAACTTTATTTTTTTCAAATTTAAGCAATTTAATTCATATATTTTTATTTATATTTTGAATATAAAGTATAAATAAAATTTATGTGTATTTATTGTTTTAATTTAATTAATCAAAAATAAAAACAACATTTCGATTTAAAAATTTTGACATTATCAATAAAATAGGCACTTTAGGCACTTTGTTTGAAATCAAATGTTTTCTAATTTTTATATCTAAAAGAAATTGCAATTTTTTAAACAATCGTTATTGTTATTTCATTGCTTATTTTATCTTTGTGAGTTGATGCAAATGATTATATATGTCTACAAATAACAATAAAAGAAGAGAAGCTTTATTATACCACGCCAAACCTACACCTGGAAAAATTCAGGTTGTACCTACAAAAAAATATGCTACACAACGTGATTTGTCTTTGGCGTATTCGCCAGGAGTGGCAGAGCCATGTTTGGAAATCGCAAAAGATGTAAATAACGTTTATAAATATACGGCTAAAGGAAATTTAGTAGCCGTTATCACCAATGGAACGGCTGTTTTAGGCTTAGGTGATATTGGCCCTGAAGCTTCTAAACCGGTAATGGAAGGAAAAGCATTGTTGTTTAAAATATTTTCGGATATCGATGTTTTTGATATTGAAGTAGATGCCACTGATATTGATAAATTTGTTGAAACTGTAAAAGCTATTGCTCCAACTTTCGGAGGAATTAATTTAGAAGATATAAAAGCACCAGAATCGTTTGAAATTGAACGAAGATTGGTAGAGGAATTAAACATTCCGGTAATGCATGACGACCAACATGGTACAGCAATCATTTCGTCAGCAGCACTTTTAAATGCGTTAGAAATTGCAGAAAAAGATATTTCTAAAATAAAAGTAGTAGTTTCTGGTGCGGGTTCAGCAGCATTGGCTTGTGCGAATTTATATGTATTATTAGGTGTAAAACCAGAAAATCTTTACATGTTTGATGTAAATGGGTTATTAACCACTTGCAGAGACGATGTTTCCGAATTACAAATGCGTTATGCAAAATCTTGTGAACCGGCTTCTTTATCGGAAATAATAAAAGGTGCCGATATGTTTTTAGGATTATCCGTTGGAAATATATTAAAGCCAGAAATGTTATTATCTATGGCAGCCAATCCAATTGTGTTTGCTATGGCAAATCCAGTTCCTGAAATAGATTATAATGTAGCGATAAATACTCGTGAAGATATCATTATGGCTACAGGCCGTTCTGATTATCCAAACCAAGTAAATAATGTATTAGGATTTCCTTATATTTTTAGAGGTGCTTTAGATGTTAGAGCCAGAAAAATTAACGAAGCTATGAAAATGGCTGCCGTTAGAGCATTGGCGGAATTAGCCAAATCACCCGTTCCAGAACAAGTGAATATTGCTTACGGTGAAAAGAAATTGGTGTTTGGAAAAGATTATATTATTCCAAAACCTTTTGATCCGAGATTGATTTCAACCATTTCTCCAGCAGTAGCAAAAGCAGCTATGGAAAGTGGTGTAGCAGATATAGAAATTACAGATTGGGATAAATACGCAAGTGATTTACAAGAACGATTAGGAGGCGATAATAAAATTGTAAAATTACTTACAAATAGAGCCAAAACAGAACCTAAAACTATCGTTTTCGCCGAAGCAGATCAGTTAGATGTGTTAAAAGCAGCTCAAATTGTTCATGAAGAAGGAATTGGGATTCCAATTTTATTAGGGAACATAGAAATTATTCAAGAATTAAAAGAAGAAATTGGATTTGATGCAGATTTAAAAATTATCGATCCAAAATCTAAAGACGAAAATAAAACCAGAGAAAAATACGCGCAATATTTTTGGAAAGCCAGACAACGTAGAGGAACGTCTTTGTTAGATGCTCAAAAATGGATGCGTGAGCGAAATTATTTTGCTGCCATGATGGTAAATGCGGGTGATGCAGATTGTATGGTTACAGGATATTCACGTAGTTATCCAAATGTAGTAAAACCAGTAATGGAACTAATTGACAAACAACAAGGTGTGTCAAGAATTGCTACAACAAATATAATGAACACCAAACGAGGTCCTTTATTTTTATCTGATACCGCAATTAATCCAAATCCATCTGCAGAAGAATTAGCGAAAATTGCTTTGATGACAGCTAAAACAGTACGATTGTTTGGTGTTGAACCAGTTATTGCTATGATTTCGTTTTCTAATTTTGGCTCTTCATCAAGTGATAGTCCAATAAAAGTGAGACAAGCAGTTAAAATTTTACATGAAAACTATCCTGATTTAATAGTAGATGGTGAAATCCAAACGGATTTTGCATTAAATGCAGATATGCTAAAAAGTAAATTTCCATTTTCTAAATTAGCTAATAAAAAAGTAAATACGTTAATTTTCCCAAATTTAGATGCTGCAAATATTACCTACAAAATGCTAAAAGAATTAGATAAAGTAGTTTCAATTGGTCCAATTATGATGGGGTTAGAAAAACCAGTACATATTTTTCAATTAGGTGCCAGTGTAGAAGAAATGGTAAACATGGCTGCAGTAGCAGTTGTTGATGCGCAAGAAAAATTGAAAAATAAGTTGAAAATAAAAGCCAAAAAATAAATTTATGATATCACATATTCAAGGAAAATTAGTAGAAAAAACACCAACTGAAGTGGTTATAGAATGCCATGGTGTAGGGTATGAAATTCATATTTCATTGAACACCTATTCTCAAATTCCAGATTCTGAAAATGTGAAATTGTATACCTATTTACAAGTGAAAGAAGATTCACATTCATTATTTGGCTTCGCAGACAAAAAAGAACGAGAATTATTTAAATTATTAATTTCTGTTTCAGGAATTGGTGCCAGTACAGCAAGAACGATGCTTTCCTCATTAAATCCAGAACAAATTATTCAAGCCATTGCTTCAAATGATGTTGGAACGGTTCAATCTATCAAAGGAATTGGATTAAAAACAGCACAACGTGTTATTTTAGATTTAAAAGATAAAGTACTAAAAATCTATGCAATTGAAGAAATTTCTGGAAGTTCATACAATACAAACAAAGAAGAAGCGTTATCTGCTTTGGAAGTTTTAGGATATATTAGAAAAAATGCCGAAAAAGTAGTAGAAAAAATTATTGTTAATTCGCCAAATGCCACAGTGGAAGAATTAATAAAACAAGCATTAAAAGTTTTATAATTTGAAAAAATTACTTAAAAATATAGTTTCAAGAACAAGCATTGTAATTTTTATGATGTTTTTAAGTGTGTATAATTATGCGCAAACAACACCAGTTAAAGAACAAGATTCTATAAAAACGGGATATAGTTTGGGTCAAATTTCTTTGCCTAATCCTAAAAGTATTATTGATGGCTATACATATGATCCTGTTACAAATAAATATATTTATACAGCATCTATAGATGGTTTTAATATTAATTACCCATTAATTTTAACTCCAGAAGAATATGAAAAATTGGTTTTAAAAGAAACCATGAGAAAGTATTTCCAAGAAAAACAAAATGCCGTTGACGGAAAAAGAGCGGGTTCTGAAGAAGCAAGAAAAAATTTATTACCACGATTTTATGTGAATAATAAATTTTTTGAAGCCATTTTTGGAGGAAATACGATTGATGTAAAACCAAGCGGTTCAGTAGAAGTAGATTTAGGAATTCGATTTACAAAACAAGACAATCCTTCTTTTTCACCAAGAAATAGAAAAACTACCGCCTTTGATTTTAATCAACGAATTTCAATGGGCTTACAAGGAAAAGTAGGAACACGATTGAATGTTAATATTAATTATGATACGCAATCTACGTTTGCTTTTCAAAATTTAATAAAATTAGATTACGCCCCAACTGAAGACGATATTTTACAAAAAATTGAAGTTGGTAATGTGAGTTTTCCAATTTCAAATTCTTTAATCCGCGGGGCACAAAGTTTATTTGGAGTAAAAGCCCAATTTCAATTTGGAAAAACCACTTTTACAGGGGTGTTCTCGGAACAAAAATCACAATCAAGATCAATAACGAGTCAAGGAGGAGGAACTATTCAGGAGTTTGACTTTTTTGCATTAGATTATGATTCGGATAAGCACTATTTCTTATCACAATATTTCAGAAATAATTATGATAATGCCTTAAGAAATTATCCAGTAATTGATTCTCG
>NZ_JBEIET010000054.1:0-13872 GCF_040382755.1 Flavobacterium sp.
GCTTTGGATTTAGATTTAACTGATGATTCTTTGAAAGGAACTCCGGAACGAGTAGCAAAAATGTATATTGAAGAAATTTTTTCTGGGTTAAATCCTAAAAATAAGCCTAAAATGGCACTTTTTGAAAACAAATACCAATACAATCAAATGTTGGTAGAAAAAAACATCACGTTTTACTCCAATTGTGAACATCATTTTGTACCCATTTATGGAAAAGCACACGTAGCATATATTTCTTCTGGAAAGGTAATTGGCTTATCTAAATTAAATAGAATCGTACAATATTATGCAAAACGACCTCAAGTTCAAGAACGATTAACGATGCAAATTGCTGAAGATTTAAAGAAAGCTTTAGATACAGAAGATGTAGCCGTTATAATTGATGCCAAACATCTTTGCGTATCTTCAAGAGGCGTTCAAGACGAGAGTTCTGCAACAGTGACCACATCTTTTAATGGCGCATTTAATACACCACAAAAAATAAATGAATTATTACAATTAATCAATAATTAATTTTCATTTAAAAATAGTTAATAAAATTCTATCTTTTCCTTTAAGATAGAATTTTTTTTATAGTATATATTTCTATCTTTGTGTAAATTAAAGTTACTATTTATGCTTATTATTGGTATTGCTGGTGGTACTGGTAGTGGAAAAACTACAGTTGTACATCAAATTATGAATGAACTGCCTTCTACAGAAGTGGGTGTGATATCTCAGGATTCTTATTATAAAGAAACGAGTAATTTATCTTACGAAGAGCGAACTAAAATTAACTTTGATCACCCACGTGCTATTGATTTTGAATTGTTAATAGCGCATTTAAAAGACTTAAAAGCGGGAAAAATAATTGAACAACCCGTTTATTCGTTTGTAACCCATAATAGAACGGGTGATACCATAAGTACACATCCAAGAAAAGTAGTAATTGTAGAAGGAATTTTAATTTTTACAAATCCAGAAATTCGTGATTTGTTTGATATTAAAGTTTTTGTTCACGCCGATTCCGATGAACGATTAATACGTCGTTTAAAACGAGATATAGCAGAACGAGGTAGAGATATGGATGAAGTTTTAAATAGATATCAAACCACTCTAAAACCAATGCACGAGCAATTTATTGAACCAACAAAAGCGTTTGCCGATATCATTATTCCAAATGACAAATACAATACGGTTGCCATTGATGTTGTAAGAGCAGTTATAAATCAACGAATAGACAAATAATGTTTAAAAAAATTCAAATACTAGTTCAGAAATTTCCTTTTCTAAGTTTTTTAGGAAATAAATACGCTATAACATTGATTGCTTTCATTGTATGGATGCTGTTTTTTGATAACTATTCTTATTTTGAACATCGTTTTTTAAATGGTCAGATTGACGAATTAAATGACAATAAAAAATATTACAAGTCAGAAATTGCCAAGGATAGTGTAAAAATAAAAAATCTGAAAAACGATAATATGACCGAAAAATATGCTCGCGAAAAATACTTTATGAAAAAAGATAGCGAAGATATTTACATCATAGAATTTGAAGAAGATAAAATAAAAGACAGCTTACTTGAAGCAAAAAAGTAACCTAAACGCATACGTTTTCAAATCAAAAACCAAATCAATGAAAACACAATTATTTCAAGATTTTGATGCTGTTTCATCTAAACAATGGAAACAACAAATTCAATTTGAGCTAAAAGGTGCCGATTATAATGACACCCTTATATGGGAAAGTTTAGAAGGTATAAAAGTAAAACCTTTTTATCATTCTGATGAAGAAATTAAAAATCATCCAACAAATAGCAACGCAACCGAATTTAAAATTTTGCAAAATATTTATGTTCACGATGTGCAAATGTCAAACAAAAAAGCAAAAGAAAGCCTACAACGAGGTGCAGAAAGCGTTCGTTTTACCATTGAATCTGATAAAATAGACCTATCAAAATTAATGAATAATTTACCCGTAGAAAGTGTGGTATATTATTTCTTTTTGCCTTTTCTATCACAAGAGTATGTGGCAATTTTAAATAATTTCGCAGCTAAAAACGGGTATAATTTTATCATTCAAATTGATGCTATAGGCCAACTATGCAGGGACGGAAATTGGTATGAAAACCTAAATTCAGATATTCAAAAACTGAATGAAATTTCAAAAAATACTACCATTCCCTTTTTAACGATACAATCTGGAATATATCAAAATTCTGGTGCCAATATGGTGCAACAATTGGCATATACTTTAGCACATTGTAATGAATATTTCAATAGAATTTCAAAAATAAATCAGCCAATTTCTATTGAAGTTAGTGTGGGCACAAATTATTTTTTCGAAATCGCTAAAATTAGAGCTTTACGTTTACTTTTCAACACATTAGCTATCGAATACAATTATAATTTTGATTGTCATATCGTAGCAACACCCACAAAACGCAACAAAACAATTTACGATTATAACGTAAATATGTTACGAACTACAACCGAATGTATGTCGGCTATTTTAGGCGGTGCTAATGCGGTTTCTAATTTAGCTTATGATGCCATTTATCATAAAGACAACGAGTTTGGCGATAGAATTTCACGCAATCAGTTACTAATACTGAAAGAAGAAAGTTATTTCGACAAAGTAAATAATCCATCAGATGGCGCGTATTATATTGAATCTTTAACGGAACAATTGGCAGAAAAAGCTTTAGAAGTATTTAAAGAAATTGAAGCTAATGGTGGTTTTATCACACAATTAATTGAAGGCACTATTCAAAGAAAAATTTCAGAAAGCGCACTAAAAGAACAAGGATTGTTTGATTCTGGTAAAGAAATTTTATTAGGAACAAACAAATATCCAAATCCAAACGACAAAATGAAACACGATTTAGAGTTGTTTCCTTTCGTAAAAACAAAAGATAGAAAAACGCTAATTGTACCGATTATTGAAAAACGATTGGCCGAAAAAGTAGAACAAGAACGTTTGGCACAAGAGTCAAACTAAAAATCGATTTCTCAATCATAAAATTCATTATATTTGAATATAAATTAAAGTACTATGGAAGCATTCAGAAAAACAGTTACGGTAAAAAACCATAAAATTAGCATTACACTTCCTGAAGATTTTAGTTCTGAAGAAGTTGATGTTATCATTTTACCTTCTCAAAATAAGGAATTCAACATTCCTCAATGGCAAATGGATCAAGTAAGAGAAAGAAGTGAGGAATATCATAAAAATCCTTCTATTGGTTTGGATTTTGATGAAGCAATGAAAAATATTGAAAATGAAATATAAAATAATTCTTTTACCAAAGGCTTATGAAGATATTAAAGAAATAAATGCGTTTTACAAAAAAATTAATATTGAATTAGCTAAAAGATTTAATACTAATTTTAAAATAGAAATTAAAAAAATAGCAAACAATCCTTTACTTTTTCAAGTAAGGTATGATTTGACATTTCGAGTTGTAAAAATCAATGATTTTCCATATTTAATCCATTTTGAATTACTCGAAAATCATATAATTATAAATGCAATTTATCATTCATCCAGGAATAGTAAATTAAACGAATTTTAATTTTACAAAATTGAGAAAAAACATACAACATATACAATTAGTCAAAAGTCAAAAGTCGAAAGTTGAAAGTAATCAAACTAACTTCCACACAGCCGAAGACATTGATTTAAAAAAAACCTACTCCAAAGAAGATATTGAAGGATTAGAACACATTGGTTTTGGAGCGGGTTTTGCACCAAACTTACGAGGTCCTTACGGCACAATGTATGTTCGCAGACCTTGGACAATTCGACAATATGCCGGTTTTTCAACGGCTGAAGAAAGCAATGCGTTTTACAGACGAAATTTAGCAGCCGGACAAAAAGGGCTATCCGTAGCCTTTGATTTAGCCACACATCGCGGATACGATTCGGATCATATTAGAGTACAAGGTGATGTTGGTAAAGCAGGCGTAGCTATTGATTCGGTGGAAGATATGAAAATTCTTTTCGACCAAATTCCGTTAGACGAAATGTCGGTATCTATGACAATGAATGGTGCGGTATTACCTATAATGGCCTTCTATATTGTAGCTGCAGAAGAACAAGGCGTAGCGCCAAACCAATTAGCTGGAACCATTCAGAACGATATATTGAAGGAATTTATGGTACGAAATACGTACATTTATCCACCAACGCCTTCTATGAAAATTATTGCCGATATTTTTGAATATACGAGTAATAATATGCCAAAATTTAACTCCATTTCCATTTCTGGTTATCATATGCAAGAAGCAGGTGCAACTGCCGATATTGAATTAGCATATACACTTGCAGATGGCTTAGAATATATTCGCACCGGATTATCAACAGGGATGAAAATTGATGAATTCGCGCCTCGCCTATCTTTCTTTTGGGCAATTGGAATGAACCATTTTATGGAAATTGCTAAAATGCGTGCAGGAAGAATGCTGTGGGCAAAATTACTAAAACAATTTAATCCTAAGGATGAAAAGTCATTAGCATTACGTACCCATTGTCAAACATCGGGTTGGAGTTTAACCGAACAAGACCCATTTAATAACGTAGCTCGAACTACAATTGAAGCTGCAGCAGCTGCTTTTGGTGGGACGCAATCGTTACACACTAATGCCTTAGACGAAGCCATAGCTTTACCCACAGATTTTTCAGCAAGAATCGCTCGAAACACGCAAATTTTCTTACAAGAAGAAACTAAAATTTGTAAAACAGTAGATCCTTGGGCAGGAAGTTATTACGTGGAAAGTTTAACGGCAGAAATTACAGAAAAAGCGTGGGCATTAATTGAAGAAGTAGAAGCTTTAGGCGGAATGACAAAAGCCATTGAAGCAGGAATACCAAAATTACGAATTGAAGAAGCTGCCGCACGTAAACAAGCACGTATTGATAGCACACAAGATATTATTGTAGGCGTAAACAAATACCGTTTAGAAAAAGAAGATCCGTTACATATTTTGGATGTAGATAACGATATGGTGCGCAAGCAACAAGTTGAAAGATTGGCTGAAATAAAAACAAAAAGAGATACCGCTAAAGCAGCAAAAAGCATACAAGATTTGACAAAATGTGCTAAAACAGGAAATGGCAATTTATTAGCTATAGCTATTGAAGCCGCCAGAAATAGAGTAACTTTAGGAGAAATTAGTGATGCCTTAGAAGTGGTCTTTGGACGTCATAAAGCACAAATTAAATCGATAAGTGGAGTGTATAGTAAAGCCATAAAAAACGATGAAAGTTTTGAAAAAGCAAAACAATTAGCAAACAGATTCGCCGAAAAAGAAGGTAGAAGACCAAGAATTATGATTGCTAAAATGGGGCAAGACGGACACGACCGTGGCGCAAAAGTAGTAGCAACAGGTTATGCCGATGTTGGTTTTGATGTAGATATTGGTCCTTTGTTTCAAACACCTGCCGAAGCAGCAAAACAAGCTGTGGAAAATGATGTACATATTTTAGGTGTTTCATCTTTAGCTGCAGGACATAAAACTTTAGTGCCTCAAGTAATTGAAGAATTAAAAAAATATGGTAGAGAAGATATTATGGTAATTGTTGGAGGTGTAATTCCAGCACAAGATTATCAATTTTTGTTCGATGCAGGAGCAGTTGCCGTTTTTGGTCCCGGCACTAAAATTAGTGAAGCCGCAATCAGTATTTTAGAAGTTCTTATTGAGGATTAAATCTATTTAAACCTGACAGGTTTCAAAAACCTGTCAGGTTTAATTTATTATTTATTAGCATCTCGTACCAATCTTTTCAAAATTGCCCATTGTTTTAGCGCATCTCTGGCTTCTACTGCTGGATAGCCTAACATTGTTTTTCCTGCAGGAATATCGCCCGTTACTCCAGAACCTGCACCAACAATAGCACCATCGCCAATTACCGTATGGTCTTTTATTGAAGCACTTCCACCAATAATAACGCCATTTCCTAACGTAACAGAACCCGCTAAACCTGAGTTACCTGCCATAATACAAAATTTACCCAATTTACTGTTGTGACCTATTTGTACTAAATTGTCAATTTTACAACCATCTCCAACAATTGTAGAACTAAATTTCCCTCTATCTACACAAGAATTGGCACCAATTTCTACACCATTACCAATAATAACATTTCCAATTTGCGGAATTTTTACCAATCCTCTTTCTGGATCTGGACGGAAACCAAAGCCATCCGCACCAATAGTTGCATTTGGATGAATAATACAATGACTACCAATATGGCAACGCTCTCTAACAACAGTGCCCGACCAAATGGTGGTTTGATTTCCAATGGTACAAGCATCTAAAATTGTTACGTTTGGATAAATAAGTACATTTTCACCTATTTTAACATTAGGTCCAATATACACCCCAGCTCCTATTTTTGTATGATTCCCAATAGTTGCAGAAGCATCAACAACCGCTGTTGGATGAATATTTACAGCAAGAACAGGCATTGGTGGCGCAAACAGTTCCAATACTTGCGACATCGCCAAATCGGCGTTTGACACTTTAATAAAGGCACGATTTTCTCCTGGTTCAATAGCTATATCTTGATTTACAACTGCTACACAAGCAGATGATGTAGCCCAAAATTTTTCGTATTTCTTGTTTCCTATAAAAGAAATTTCAGTCTCTTTTGCTTCTTCTAATTGTTCGGGAGCTGTAATTAGCGTGTTTGTATGTCCAACAATTTCCCCTTTTAATACCTGATTTATTTCTTCAATAGAATATGTCTTCATTTGATGTAGTAGTTAATGATTTTAATATCAATATTTTGCCCCAATTTACATCAAAACTAATTAATATGAAAATTTTTTAATTTTTACAAAATAATAATGTAGAATAAATTCGAATTTAAAACGACAAAAAATTATTTCCCTCTTGGATGAAAAGAATGCATCACTTCTGCTAAAAATTTTCTATCTAAATGCATATACACTTCAGTTGTTGTAATCGATTCGTGACCTAACATCAGTTGGATAGAACGTAAATCGGCACCATTTTCTAATAAATGTGTCGCAAAAGAATGTCGGAAAGTATGGGGCGAAATGGTCTTTTTTAAATCTATTTTTACGGCTAAATCTTTTATAATCGTAAAAACCATCGCGCGGGTAAGTTGTTTTCCTCTTCGGTTGAGAAACAACGTATCTTCGTGTCCTTTTTGAATAGACAAATGGGTACGAATGAAGTTTTTATAATTTAAAATTAGTTTTTGCGTGGGCAATCCTATGGGTACAAAACGTTGTTTGTTTCCTTTTCCTGTAATTTTCAGAAAACCTTCATCAAAAAACAAATCCGATATTTTTAACGTAATTAATTCCGAAACCCTTAACCCACAACTATATAAAGTTTCTAACATTACTTTGTTGCGTTCTCCTTCTGCTGAAGTTAAATTTATGGCTTGAATTAATAAATCTATTTCATCTGTAGAAAGTGTATCGGGTAATTTTCTACCTGTTTTTGGGACTTCAATTAATTCAAGCGGGGTATCTTTTCGGTAATCTTCAAAAATTAAATAATTAAAAAAACTTTTTAATCCTGAAATTATTCTGGATTGACTTCGCGCATTAACTTGAGTAGAAATGGTATAAATAAATTGTTGTACCTGTTCGTCAGTAATTTTTACTGGAGTAACTTCTATGTTATTTTCTGTTAGAAAACCAACCAATTTTTCAACATCAAACGAATAATTTTGAATGGTATTTGGAGACAATCCACGTTCCAAACGTAAATAATTTTGATATTCTTTTAGGTACGAATTCCAGTTTGACATCTCGTATTGAATTTAGGCTAAGATATAGCTTTCTATTTTCTGATGCAACACTAATAAAATAAAGGCATAAAAAAAGCCTTACATTTCTGTAAGGCTTTGGGTGGAAGACCGGGTTCGAACCGGCGACCCTCGGTACCACAAACCGATGCTCTAACCAGCTGAGCTACAACCACCATGTATAAATACGGGTGCAAATATAACACTAAACTTGATACTTGCAAAGAAAAAAATAAATAATTTACTTCAAATCCCCTAAACTATTGACTGTCAAATATCTTTCAACAGTAAAACCTTCAGCGTACTCCACTCCCACTAAACGCCCTAAATCCATAGCACGGTATTCGATACTATCTAAAAAGTTTTTTGAGGTAATTGTTTTTTTTAAAAATCTCTTTTAGAAATTGAAAATTACTTTAATCTATTGAAATTTATGAGATTGTATTCATAAAGTCACATATAACTGATTTATTTTTATATTTGTAAGATTATAATCAAAAACTATGAAAAAAATATTTTACGTATTAAGCATTACATTTTTAATATTGCAATCGTGTTCATCGGAGGATAGTTCAGACAACTCTAATAACAACGAAGTAGTTCTTATAAAAAGACTTGAGAGTTCTAATAATACTGATTTTGAGTATTACAAATATAATGGAACAAAATTAAATTATGTTTCAACTGGGGATGAAAATGGTCAAATTTGGAGAAAACAATTTACTTACTCTGGCGATTTAATAACAAAAACAGAATGGTATGAAAACAATCAACCTACAGGAGAAAAGAACACTTACGCATATTCTAACAATAAACTAAGTGAAGTTAGAGTCTATTCACCAGGTGCAACTCTAGAATATAAAGAAAATTATTCTTATAACTCAGATGGGTCAATTGATGTAATTAAAACAGGTTATAATGGAAATAGCGGAGGTTTTGTAAAAATATTTATAGATTCAAATAATAATATCATAAAAAAAGAATATTTGGGAGGTAATATTCAATTATTTGAATATGACAACAAAAATAACCCTCACAAAAATATTACTGGGGTGGATAAATTAATTGGTCGTGAAGGAATTAGTGTTGGGGGTAACAACAATCTTATTTCAAGAGAAAATAAACTTTTTAATTATCAATATAATAATCAAAATTATCCTACTTCTTGTGAAATATTAGAAACAGGGCAATCGCCTGTAGTTTATGATTTTTATTATTAATCTTTTACCTTATAGTTAACATAGGCAATCAAGCGGTATCTCAAAAATATTTTGCTTTGTCTCGCTTGGCAGTTTCTATCGCTTTAACAAGATTCTATTTCAAATCCCCTAAACTATTAACCGTCAAATGTCTTTCTACAGTAAAACCTTCAGCGTACTCCACTCCCACTAAACGCCCTAAATCCATAGCACGGTATTCAATACTATCTAAAAAGTTTTTTGAGGTAATTGGTGTATTGGGTTCGTTGGAATTTGGATTATAAAATTGGGTAGCATAGGCTTTTACCGCTTTCATTTTTACATCCATAAATTCGGAAACATCCACTACAAAATCGGGCTCTATAGTTTGCCATTGTATGTAATGATAGACCAATTTTGGTCGGTAATGCGTTTGTTTTTCGCCATTAAGCTCGGTTTCAATTTTAGTTAAACCGGATAAAAAACAAGCGTCACTAACTAATTTACTTCCTTTTTCGTGGTCGATATGTCTATCTGAAATAGCGTTACACAACACAATTTCTGGCTGGTATTTGCGAATCATTTTAATGATTTCAAGTTGATGTGCTTCATCATTCACAAAAAAACCATCTCTAAAATTCAAGTTTTCTCTAACTGAAACTCCTAAAATTTTAGCTGCGTCATTAGCTTCTTCATCTCTGGTTTGAGCCGTTCCACGAGTTCCTAATTCACCACGAGTTAAATCGATGATTCCAACTTTCTTACCTAGTGAAATTTCTTTGGCAATAGTTCCCGAACAACCTAATTCTACATCATCTGGATGCGCACCGAATGCTAATATGTCTAATTTCATTTTTAAACTTTTATATTTTAAACACATAGAAACATAGTTTTTCTTTGTGTTTGTTTTTAGTCGTTTCACTTAACATAGTTTACAAAGCATCACTATGTGAACTATTTAAAATATAATGCCTTTATAAATTTTCTATGTTCCTATGTGTTTCCAATTTTATTTCTAAATTAAAACACTTAAAATCGTTTTGGCTTTATTTTCAGTTTCTATAAATTCTTTTTCAGCTTGGCTGTCTTTTGTAATGCCGCAACCTACGTAAATAGTTATCAAATTATTTTCAATTTCACAACACCTCAAATTTACAAATAAATTCGTTTGTTCTTGCATTCGGAATTCGCCTAAAAAACCAGAATAATATTTTCTATTGTACTTTTCGTTTTCTAAAATAAAATTTCTGGCAATATGTAAAGGCATTCCACAAACTGCAGAAGTTGGATGTAAGGCATTAATTAAATCGTTTTCAGAAATAGCTGCTTTTAATTTCCCTGAAATATCTGATTTTAAATGTACTACATTTCCTGCTTTCTGCGTGTATGCTTTCGAAATTTGTATATTTTCAACTAAATTTTCTGTGCTATTTTTTATATAATCGGTAACCAATTGATGCTCTTCAACTTCTTTTTCTTGCCAAATTACGTTTTCTGAAATCACTTGCGTTCCTGCTAAAGAAACGGTTTCAAAAGTATGGTTATTAATTTTCGTTAATTGTTCTGGTGTGGCGCCCATCCATAATCCTACTTGAGGATGATACCACAAATATCGAAAAGCAGTTGGATACGTTTTTAAAAGTTTTTGATACGATTTTATAACATCTACCGATTGCGAAACTTCAATTTTACGAGACATTACCACTTTTTGAAACGTCCCATTTTCAATTTCCGAAACCGCTTTTTGAACTAAATTTTCAAATGATTTTTGAGCGTTTTCATCAGAAGTATGTTCTACATTAAAATTTTGCGCTTCTATATTAAAAATAATTTCTTCATGAAAAACTTCGGAATCCGTTAATGGAAAAACCACGTTTGTTGTATTGTAAAAACCAGCAAAAACAAATCCACTTTGATTTTCAAAAACGTGTAAAGCATCATTTTTTTGAAAAATACCTTGTAAAACAACATCATCTGGTTTCGCATACACTACAAAAGGCAATTGATTTTGAAAATAAAAAAGGGCTTTTTCTAACAAGTTCATTACTTAACTCTTCTTGATAAAACCATATTAGACAACTTACATAAAGAAATTAGTTTGTCGTTTTCATCCACAATTCTAATTTCCCACAAATGAATACTCGCACCTTTATGTATAATTTTTGCCGTACAAAAAACAGTTCCTTCTCGTTTGCTACGTAAATGATTGGCACTAATTTCGATACCACGAACTTCCTGTTTTTCTGGATTTATGAACATTAATGAAGCGGCACTTCCCACACTTTCTGCTAAAGCCACTGTAGCACCACCGTGCAACAATCCCATAGGCTGATGCACTCTGGAATTGACTGGCATTTTCGCTTTTAAAAAATCTTCACCCGCATCAATATACTCGATTTCTAGGGTTTCCATTAACGTATTTTTAGACCATTCGTTACAAAGTGCTAAAAATTTTTCTTTATTAAACATAAATAGTTATTTTTACAAAGTTACAAATTTATATTTCTATAAAAATATACCAAAACGAACATTTTTTCGTTTTATATAATTATAAAAATTATAGCCACGAATTTTCGAATTAAAAATTGTTCAAAAATAATTCGTATCGACTTTGTCGATAATTAATTCGAATTAAATTCATATTTTAAGATTACAAAAATTCGGCAATTGGTGGCAAATAAAAAAACATAAAAAAATAAATATGCGTCAGTTACTACTTTTTCTTGGAATAATTGCTACTTTTTGTTTCTCATCGTGCAGAAACGAGCTTGATTTTGAATCGAGTATTGGTACCTTAACTTTTTCCAAAGAAACCGTGTATTTAGATACCGTTTTTACAAATATTGGCTCAAGTACCTATACACTAAAAGTGTACAACAATAGCAATAAAAACATCTCTATTCCAAAAGTGCGATTGGGAAAAGGACAAAGTTCAAATTACCGATTAATGGTAGATGGAGTGCCGGGAAAAGAGTTTGAAAATGTAGAACTTTTAGCCAAAGACAGCTTATTTGTATTTATAGAAATTACCTCAAATATTGCCAATGCAAATCCAGCCGATTTTTTATATACCGATAGAATTGAGTTTGGCGAAACGAATAATTATCAAAAAGTAGAATTGGTTACGTTAATTCAAGATGCTGTTTTTATTTATCCTGAAAGAACGGGAAGTCCAAATAATTATACCTACGAACAAATTAATTTAGGAACAAACACAGAACCTACAAACATTACAGGAACCAATTTAAGTGAAACAGATGCCACAAACGGAAACGAGTTGCATTGGACAAATACAAAACCCTATGTAATATACGGTTTTGCTAAAATTCCAGAAACAAAAACACTTGTTATTGATCCTGGAGCAAGGGTACACTTTCACGCGAATTCTGGTTTAATTGTAGCTGCAAATGCACATTTACAAGTGAATGGAAATTTATCTACAACCGACGATTTAGAAAATGAAGTAATTTTTGAAGGCGATCGTTTAGAACCAAATTATAGCGAAGTACCTGGACAATGGTTAGCAGTAATATTTATGGGAGGTAGCAATCAAAATGTTATAAAAAATTTAACCATTAAAAATGCAACTGTTGGTATGTTGGTTTCAAATAATGATGGAACCACTACTCCAACTATTGATATGATGAATGTGCAAATTTACAATTGTGTTAATGTGGGAATTTTAGCCCGAACTGGAAATATCTCAGGTAAAAACGTTGTGATTAATAATTGTGGACAAGCCAGTTTAGCGTGCACCTATGGTGGAAGTTACGACTTTACGCATTGTACGTTTACCAATTATTGGAATTCACCGAGTCAAACAAGTTTGGTATTAACCAATGAAAATATAAGCAGTTCGGTTCAAACTTCATTAACACAAGCTAATTTTAAAAATTGCATATTCTATGGTTCCAGTAATTACGGCATTGCCTTAGAAAAAACAGGAACCGTTTTTAATTACAAATTTGATAATTGCTTGATTAAATTTGTGGATTATAACAACCAAATTAGTGCGAATCCGTTATACCAATTTTCTACAAATACGTCAAAATATGTAGGGTGTATTTTCGCAATTAATTCAACAGCAAACAAACCTGAGTTTAAGAATACAAGCCTAAATGATTTCCGAATTAATGAAAATTCTATTTGCAGAAATAATGCTAATTTTACGTATTCATTTCCGTTAGATATCCTTGGGACAACCCGGACAAATCCTTCCGACATAGGTGCCTATGAATATTTACCTTAATTTTAAAATTTTGAGCGGTTTTTACCACTCTTTTTTTTTATACTTTAAGAAGAAAGTTTAACTTTGCATCAGAAACAACTAACACAACTGAAATTACATTCAGTTCAAGCAACTCAACTTTATGATTTTTTTCTTTGGAAACCAAAGCAATACCGTTTTTGCAGTTCAGTCTCAATCTGAAATTTCTACCGAAAACATCCAAAAACTAAACTGGTTATTTGGTGAAACACAACAAATAAACAACAAAACAATTTCTGAAAATTTTGTTGGTCCACGCGCCTCAATGATTACGCCTTGGAGTACAAATGCCGTTGAAATTACTCAAAATATGGGTATTTCAGGTATAATTCGTATTGAAGAATTTGAAAAAGTAAGTTCCGATTTCAATGATTTTGATCCGATGTTGTTTCAAAAGTATACAGAATTACATCAAGAAATTTATACCATACATATTCAACCTGAACCTATTTTAGAAATTGACGATATTGCATCGTACAACAAAACAGAAGGTTTGGCATTGAGCGCTGAAGAAGTCGATTATTTAAACAATCTTTCAACTAAATTAGGTAGAAAATTAACCGATTCTGAAATATTTGCCTTTTCACAAGCCAATTCAGAACACTGCCGTCATAAAATTTTCAACGGAACTTTTATTGTAGATGGCGAAGAAAAACCAAC
>NZ_JBEIET010000055.1:0-13522 GCF_040382755.1 Flavobacterium sp.
AAACAACTCAATTAAACCATATTTATTGGTTTTGGCATTATGATACGATTCTAAACTTGGCGTAGCACTTCCTAATAAAACTTTCGCATTATGAAATTTTGCTAAAACAATAGCCGCATCTCGGGCGTGATAACGTGGCGCAGGATCTTGTTGTTTATAGGTGGCCTCGTGTTCTTCATCAACCACAATTAAACCTAAATTAGAAAACGGCAAAAACAAAGCACTTCGAACACCTAAAACGACTTTTGCTTTTTCAGAATTTTGCAACACGTGATTGTATACTTCCACACGTTCATTGGAATTGTATTTCGAGTGAAAAACCGCAATTTGATTTCCAAAATAAGCGGATAATCGTTGAACTAATTGCGTAGTTAAAGCGATTTCTGGCAATAAAAATAATACTTGTTTGTCTTGTTGTAAAAATGCTTCAATAAGTTTAATATAGACTTCCGTTTTACCAGAAGCGGTTACTCCGTGAAATAAATTAACATCAAATCGGGTGAATTGATCCTGAATATTTTCTAAAGCAATTTGTTGCGATGCACTTAATTGTATTTCGTAATTTTCCTCTTTTTCGAAGGAAATACGATCTGTATTGATATAATATTCTTCAAAAATTTGTTTGTCGACTAAAGATTTAATTACTGCTGCACCTACTCCAGAAGTATCGATTAACAATTTTGCAGCAATTGGCTTTTTCTCTGTCGCTTGCAATTGAAAATACGATAAAACAATTTCTTTTTGCTTTTTTGCTTTAACTAATATTTCAAGTAATTCTTGCAATTTTTCTTGTTGTAAAAATTCTTCTTGAAGTTTAATATATTTTACCAATTTGGGTTTGTAATTGTCTTGCACCTCATCTTGCATCGTAAGCAAACCTTTAGCTAACAAGCTTTGAACAATTGGTATTACATTTTTCTTATTAAGTATCTGTGATATTTCCGAAATTGTAATGGATGATTTATTTTCTAAAGCTTCTAAGACTAAAAATTCTTCATCTGTAGCCAATGTTTTGTCTGATTCTGTATGCGAAGAAGAAATCATCGTTTCACTTTCTAAAATCAATCCGGAAGGTAATGCTGCTTTAAAAACTTCGCCAATTGCACACATATAATACGACGCAATCCATTGCCAATGCTTTAGTTGAATTTCATTTACAATAGGAACCTCATCTATAATTTGGCTGATTTCTTTGGCTTCATATAAAACAGGTGGTTGGGTATGTTTTTCAACTACCATAGCCGTATACACTTTTGTTTTTCCAAAAGGAACCGTAACGCGCATTCCTGGTTGCAAGAACTTGTATTCTTCAACATTTACGGAATACGTAAACGTTTTATCAAGATTTAAAGGAAGAATGACGTTGATGAAGTACATTTTTTTGGTATAGGGTTTTGGGTGAAGGGTATTGGGTATTGAGTTAATATACGAAAAACGAAACTTATTCCTTTTGCCATTAACCTTGAACCCTTTTAACTAATCCAACTTTTCGGTTAATTTACTAAATATATTTTTAGCGTTTTTACCTTCATATAAAATTTGATAAACCGCGTCAATAATTGGGGTTTTGGCTTTGTATTCTAAATTTAGATTGTAAGCACTTTTTACGGCGTAATAGCCTTCAGCAACCATACTCATTTCCATTTGAGCAGATTTTACGGTATAGCCCTTCCCTATCATGTTTCCAAACATTCGGTTTCTCGAAAAAACGGAATATCCCGTTACTAACAAATCGCCCAAATAAGCCGAGTCGTTAATATTACGTTTCATTTTATGAACTTTTCGAATGAATTTTTTCATTTCACGAATGGCGTTACTCATTAAAACCGCTTGAAAATTATCTCCATAACCCAAACCGTGAGCAATACCTGCTGCAATAGAATAAATATTCTTTAAAACCGCTGCATATTCAGTTCCTACAATATCATCGGACGTTTTAGTCTTTATATAATACGACGCTAAATTTTTAGCAACATATTTGGCTTTTTCTTCGTCTGCACAAGCAATTGTTAAATACGACAAACGCTCTAACGCTACTTCTTCTGCATGACAAGGTCCTGTAATTACTCCAATATTTTCGTAAGGAATTGAAAAAATATTATGAAAATGTTCGCCTACAATTAAACTTGTTTCTGGAACAATACCTTTAATAGCAGAAAAAATTATTTTTCCTTCTAAAGATGCTGTCATTTTTTCTAATTCGGCACTTAAAAACGCAGATGGTATTGCAAAAATTACCACATCAGCAAATTGAATGGCTTCGTTAATATCGTTTGTCAATTGCAATTTATTCGTATCAAAAGCAACTGAACTCAGATAATTTGGATTGTGTTTTTGCTGTTTCAAATGTTCTAAAGCATACGTGCTTCGCATGTACCAAGCTATTTTTTCTTGATTTTCACATAACATTTTGGCAATAGCTGTTGCCCAACTTCCGCCTCCTATAACTGCAAATTTTTTGTTGCTTTTCATTTTCTAAAATTATGAACTCCAAAAATACACTTTTGAATAGCAATATGCAATAGTGATATCAATTTCAATATTAATATGTATGACGAAATCAATAGTAAAAAACCTTAAAAAATGTTAATTATTTGTGAAGATGTATTTTCTGGCACGACTATTGAAAATAATATTATATCGATTAAAAAATAATAAAAGTAGTTTAGTTAGTAGTTTTTTGTTTGTAAAAAGCGTCTCAAGATTAATTTCTTAGACGCTTTTTTTACTATGTTACTTTGATACTTTTCACTTTCATTAATAACTCATTTCAACAATTTCTCTTACTTTATCTAAAGTAATGTTTTGTTTTTCGCCTAAGGCTTTCCAACCTCTTTCTTCAAAGCGGTTTACAATGAAATTGGCGGTGTCGGAATAATTTGTAGTTGCTTGAGAA
Source organism: Flavobacterium sp. (assembly GCF_040382755.1). Classification (GTDB taxonomy): domain Bacteria; phylum Bacteroidota; class Bacteroidia; order Flavobacteriales; family Flavobacteriaceae; genus Flavobacterium. The sequence goes on from NZ_JBEIET010000055.1 coordinate 2,897, forward strand.
AGTTTCGTTTCCATTCCCATTTCTTGTAAGAACGATACCAATTTATCAATAGCTTTTTCAGCAATTTCTTCCGTTGAATTTCCTTTTATATTAAAAACTCTTTCACCAAATTGTGCTAATTTTTCTTTTTTAGAATCAAACATCACTCGATATAAATTCGGACCAACGATGGCTAATGTTCTTGCATGGTCAATTCCGTACAAAGCAGTTAATTCATGACCAATCATGTGTGTTGCCCAATCTGATGCTACTCCTTTTTGTATCAATCCATTTAATGCCATTGTAGCACACCACATAAAATTCGATGCTAATTTATAATCTGTAGGATTTTCAACTACTTTCGGACCTATTTCAACTAATGTTTGTAATATACCTTCTGAAATTCGGTCTTGTAATAGCGCGTCTTGAGGATACGTTAAATACTGCTCTAATACGTGAGTAAAAGCATCAACTACGCCATTTTGAAGTTGTCTTTTAGGTAACGATTGTATTACTGTTGGATCGCAAATAGAAAATTGTGGAAACAAAGCACTTCCACCTAATGTTAGTTTTTCTTGTGTAGCTTCAATAGTAATTACGGCACCTGAATTCATTTCAGAACCTGTAGCAGGTAATGTTAAAACAGTTCCGAAAGGAATTACTTTTGAAATATCTTTAAATAAAATTCTGTTTTTTAATATATCAACTGCATTTCCTTCATAATTTACAGCACCTGAAATAAATTTCACCCCATCAATAACACTTCCACCGCCTACAGCTAAAATAAAAGTGATTTTTTCGGTACGAATAATTTCTACGGCTTTCATTAAAGTTTCAAAATGCGGATTGGGTTCGATACCTCCAAATTCAATAACTTCAAAACCTTTTAAGTGTTCCGTTACTTGTTTATGAATGCCATTTTTAAAAATACTTCCACCACCATACGCTAAAAGAACTTTTTCATGGGCTGGAATTAAATTCGCTAATTTTTCTATTTGATTTTTACCAAAAATATAATTGGTAGGATTGTATAACTCGAAGTTTAACATGATATATTTAATTAATTATTTCAAATTTACAAAATGAAATTAATAATAATTAATTAGTTAAAAAGCTTTAACAAAAATTTATTACAAAACCATTAATTTAATACATTCAATGATTTAAATTATATTTCTTATTTTTGTATTAAATGAGATTAATTTTTTCTTACAATTTTATTTTATAAAATTAGTCCAAATTATTGATGTTATTTAATCTTAATAATATTTAAATATGAAAAAAATAATTATTTTATCTATATTTTTATTTACTAATTATTTAATTAGTCAAGAAAATTACAACTCAAAATCATTAATTTTAAAATTAAATTCTGAACTATGGAGTATTTCTAAATTGGATTTAAAAAATAATGTTTTCGCAATTTCAAAAATAGACAATTGGTTAAGTAGAAATCAAATAAAAAAAATTATTCCAATAGGTCAAGCTGAAAAAACATTTGTGTTTCAAATTGAATTTAAAAATGAAATAAATGTAACAAAAAGTATAAAACTTTTAAAGACTTATCCAGAAATAATTTATGTTGAGCCCGATTATTTATCTGAAGGAGGTGGAAAAAAATCAGATGCAATTCAAACCCCAAATGATGCACTTTTTAATCGACAATGGGGAATAATTAACAATGGTAGTTTTAATATTTCAGGAATGCCTTTTGTTTCTGAAAATGATGCTGACGCAGATATTGATTTAGCTTGGGATATTGAAACTGGTGATCCAAATCTAATTGTAGCCGTTCCAGACACTGGATTTAGGCTAAGTCATCCTGAGTTATCAGGTAGAATATGGACAAATTCCAGTGAAATTGCGAATGATGGAGTTGATAATGATAATAATGGTTTAATAGATGATGTTAATGGTTGGGATTACGCAAACAATGACAATAATGCTACAGATGATTATGGACACGGAACTAATTGCACAGGAATATTATTAGCAAAAGGTAACAATGGAATTGGTTATGCAGGTGTAAATTGGAATTCAAAGTTAATGCCATTAAAAGTATTAGATGCGAATAACAGTGGTCAATACTCATGGATGGCAAATTCAATATACTATGCAGTTGATAAAGGAGCAAAAATCATTAGTATGTCTATTGGTGGAACTGGAAATAGTATAACCTTGCAAAACGCAGTTCAATATGCAATAACAAATAATGTAGTATTTGTAGCATGCATGATGAATTTTAACAACAATACAACCTATTATCCTGCTGGATATGCAAGTTCGATGGATATTATTGCAGTAGGCTCTACTGATTCTGATGATGACCGAACTTCACCATTTTTTTGGAGTGCTACCTCTGGAAGCAATTATGGTAATCACTTAACATTAGTGGCTCCAGGCAATTATATTTATGGTTTAAGTCATACTTCAGATACAAATTATAATGGTTATTGGGGTGGAACATCTCAAGCTACTCCTTTAGTTGCGGGAGTCGCTTCTCTTTTACGCTCTTCTAATCCAAATTTAACTCCTTTACAAATAAAAAACATATTAAAAAATACTGCTCAAGATCAAGTGGGAGCTGCAAATGAAGATGTTCTTGGATTTGATGTATATATGGGTTGGGGACGTGTTAATGCAAATAGTGCTTTTCAAACACTAAGCAATTTAAATCTTGTAAATAATAAACAAGAATTTACATACAAAAATCCTATTAACAATAAAAAATTCGAGTTTTTTTCTAGAAATTACCATACTAATTTTAATTTAGAAGTGTATTCATACGATGGTAAATTAATGAAAGATGAAAGAATTATAATTAATGAAGGAAAGAACGAAATAGATTTTAATTATCCTAAAGGGAATTATATACTAGTTTTAAAAAATGATGATTATAAAAAAACCATAAAAATTATTGCCAATTAATTCCATTACTTCTTATAAAATAAATTGTGTTCAACATATTCCCAAACTTTATGTGGTAACATAGGCACAACATTTTTATTGTTTTTAATATTTTCACGAATAAAAGTTGAAGATAGCTCAACAACTGGCGCATTTATTTTATGAATTTTAGTATGATTATCAAATTGTGTATTTATTTCTCCACTATGTAGTCGTGGATACACATAAATGTGATGATGTTGTAAAATAGCTTCGTAATTTTTCCATTTGTGAAATGAATTCAAATTGTCTTCACCCATAATTAAAGAAAATTCGTAATCCGGATGTTTCTCTTGTAAATGCACCAAAGTGTTAATGGTATAATTGGGCTGTGGCAATTTAAACTCAATATCCGAAGGTTTAATTTTTGAAAAATCTTCCGTTGCCAAATGCACCATATGCAAGCGATGGTAATCGTCTAAAAGAGTGTTTTTTTGTTTGTGCGGATTGTGCGGTGTTACCACAAACCAAATTTGATCTAAATCCGAATGCTCCGCCATATGATTGGCAATAATTAAATGCCCAATATGTATGGGATTAAACGTTCCGAAATATAAACCTATTTTCATTTTTTTTAGGTGTTGGGTGTTGGGTGTTGGGTGTTGGGTTTACAGGATAAATTACTTTTACCCTTAACCCATTACCTAATACCTATTTATTCACAAATTCCTTAACTAAATTATATGCATCAACTTTGGCAACATCTAAATCGTAATTTTTTATAATGGTGTCAAATTGAGGCGCTGTGGCTAATTCTACTGATGCTTTTGCAATACGCATATTAATTTTATCGTCACTTTCTGTAGAACGTTTTTTTAGTCTAATTTTTAACTCGTCAATACTTGGTGGTTTTACAAATACTGCCAATGTTTCTTGCTTGAATTTCGATTTTATTCGAAGTCCGCCCGCCACATCAATATCAAAAATAACATTTTTACCTTTTGCCCAAATGCGTTCGACTTCGCTTTTTAAAGTTCCGTAGAAATTATCCCGGTACACTTCTTCCCATTCCACGAAATCTTCCGCTTTAATGTGTTTTTTAAATTCTTCTAAAGAAATATAATAATAATCTTTGCCGTGTACTTCTTCGCCTCTTGGTTCACGTGTGGTGCAAGAAATAGAAAATTCTAAATTTAAATCTTCCTGTTCTAATAAATGTCTTACTATAGTTGTTTTTCCTGACCCTGACGGAGCTGAGAAAACTAATAATTTTCCTTGATTCATTTTTTTTAAGCTTTTGGCTTTAAGCAATATGCTATAAGCTTTAATTTTATATTTAACTTTTGCCTAAAGCTTAATGCTTACGGCATATAGCTTTAAAGAACGTTCAGTACTTGCTCCTTAATTTTTTCTAATTCGTCTTTCATCATTACAACCAATTTTTGCATTCCAGCGTGGTTTGATTTAGATCCCATAGTATTGATCTCTCGACCCATTTCTTGAGTTATAAAACCTAATTTTCTTCCGTTGGCTTCACTTCCGTTTAACGTTTGTAAGAAATAATCTAAATGATTGGTTAAACGAACTTTTTCCTCAGTGATATCTAATTTTTCTAAATAATAAATAAGTTCTTGCTCAAAACGATTCGTATCTACATTTACTTTTAACTCGTCAATTGCGGTTTGTAAACGTTCTTTAATGTTATTTACTCTTTCAGGATCTAAAACTAATGCCTGATTCATATAATTTCTGATATTTTCGATACGTAACGTAAATTCTTTCTCTAAAGAAGCACCTTCTGATTTTCTAAAAGACAACATATTTTCAATCGCTTCATCAATTACAATCTGAATTTGCTTCCATTCATTTTCGTCTATTTCTTCACGCTCCGTTTTCATCGTATCAGGCATACGAATTGCCATTTTCATCAATTCTGTATCGTCAGCGTTTGGCAGAATAGTTTTCAACTGAGCCATATATGCTTTTACAATTGGCGCATTTATTTTAGATGAAGTATCTTCTCCAGTTACCTCAACATATAATGAAAAATCGACTTTTCCTCTCTCCAATTTAAGCGCTAAAAGATTTCTTAAAGCCAATTCGTTTTCTCTATAAACAGAAGGCATACGCGTATTTAAGTCGAGTCCTTTGCTATTTAAAGATTTAACTTCTACTGTAATTTTTTTGGTTGATAATTGCAAACTTGCTTTACCAAAACCGGTCATTGATAATATCATATATTTTTTCTAATAAAGTGTAAAGATAAGTTTTTTTAGTGATTAGTAAAAAGTGAATAGTGATTAGTCGTTACGAGTCTCTTTCTTTTTATGAATCACCAAATAAACCCCAACAAAAATTAATATTGCAGAAACTATTTTTACTACATTCAAATTGTCTTTTCCTAAACCAATAGCAAAAATTGTAGCAAAAAAAGGTTGCAAATAAATAAAAACAGCAACTGTTGTTGGTTTTAAATTTCGCATCGAAATTAAGTTTAGCAAATAAGTGAAAAAGGTAGAAAAAACAACTACAAAAGCAATTTTTAGACTAACATCTAAAGGAATTTCGTTCCAGTTTACCAGTTGTAACTCATTATATCCAAATGGTAACACCATAAAAAACCCGAACAAATAAATGTATTTTACAAACGTAAATGCGTTGTATTTATCCATTAACTTCTTTACAAAAATTAAATAAAAAGCATATGAAACGGCATTTACAAATACTAATAAATTTCCTAAAGTGGCATTTGGTGCATTATTTAAATCTTTACCATATAAAATTAAGGTTATTGTACCTGCTAATCCTAAAAGTATACCAATAACTTTTTTCGATTGCATTCTTTCTTTCATAAGTATAGCAGAAAGCACTAAAACAATCATAGGTGTGGTAACCATTAAAACGGCACCCATAATTGGTGAGGTATAACTTAATCCTTTAAAAAATGTTAGCATATTGAAAGCAACACCAAAAAAGGCACAAGCGGCAATGCGAAGAAAATCGTTTTTTGCAATTTTTTCTTTCGGTCCGAGAAAAGAAACCAACCAAAATAATATAGTAGCACCGGCAACTCGCATTACAATAAATCCATAAGCATCAACATACTTTGGCATTACATCCTTGGCAACGGTAAAAGTTACTCCATAAATAATAGCTACAATCCAAGCACATAGTAAAGCCCAAGATCGACTACTCATTACTTAAAGCCTTTTGCAATTTTAATATATTTGGCTGACTATTTCCTATGAAAATTTCATTTTCTAACACCACAACTGGGCGACTCAAAAAGGTATAATGTTCCAGAATATAATTTTTATAATCTGCTTCTGTAAGGGATAAGTTTTTCAATCCTTTTTCTTTATATAATTGCGCTTTTTTACTAAAAAGAGCTTCATAACTACCAGAAAGCTGGTGCATAAATTCTAATTCTGCTATGGTGATAGGATTTTGACGAATATCGTGAAACTCTAAATTTGCATTTGAAGGTAATGACTTAATTATTTTTCTGCAAGTATCGCAAGAAGCGAGGTAATATATTTTTCGCATTTGTGCTAAATTAGTTTCTTTAAAGAAATTTAAAACACAAAGGTAAGAAAGTTATTTTTGTTGAAAAAAAGACTTTATTTAATTAATAAGTATTTATCAATTTCTTGATAGGTTAAAATTACTTCAAACGAACCTTTTTCGTAAGAAGAAATTTCATTGATATTATACAAGAATTTAACACCCTCAATAGTAAAAAATATATTATTTGTAAGATAAAAAGAATTATTTTCGAAACAATATCCTTGTTTATTAAGACTTAAAGCAGCATTTACATTATATTTTGCTCTAAATTTTGCCTCAACTAATTTTGAAACTAAGTGAAGATTTGAAAAGATATCCTCGTTCTTCAATTGCGCACCAGTTAGTTTATTAAAAACCAATGAACGTTTTCCTCCAAAACTATGCAAATCATCATAAGAAGTGGAATAATTGATACCAATATTGACAAATTCTTCTGTTTCAAACTCAACATTTGACTCCAATTCAAAATTCCAATTTTTTAAATTATTTTCTGGCTTACTATTTTTGGCGTTTTTATAAACATCTACAAAACCATTCGTCAATTGATTATAATTCGTAATGGTTAAATTCTGACTATCAATAAAATTAGAGAGTTCTTTAATATTTTCGAAAATAATTTTATTTATATTATCATCATTTTTAGCTTCTAAAACTTCCATTTTAATATTTGCAGAATTATAACTGGTAGTATAATTTGGTTGATAAGAAGAATTATATTGCTTGCGAACAAAAACCAATGGCTGAGCACATCCAAAAAATAAGAAGAGTAAAATAATAAGTAAATGTTTCATTACATTTTGCGAAGTTATTCGTTAAATTAACTTATCAAAAATCGAGCCAACTTAAGTATTTAAAACAAAAAATCGGATATAAAATCCGATTTTTGTGTGAATATATCCTAATAAAATTAGTGTTTACTTGCCAAATATCTCTCTGCGTCTAAAGCCGCCATACAGCCTGTTCCTGCAGCTGTTATAGCTTGTCTATACACGTGATCTGCTGCATCGCCACCAACAAAAACTCCCGGTATGTTTGTTTTTGATGAACCTGGTACGTTTATTATATAACCGGTTTCATCTAATGTTAAATAATCTGCAAAAATATCTGTATTTGGTTTATGACCAATCGCTACGAAAAATCCAGTTGCTGGAATCTCAAAGTCTTCATTTGTAGTTTTGTTTTTAGCTTTAACACCTGTAACTACTTGTCCGTCACCTAAAACTTCCACCGTATCATGATTCATTAAGATAGTAATATTTTCGGTATTTTTTACACGTTGTTCCATAATTTTAGAAGCTCTAAATTTTTCACTTCTAACTAACATGGTAACTTTTTTACATAATTTAGATAAATAATGTGCTTCTTCACAAGCACTATCCCCTGCTCCAACAATTACCACTTCTTGGTTTCTATAGAAAAAACCATCGCAAACTGCGCAAGCTGAAACGCCACCTCCAGTTTGAAGATAATGTTGTTCTGAAGGTAATCCTAAATATTTTGCTGTAGCACCAGTTGAAATAATAACCGTATCAGCATGAATTTCTTTTGTGTCATTAATCCAAATTTTATGTGGTTCAGCACTAAAATCTACTTTTGTAGCCCAGCCATCACGAACATCTGTTCCAAAACGTTGTGCTTGCTTTTGTAAACCAATCATCATTTCAGGACCCGTAATTCCTTCAGGATTTCCTGGCCAGTTTTCCACTTCATTCGTGGTTGTTAATTGTCCACCTGGTTGTGTTCCTTGGTATAAAACAGGATTCATATTTGCTCTAGCTGCATATATTGCTGCAGTATATCCTGCTGGACCAGAACCTATAATAAGGCATTTTACTTTTTCTATTTCGTTTGACATGATAATATATTTTATTTCTAAGCAAAAATAGTAAATTCAAAAAACATTTTTTCCTTTATCATTTAATTCGATAAACTATTTATCAACAATCGTAATTTTGAATAATAAAAGTTTTAAATATTGATTACTTTTGTTTTTTAAAATTACACATTATGATTTATAAGTTTAGAGCCATTTTAGATAATGAAGAAGATGTTTTTAGAGACATTGCCATTGATTCCAAAGACAGCTTAGAAGATTTACACAATGCTTTAGTAAATGCATTTGGTTTTGATGGAACAGAAGTAGGTGCTTTTTATACTTGTGGTGACGATTGGGCTTGGCATGAAGAAGACGGTATTCCAATGTTTGATACCGGAGATATTACTGGTGAAATAAAAACAATGGCCGAATATAAATTAGACGATTTAGTTCACGAACAAAATACCAAATTAGTTTATGTTTATGATTTATTCTCTATGTGGACATTTTTTGTTGAATTAGCTGCAATAGAAGCAAAAAAAGAAGAAACCATATACCCTGCACTATTATTTTCTCACGGAATTTTGCCCGACGAAGCTACTACAAGTGGCTTTAGAGGCGGCGATTTAGAAAACGAAGATTTGTTTAATGAGTTTGAAGATGATTTAGACGAGGATGATTTGGATGCTTATGGCGATTCTGAATCGTACGAAGATCAAGGATTTGAAGAGAACTGGAATTAGTTTTTTTTTTAAGTTGCTAAGAAGCTAAGTTTCATAGTAACTAAGAAAAACCCTCGAAAAAACATTTAATCCTATAAAAATATACGCCATATAAAATTTAAAACAAAATGAGTAACTTTAGGAATCTTCTTATTTGACAAAAATCAATGGTTTTGGTTACTAAAGTATACACTGTAACTAATAACTTTCCAAAAGAAGAAGTTTTGGGATTAACATCACAAATAAAAAGAAGTGCAATTTCAATTTCAAGTAATATTGCTGAAGGATTAGAAAAGAAAGTAGCAAAGAGTTATTGCGTTTTCTAAAAATATCAATTGGTTCATTATTTGAATTACAAACACAATTAGAAATAGCAAAAAACATAATTTATTTAGACGAAGAAACTTTTAACAACTTGTATGAAGATACCAGAGAATTAGAAAGAATGATAGTCTCATTTACAAACAAAATTAAAAACAACTAAGAAACTTAGCATCTATGCTACTTAGCAACTTATAAAAAATGATAAATTTATTTAATACACACGTAGAAAACCTTTCTATTCACCGAGTTGGAAACAAACACAAAGAAGAACCAATTTTTCTTTCTGAAAATCCGTACACGTTGAATGATGAAATTATGCCGATTTTAAAAGAGTATTTTTTTAAAGCTTTTCGCGAAAAAGAAGAAAACTATTTTCAATTCGCACATGAGGTCGATTTAGAATACAATGAAATGTTCAATTTAGCTACTGAAGTATTTAATAAGCCAAGCGAAATACATAACGTTTCAAAAAAAATTACACAACATTTATTTGAACAATCCAACCATCCGCATATTAAAAGTGGTGAAGTTTATGTTGCTTATTTAACAAATGTTTCTATAGATAACAATGTTGTAGATGCTATAGGTGTATTTAAGAGTGAAATTAAAACCGACTTTTTACAATTTAAAGAAAGTGGAAGTAATCTAGAAATGATTTTACAAGACGGAATCAACTTAAACAAGTTAGATAAAGGCTGTTTGATTTTCAATTACAAAAAAGAGGAAGGTTACAAAATATTAACCGTTGATAGCAATAGATATGATGCGCGTTACTGGTTAGAACATTTTTTAAGCGTAGATGTTTTTCAAGATGAAACATTTATGACTAAAAAGTACTTACAATTTTGTAAAGATTTTGCTAAAGAAGTTGTTTTACCTGCAGAAGACAAGAAAGAAGAAGTGCTATTTATGAATCGTGCGGTAAACCATTTTGCAAAAAATGACGAATTTGAAGAAACCGCATTTTTAAATGATGTAATTAACAACCCTGATTTGATTCCAGAATTTAGAAATTATAAAGTTGACAAAGGAGCAAAATATAGCATTGAAGATGTTTCTAATTTTGCAATTGCCAATGCTGCTGTAACTGATGTTCGTAGAAAACTTAAAAATGTTATCGAATTAGATACCAACATACAAATTAAATTAGACTTCATAAACCCAGAAAGTGCAGAAAAATTTGTAGAAAAAGGTTGGGATGAAGAAAAGCAAATGTATTATTACTTGGTTTATTTTAACAAAGAAAGTAAATCATAATTATAAAAAAATCCTCAATTACTTCTAATTGAGGATTTTTTTTAATTAAACAATTCTTTTACGTTGTCTATTTTG
>NZ_JBEIET010000056.1:0-13425 GCF_040382755.1 Flavobacterium sp.
ACCACCACTACAAATTGCATCAGTAAAACTTTCAGTAATGCTTGGTCTAGGTGTTACCGTAATTGTATAATTATAAGTAATCCCTGCACAGGCAGAAGCATCGTTAGTTGCTGCTACAGCTGCATAGGTAATGGTTATTGGTGCATTAGTAGTATTTACTAATGTTTGAACAGGAATGGTATTGGTTCCAGAGGTGGTTACTCCAGTAATTCCAGTTGGTTGTGCAGCTGTCCAAGTAAAAGTTGCACCAGAAGTAGTACTACTTAAAGTTACTAAGGCAGTAGTATTTCCCGAACAAATGGTTTGATTAGTAGGCGAGAAGCTTACTGCAGGACTTGGGTTTACTGTGATTGTAAATGATTGTGTAGGTCCTGTACAAGCAGGCGTTCCATTTGAAAAAGAAGGGGTGACTGTAATTGTACCGATTATTGGACTTGCAGTATTATTAGTCACATTAAATGCATTAATATTTCCAGTACCTGAAAGCGCTAATCCAATTGCAGGGTTTGAATTGGTCCAACTATACGTTGTTGTTCCTCCAGTATTGTTGGTTGAGAAAGTTACTGCAGCAGTAGTTGTTCCATTACATAAAATTTGATTAGCAATTGTATTTACTTGTGCTGTTGGATTCACTGTTATGGTAAAACTTGTTGATAATCCAGAACACGTTATTCCATTGTTGGTATAACTCGGTGTAACTTGTATTGTTGCAACAATTGGACTTGTTCCTAAATTTATCGCAGCAAATGCATTTATATTCCCATTACCAGCTGCTCCTAAACCAATACTTGGTGTATCATTCGTCCATGAGTAAGAAGTACTTCCACTAGTATTAGATGTTGCAAAATTAATGGCTGCTAACGTTGTCCCATTACAAACCGTTTTATTTGTTACGGTTGTTACTTTTGCAGAAGGATTAACAATTATTGTATATGTTAATGGTGATCCACTACAAGTAATTGAATTTGTATATTGTGGTGTTACTGTTATCGATGCAGTTATAGGAGTTGTACCATTATTTATAGCTTGGAAAGATGGCATAGTATCTGTACCGCTTCCCATTAATCCAATTGAAGGGGCGTTGTTAACCCAATTAAATACAGTAGTTCCACCCGTAATATTGGTAGAGAAAGAAATTGCTGGTACTGTTTCACCATTACATACAATAATATTTGAAACATTGTTTACTTGACCTCTAGGATTGATTGTAATGGTAAATACTTTAGAAGGCCCTATACAACTTTTACCCCCATTTGAAAAAGTAGGAATAACTGTTATAGTGGCTACTATTGGACTTGAAGTATTGTTAACAGGTGTAAAAACAGGAATATTTCCTGATCCTGAAGCACTAAGGCCTATTCCTAAAGTGTCATTTGTCCATGTATACGATGTTGTTCCAATCGTATTTGAACTGGTAAATGGAATTGTAGTTGATGCTGCTCCTGCACAAAACACCACGTTATTTGGTTGGTTAACTTGCCCTGTGGGATTTACTGTAATCGTAATTGTTTTAGGCGTACCTGTACAACTTACACCTCCATTTTCAAAAGTAGGCGTAACTGTAATTGTAGTACTTATAGGAGCACTAGTATTATTAACTGCGGTAAAAACAGGTAGGTTCCCACTTCCTGGAGTCGTTAATCCTACAGCAGCATTACTACTAGTCCATGCATAGGTAGTAGTTCCACCAGTATTAGTAGTTGAAAAATTTGCTATTGTTACAGAATCGCCATTACATACGACTTGTCCTGGAATGGTATTAACTTGTCCTTTAGGATTGACAGTTATTGTAAAAGTAGTTGGTGTACCGGGACATGAAGTAGCTCCACTAGTATTAAATGGTGTTACTGTAATGGTTCCTGTGATGGGAGTAGTTGTTGTATTTGTTCCAATAAAACTAATTGCAGTTGTTCCTGTAGCTACAAGTCCGATTGATGGATTGCTATTCGTCCACGAGTAATTTGTTGCAGATGTTCCTGAAAAAGAAATGGGTCCAACACTTCCACCCTGACAAACAACAACATTCGAAATAGTATTTATAGTTGGAGTAGGAATTACCGAGATGGTTACGTTGTCTGATACTGAATTACATGGTCCTGGAGGGTCATTCGTAGTTAAAGTTAAAATAATAGTTCCGATAAATCCTGCTGGAGGCGAATAGGTACTCGTTAAACTTGTAGCATCGGAAAAAGTTCCTCCATTTGAAGACGTCCAGCTTCCTGACGAAGCAGCCCCACCAACTGTTCCATTTAATTGTAATGAACCGTTTTGACAAACTGGATTATATGTGCCGGCTTCCGCGGTTGCTTGTCCATTAACAACTACTGGAAATGAAATTGTTTTAGCAGGACAAGGTCCATCAGGATCAGCAGAAGTTAGTGTAAAAGTTATTGTTCCTGTATAATTAACTGGCGGTGTATAAGTTGGTGATAAAGTTGTTGCGTTAGGTAAAAATGTTCCTCCAGTTATCGAAGCTGTCCAAGTTCCTGTTGTAGCCCCACCAGTAATCGAACCTGTTAATGGAATACCAGTATTTAAACAAGTGGCTGTAGGTCCAGAAGCAGTAATTTGAACTGCTGGATTTACATTTATTACACTCGAAAACGTATTAAAACCGCATTCGTTTTCAAGTTTTAATGTGTAATTATATATTCCAGGGACTGCAAATGTAATTGTTGGATTAGCGGCATTAATATCAGAAATAGTAACTGCAGGATTACTTAAAAAATCCCACGTGTAAATAACCGCTTGCGTGGCATAACAATTAAAAACAGTTGGATTTAAGGTTAAAGTTGTGCCTTCACAAATAGTTTGAGAAGTTAGTGTAGTTCTTGGTTTGTCTTTAATCGTTATAATTTGTTCTTTTACGTCAGGTTGACATAATGTTCCGGCCACTGTATTTTGTAATGAAGTTGTTAACTTTATAGTATATATTCCAGCACTTGTAAAAGTAATTTCAGGTTCAAAAGAGGAAGCTGTTCCTGTACTAAAACTCCAACCAGAACTAGTAGCATTCGGACAATTTTGAGGATTGGTGTGAGTTACTTGCCAAGCATATACATTGGTATTGGCGCAACCAGGCAAACTTGATAAGTTATCTAAAGTTATTGTAGTGGGCGCACAACCTGATGTTGGACTTAGTGTAAAATCAGCAATAACTTCAGGGTTGACGCATATGGTTTTTGTTTGAGATGATATTCCACAACTATTTGATCCTGAAGTAAATAAAGTAATACTGTATGTTCCTGGAGTATTAAAAGTAATATTTAATGCATTCGATGCTGTGCTGGTCCAAATCGATGGGTTATTAGGTAAATTTGCATTAAAACCTAAATTTCCTACAACAGAAATAAATGAATTTGCGGGAAGAATTCCTGTTGCAGGAACCGTAAAAATTCCTGATGGACCAGTTATTTGCCAATATCTTTTATAAGTTTGTGAACAAGTAAAAGTTGGACTTGAACCAATATTTGTACCAGGAATTGTAGTGTCTGTAAAAATAACAGATGTATTTAAACAAATTTGACTACTAGCTGGATTTGCTGAAATATTTGCATTTGGTTTTGATTGAATATTTATAGGACCAATAGCACTTGAACTAGTACCACATGGATTTGAAACTGTAATTGAAGCTTGAAACGAATTAGGATAAACGGTGCCATTAATATTTGAACTTGTATTACAAGATACTGTATTAAAATTGTGAGTTACTGAAAATCCAGGCGTAATTACCTGAGCATGTGTAAATGTTTGTGCAGGAGTACTATCGTTTACTTGAAAGGTATAAATTGTTCCAAAAGTATTTTGAGCACCTGGTATAATTGAATATTGTACACTTCCAGGATTACATAATACAGGAACTCCATTATTTATAATTGAAGCTGTGGGATTGGCACCAATAAAAATATTATACGTTTTGGTATAACTACATCCAGATTGTAAAATTACTGTATATGTAATTTGAAAAATTCCGTTAGTAGCATAAACATGAAAATCATCAGTAATGTTAGCTGATGTAGTTGTAGAAATTGGCGAACCATCACCCCAATCAATAATATGTTGTGAGCTTGAATTTGTATTAGTTGAATTTGTAGAAAACAAAAATATTCCTCCAGTTGCTCCATCAGCGCAATAATTAAAATAATTAGTACTATTAAATGAAGTTACTGCCCAACCAACATTTGGTGTAACTGTAATTATAGGATTACTTGGAGTACCTGTAGTAACCAATACACTAACACTACTGCTGATACCATTAATAGTTAATGTACTAGTATATGTACCCAATGTATTATATATAATAGCAGGTGGACTTGCTAATGCAGAAGATGTAATATTTCCCCCAGGAAAAGACCAAGCATATGTTGGGTTGCTTCCCACACCTGTTGATGTGTTAGTATAGGTAACAGATTGTCCTTGACAGACTGTAACTGTACCATTAACAGCAGCTGGGTTAGTAGTAAAACTTGTAGCTAGTGTATTTTTTGAAACATAATTCAATTCAGAATTAACGGAATCTGCAAAAATTATATTTGAAAATAATCCACAAAATATTATTGCTAGTATTCCAATTTTTTGAATTATATAATTTTTTAAAAATATTAGATCTCTATAATATCCCCACATAATAGATTTTTTATTTTAACAAGTTGTTACTATTTTATGATAGCAAACTTTGATTCTTAATATATGAAATTTTATAACAACAGTTATATAATTCTTTACAAAAATACTATATTTTTTTGGAGAATTCATCATATTCATATTGTTATAAAACAACAAAAACTCTATTTTATTGTTATTTTAGATATAAACTATCAATACCCAATCAAACCAGGCTTTGTAAATTCGAAATTTTGTAAACCAAAATCGGAAGTGGAGAAGGCATTAGTTTTAAACATAGAATTGCCATCTGGAATATTTGGATAATACGATAGTGAAAATTGAAACGAGCTAAAAACAAGAAAGTCATTACTGATAATTAAGCCCACACTTATTTTCGAATATAGTTTGCTATTGCTAAAACCACTATTTTCTTGTCCCAACATTCCTCCGGTGTAACTCATGTAAGGATTTAGTCGAAAACCTAAAAAACGCCATGGCGAATACCCTTGTGATTGAAGGGTTATTAGTAGTTTTTTAGTACCTAAAAGGGTAGTGCTGCTAAATCCCTCAATGCCATTTCGGTCTTCGTTTAACGAAAGTCTATCGTAATTAGTATTCAAACGGTTGTTACCAATTATCATTTGAGGTTTTATAAAATGCCTGAATTTCCACTTTCCATATTCTTGTAAATTGGTAAAGTAAACCAGTTGTAAACTAGTGGCAGTTTGATTGGTTTTTCCCAAATCTAAGAAGGTGCCAAATTCTAAATTTCCACTTAAATAACCAAATTTATAGTATCTACCCAATGCCATTTTTCCACCAGCATAAAATTTGTATTCATTATATTTTTTTTGATATCCTGCAGTTAGACTGTAAACAAAACCTGATGCTACATCTTCCACCACGTTAAAATTGAAAATATATTTGTCTTGAGTAAATTTTCTTGAAGTAATTCCGAAACTTACTAAATATAGTTTTTCTACGTTATAAACATTTAAACTATCAGCATTTATAAATGGGGTGTCGCTATAATTTTTATTAAAATATCGGGCACTTGCAATAAAATTTGTAGTTCTATCATATTCGGATTTTCCTTTATTTATTTGAAAAGAACGTCCTGCCCAATAGTCTTGATAATTAAATTTCGAATTCTGAATTCTTTGTGTTTGATTTGCATCTAAAGCATTTACTTTGTTTAAATTTTGTCCAAACTGAATTCCACCTGCCCATCGCGTATAAGCAGAAAAGAATGGCCTTTCAATAGTTACAGATTTATCGTAATTTCTATCAAAATCCGTTTCATACTTCAAACGCGTACTAATGAATGAATTTTTTATAGTAGGCACAAAATAATTAAAGCTGTACCCAAATTCTTTACTTGTTAAACTTTTGGTGTACGAATTGGCAAGTTCGTGTCCTAAACCAAATATATTTCTTTCTCTAAGATAAAATTTTGTTTTGGTAGTTGTAGGCGATACATCGGGTGCCAAACTCCAAGAATCTAAAATGGTTAAATACACATCTACAGAATCTTGGGCAACTATTTTCATTTCAGATGCCACGCTTCGTGTAAAACGTTGACTTCTTATTAACCTTTCGGATTCTTTCATTAAAAGTGAATCTAACGGAACATTTTTCTTAATTAAAAGTAAATTTTTTATTGCTATTTGTTTCGTTTTAATATGCAATGCATTTCCTGCTTTTTCAGCAAAGTTTTTTGGACTTTTTAATGAATCTGTTTCTGAATAACCAAATGGATCTAAGGTTTTAATATGGATATTTCGAATAATTTTTCCTTCAAAAGCAGCATAATTTTTTGTATTTATTTTTTGAAAATTACTTTTTGTTACTTTTTCTGTTTCAACCGAATGAAAAATAAGTTTATGAATAAATTTTGTAAATTTTCTTTTTTTAGAATATTTTTCAATCGCGCGATAGCCTTTTGAAGTATCTTTTTGTATCTGATTTTCTTGTGCACAAACCAATTGATAACTTAAAAGTATCAAGAGGTATAGTGTTATTTTATATTTGAAAATCATATTAACATTGTTTTACAAAATTACTATTAAATTAAGTAACAAATCATATTTGTAATTAAAATTACTATCACATTAAATAGTAATAATATATAGATTTTTTTCCTTTGTAACATATATCACATTTCATTATTTTAGTTGTAGTATCTTTGTAAAAAAAATAATATATATGTTCGTATTTTTAAAAAATTTATTATCTTTTAAATGTCCGCGTTGTCACGAAGGAAAGATGTTTGTAAATAAATGGTATAGTTTTCCAAACGGAAATAAAATGGTTGAAAGATGTAGTGTTTGTGGCCAAAGAACGGAACTTGAACCTGGTTTTTTCCAAGGAACGGGTTATGTTAGTTACGGTTTAACGGTTGGTTTTTCATTAATTACATTCGCAATTTGGGTTTATGTAACAGGATATACACTTCAAAATAAAGAAATTTTTTGGTGGTTGCCAGTTAATATTTTCTTTTTAATTCTATTACAACCTTGGATTATGCGTTTATCAAGAATTATTTGGTTAACCGCTTTTTTTCATAGTGACGATGAATTTTTCGATTAAAAATAATCTTATGATAATTATCACAATTTTATTTAAAAATTACTACTAAATTTGTATCGTATTTAAATGAAAATGATTTCAATTTCCATTTGAAAAATTAATTAATATATGAAAATAGAACAAATTTATACAGGTTGTTTGGCGCAAGGTGCCTATTACATCACTTCAAATGGCGAAGCAGCTATAATCGATCCATTACGCGAAACAGCTCCTTATATGGATAGGTTATCTGCAGATAATGTAAAACTAAAGTATATTTTTGAAACCCATTTTCACGCTGATTTTGTTTCGGGACATTTAGACTTGAGTACGCAAACCGGTGCGAAAATTGTATACGGACCTACGGCAAAACCTGAATTTGATATCATTTCAGCTGAAGACAATCAAATATTTGAAGTTGGGAATATTAAAATAAAAGTGCTACACACACCTGGACATACCATGGAAAGTACGTGTTATTTATTGATAGATGAAAACGGAAAAGATACGGCATTATTTTCTGGTGATACTTTATTTATTGGTGATGTTGGTCGACCAGATTTAGCTCAAAAAGCAGCATCCATGACACAAGATCAATTGGCAGGGATTTTATTTCATTCATTGCGAGATAAAGTAATGACTTTAGCAGATGATGTTGTGGTATATCCAGCACATGGCGCGGGTTCTGCTTGTGGAAAAAACATGAGCAAAGAAACGGTTTCAACTGTAGGCGAACAAAAACAACAAAATTACGCACTACGTGCTAATATGACCGAAGCTGAATTTATTGCAGAAGTTACCAATGGTTTATTGCCTCCGCCAGCTTATTTTGGTATGAATGTAGCTATGAATAAAAAAGGAATTCCATCTTTTTCAACAGTTTTAAATAACGGAAAAAACGCAATTGATGTTGCCGACTTTGAGCAACTTGTTGATGAAAGTGGCGCTTTGATTTTAGATACAAGAAATGCTGCAGATTTTTCGAAAGGATTTGTGCCTCAATCTATAAATATTGGAATTAGTGGTGATTTTGCGCCTTGGGTAGGTGCTTTAATAGCTAATGTCAATCAACCCATTGTTTTAGTTACAGATTTTGGTAAAGAAGAAGAAACTGTTACCAGATTATCTCGAGTAGGTTTCGACGCCGTTTTAGGACATTTAAAAGGCGGATTTGATGCCTGGAAATCAGCTGGATTTGATGTGGATACTGTACATAGAATCACCGCAGCTCAATTTGAAAATGAAGTTAAAATTGGCGAAAGTAAAGTAGTAGATATTAGAAGAGAAAGTGAATACGAAGCTGAACATATTGAAGACGCTTACAGTAAACCTTTAGCTTATATTAATGATTGGGTGAAAGACATCAATCCAAACGAACATTTTTTTATGCATTGTGCTGGGGGATACCGCAGTATGATTGCGGCTTCTATATTACAAGCGCGTGGATATAGAAATTTTTCTGAAATTGAAGGTGGTTTTAATGCCATTGCGAAAACCAATATTCCTAAAACCGATTTTATGTGTGCCAGTAAGGTATTGAAGTAAGATTTTATATGAAATTATTTGCCTATATATTTTGTTTTTATTTAACCGCATTAATGGCTCTTCCATCTGTGAGAGTTTTAAAAATGCAGTGGAACGAATCTTGTATTTCTTCTTGTACTAAATCTGATTTTGATACTGACAAGAATTGCGAAAAAGGTAAAATTATTATGAGTTTAAATTTTACTCCGGTGAGTTATATTACAACTAAAATATATTCAGCTACCCCTCAAAATTTTATAATTACTTCAAAAAGAGAAAAGATATTTTATCATAAAAATTTACTATCTAACTATCAAAATACCATTTGGCAACCGCCTAAAATTATATCATAGTTACATACAAAACATCTATTTTACTGTTTTCACAATCTTGTTGTCAACAGTGTAACTATTAGTATAAAAAAAATGAAAAAATATATTTTCCTTGCAATCTTATTTTACAAAGTAGGATTTGCACAAAGTACATTTGAATATAATGTACAAATTACGCCTATTACAATATCTACTTTACCAGGATTACATTCGTATGCTTTTGCTCAACATAACGGAAAATGGTTAATTATTGGTGGAAGAAAAGATGGTGTTCACGCCAGACAACCATTTAATGCTTTTCCTAATTCACAAAATAACAATCTGATTTATGTAGTAGATATTGCTACACAACAATCGTGGTCTGTGTCATTAGAAACTTTATCTATAGGTTTAAAAGAGCAATTACAAGCCACAAATTTTAACTTTTATCAAGACGGAAATACATTGTATGTCATAGGTGGGTATGCGTATTCAACCTCACTTGATGATCACGTAACGTTTGATAAATTAACAAGTATTAATGTGCCCAATTTAATTGATTCGGTAATAAATGGTACGTCAATTGCAGGAAATTTTAAACAAATAGCCAATCCGATTTTTCAAAATACAGGAGGACAATTGGGTAAAATTGGAACTAATTTTTATTTAATTGGTGGTCAGATATTTACAGGAAGATATAATCCAATGAATAATCCAACTTTTACACAAACTTATATAAATAAAATACAAAAATTTAATATTGATAATTCAGGTTTACAATTAAGTTTTTCTAATTATTCTTTCGTAGAAGATGCGGTTCATTTGCATCGCCGCGATTATAATTTAGTACCTCAAGTTTTTCCAAATGGAGAGGAAGGCTACACGATTTCATCGGGTGTTTTTCAAATAAATGCTGATTTACCCTTTTTGTATCCAGTAGATATTAAGTCTAATGGATATTATCCTCAAACACAGTTTAATCAGTATTTGAGTAATTATCATAGTGCAAAAGTTGGATTATTTGATAGCGCCACAACTAAAATGCACAATTTGTTTTTTGGTGGAATTAGCCAGTATTATTATAACGGAACTACTTTGGTACAAGATAATAATGTGCCTTTTGTGAAAACTATAAGTAGAACTATGCGTGCAGCAAATGGTGAGTTGTCTGAGTATAAATTAGATATAGAGATGCCTAATTTTAAAGGCGCAGGAGCCGAGTTTATTCCAAATAAAACATTGCCTCACTATTCAAATGAAGTAATAAAACTGAATGATATTACCGCAAATGAATTTGTTATTGGTCATATTTTTGGTGGTATTGATAGTGGATCTCAAAATCCGTTTACAAATAATCAAACGAATACTACAAGTGCGAGTGCTACTATTTACGAAGTAAAATTAATTAAAAATTTGCCCTTGGGACAAATTAGTATTGAAGGCAAGAATGATTTTACTTTTGTTGTATCTCCTAATCCAGCTCAAGATGACATTGTAAAAATAGATTTCAACATACCTTATTTGGCAACATTAGATTATTTTGTAACGAATGTAAACGGGCAAATAGTAGATGATGGAGAAATTGATGGGTTACAAATAGGAAACAATTCAATGAATTTTAAATTATCAAATACCACTGAAAAAGTGCAGTTTCTAACCTTTATTTTGGATAATAAATTTTATTGCACAAAAAAACTCATTATCAAATAATAATAATTAATAACAATTTAAAAATTAAAAAAAAATGAAAAAATTAATTTTAGCAATGTCCGTAGCATTTTTATTTTCAATAGTATTAAATGCACAAGAACCAAAACAAAAGAAGAAAGTAAAAACAGAAAAATCATGTTCTGTAAATGGTAAAAAATGTTGTGGTGAATCAGATAAAAAAGAAGCATCATGTGATTCTAAAAAGAAAGAAAAGAAAGATTAACTTTTATCAATCTGTTTTTAAAGTGCATACAAACTTTTGTATGCACTTTTTTTTATTTAATTTTACCACATTAAATTATGTTAAATGAGTCACGGAAAATTAAGAGAAGATAGCACTTGCCAAAATTGTGGCGATTCTGTTTTGGTGCGTTTTTGCCCATCATGTGGACAAGAAAATACAGAAACTAAAAAATCATTTCATTATTTGTTTACTCATTTTTTAGAAGATTTAATTCACTATGATTCTAGTTTTTGGAAAGCACTTAAATATTTATTAATTCAGCCAGAAAAACTGTCATTAACTTATTTGTCAGGTAAAAGACAAGCCTTTATGGCGCCTGTTCGATTGTTTATTTTTATAAATATAATTTCGTTTATTATTTTTAATTCTTTTACTTTTAAAGAAATTGAAAATAAATACTTAAAAGGTACTCAATCTGAATTAATAATTGAAACCAAAAATAAGGAGTCAAAAAAGATTACAAAAAATTCTGCAAAACAAGAAGTTAATGCAAATTATTTAGATGAAAAATTTAATAAATTAGAGGAAAATTATACGCCTACACAAATTATGTTTCAGGCTTTGCATAAAGGCTTACAAAATTTACCTAAATGGTTGTTTTTAATAATGCCCTTTTTTGCATTTACGCTTTGGCTAACGCACAACAAGAAGAAATGGTGGTATTTTGATCATGGTATTTTTACGTTTCATTACTTCGCTTCTTTTTTGTTGATTTCTAGTTTAACTGCATTATTAAATCAAATTTTTGGATTATTTGGTTATGAAATCCGTGGTTACTTTGGAATATTTATATTTTTATTTTTAAATGTAATTTTCATAAAAGCGTATTTTCTTTTTTATAAAGAAAGTTTTATGAAAAGTATATTGAAATTATTTGTTATCTATTTTTTAAATACACTAATATTTGTTTCTACTTTTATTTTGTTTTTTCTTTACATCTTATTCACTATTTAATGAAAAAAGTTATACTTATCACTGGTGGTTCATCAGGAATTGGAAAAGCCATTGGCGAATTTTTATTAGATAAAGATTATATTGTGTATGGTACAAGTAGAAATACCGCTGCAATTTCTAATTCTAAAATTAATTTAATTGATTTAGATGTTCGCAATATGACTTCAATTGAAGCTTGTATTGAAAAAGTGTTACTTTTGGAAGGCAGAATTGATGTCTTAATAAATAACGCTGGCGTCGGAATTACAGGACCACTTGAAGAAATTCCCTTAGAAGAAATTAAAAATAATTTTGAAACCAATGTTTTTGGACCTATAGCTACCATAAAAGCGGTTTTACCACAAATGCGGCTTCAAAAAAGTGGTTTAATTATTAATATTACATCTATTGCAGGATATATGGGTCTACCTTTTAGAAGTGTCTATTCTTCTTCAAAAGGTGCTTTAGAATTAATAACCGAATCCTTACGAATGGAAACTAAATCCTTTGGAATCCATATTACCAATGTGGCTCCAGGTGATTTTGCTACCGATATTGCTTCCAGAAGATTTCATGCTCCTGTAAAACAAGGTTCTGCATACGAAACGGTATATCAAAATCAACTTAATATGATGAATGAGCATGTTTCTGGCGGAAGTAACCCTATTGAAATGGCTGTAGCAATTCACAAAATAATTGAAACCAAAAATCCAAAAATTCATTATAAAGTAGGTGCATTTATGCAAAAATTTTCTATTGTTTTGAAGCGAATTTTACCAGATAAAATGTACGAAAAAATCCTAATGAATCATTATAAATTATAAAATCAAAAAGTAGAATCTGTAAAAAGAAATAGAATATTCTATTTCAATTTCCTACTTTTGTACTCACAAACAACACACAACAAATTTAAATTTAAAAAACATGAAATTTTTTATTGACACAGCAAATTTAAAAGACATTGCAGAAGCACAAGCTTTAGGAATTCTTGATGGCGTAACTACAAATCCATCGTTAATGGCTAAAGAAGGTATCACAGGAAAAAACAATATCTTAAAACATTATTTAGATATTTGTAATCTTGTAGATGGCGATGTAAGTGCAGAAGTAAATGCTTTAGATTTTGAAGGAATGGTAAAAGAAGGTGAAGAATTAGCCGATTTACACGAACAAATCGTAGTAAAATTACCAATGACTAAAGAAGGAATTAAAGCGTGTAAATATTTTTCAGATAGAGGCATAAAAACCAATGTTACTTTAATATTTTCAGCGGGTCAAGCTTTATTGGCTGCTAAAGCTGGAGCAACTTATTGTTCTCCATTTTTAGGTCGTTTAGACGATATTTCAACAGATGGTTTAAATTTAATTGATGAAATTCGTCAAATTTATGACAACTATAGTTTTGAAACTCAAATTTTAGCGGCTTCTGTGCGTCACACTATGCATGTTGTTAATTGTGCTAAAATTGGTGCTGATGTAATGACAGGACCTTTATCTTCAATTACTGGATTATTAAAACACCCACTTACT
>NZ_JBEIET010000057.1:0-13077 GCF_040382755.1 Flavobacterium sp.
AAAAATTGTTGCGGTGATTTTTTACTATAAATAGCTATTAATTTTTCGAACACTTTTTCATCAACTTGTGCATTAAAATCTTTATATAAAGGTTCAAAAAGATTCAATTAAATTCTTTTTTCTATCATTAAATGCTTGTTCACCTTTTGAATAATACACTTGCTCTAATTGAAACAAACGGTATCCAAAAGATAAAATTTCGGTATTTCTTAAAACTACTTCGGTATAATAATCTCTTGCAATAGCATACTCTTTAATAGCAGCGTAATTTGTTGCGAAATCAGATAATAAATTTCCATATTCTGCTTGTTTTCCAGCTTTGATAATTTTATCTGTTAAGTCCTTTTCAAAAACTTGCTTTGCACCTACTGCATTGGCTTTAATTAAACCTTTGCGCTCACCTATCCATTTTTTCCAATAATTGGCTACTCCGGCATATTTTGAAGCATATTTAATTTTAATCGCTTGGTCTTTTCTCATAAAACCATCTTGAACTTTTAAAGCTGCATCACGAACTTCAATTCGAGCTGGATTTAAATCGTTTACCATTTGCTCCACGGCATAAGATGGTAAATATTCAGTAGTTCTTCCAGGATACCCCATTACCATTGTAAAATCGTTTTCTTGGATTCCTTTTGCAGAAACTGGGAAAAAGTGTTTAGACGTGTAAGGCACGTTGTCTTTTGAATAGGCTGCTGGACGATTATTTTTATCCGCATAAACTCTGAATAAAGAAAAATCTCCCGTATGACGTGGCCAAACCCAATTGTCAGTATCCGAACCAAATTTCCCAATAGAACTTGGCGGCGCACCTACTAATCGAATGTCTTTGAAGTTTTCTGTAACAAATAATAAATATTGATTTCCATCATAAAAAGATCGTACTAAAACATCTTGCCAAGCTTCTCTTACATACGATTTGTTCAATGTTGCAATATTTTCTTGAATTTTCTTTTGCTTTTCTGCTTCAGAAGTTAAAGCCGCAACACCTTCAAATACTTTTGTGGTAACATCATCAATTTTTACAATAAAAGTAACAACAACTCCAGGGTTTGGAAGTTCTTCTTCCATTTTATACGCCCAAAAACCATTGGCTAAATAATCGTGTTCCACTGTAGAATGATTTTGTATGTTATCATATCCACAATGATGATTGGTTAATAACAACCCTTTAGAAGAAATCATTTCTGCTGTACAACCGCCATCAAATTGAGGAACGGCATCTTTTAAAGATGATTTATTTATAGAATAAATTTGTTCTGCTGTAAGTTTAGAACCTAAAGCTTTCATTTCGTTCTCATTCATACCTTGCAACAAAGAAGGAATCCACATACCGCCTTGTTGGGCTTGAGTTTGAACGATAAATAATACTAAAAATAATTTTAAAAATTTCATAGGATAATAGTTTATATTAATTTGTCTTTATTAAATAGATTATGTTACCGTAATTAAAAGAATTTAAATTTTTATTCCAATCTATAGAACCAAATACCACTTTAACTTTATATTTATCTACAATGACTTCAATGGATAAATCATCAACAAAAACATCGTCAGAAGCATTTTTATACTTGTTAAAAAATTTGGTTTTTAAAATTGGCAAAATGTCTTTTGATTTTTCATTAATTTTAATTTCAAAAGATGATGACCCATAATTTTCAGTAATTGAAATTTTATCGTTGTTTAATTCAGTTTCAATATTACCGTCATACTGATTATTATTAATTACAAATTGATAATCTTTGATGTTTATAATTTTTTTGTTTGAAGAAATTCTTAAGAAATAATTATTGTTTTTTTGATTTTGGTTATGAGTAATATTTAAAAAAAGATTGGTATACCAATATTTATTTGTTTTAGATTTTTTAACTGTTTCAGCATCCAAGTATACTTCAATGAATTCATCATCAAATCGTTCGCTTAAAAATTCTAATTTATTCTCTACGCTATTTGCAATAGAGTCTGTAACTTGTTTTCCGAAATTAATTTTATTGTTAACTAACAAATTATTTTCTTTCAAAACTTCAATTAATTCATTTTCTTGACTTCTAATTGAAACTGAAAAAACATTTAAATACGGGAAAATTAAGGCAAATAACCCAAAAACAAATAATGAAATTGGAATAAATTTAATCGTAGCTTTTTTGAAAAACACAAAATATAATACAAGAATTGTTAGCCATAATGAAATTAACAAAACAAAATATCTTGCCTCTGTATAGCCATACTGAAGTACTCTAGTAAAAATAGCAACAAACAATAAAATAATTAAAGGAATTAAAGTGTAATAAAATAATTTGCTGAAAATTAAAATCCAAGATTTTAATTTCAATTCTTTTAAAGGGTGTACCAACAATAATGCGAAAATTCCAACTATTGAATAAGCTAAAACTAAGTAAGATACCCAGCCTCTAGGTAATTGCCAATTAATTACAATTTTTGCGCAATAGAAATACAAAATGACAACATATATTATCAAAAGTGGTATTAAAATAAATTGTGTGAAAAACTTTAATACTACAGGATACTTACCTTCTTTTTCTAAATAATCAAGACCCGATTCGTTAAAAAGCAAAAATATAAAAGTACTTCCAAAAATTCCTAAAGCAAAAAAAGTATCAGCGTACAACTTACCATCAAAATCAAAATTAAAAAGTTCTTCAACAGCTAAAATAGCAAGTTCTACACCACCAATTAACACGCCAGTAAATACAGCTGTTAAAAACAAATTGACAAATAAATTTTTATTATACTGCCAAAAATTAAGTTCGGATGTTTCTTTCTTTATAAAGGCTACAAAAGAAACAAGCAAATGCGAAAGTATGTATGTTGGTATAATTATAAAAACATAAAATCCAGAAAAATCCTCCTCCTTTTTTGGAAAAATAAAGAAATATATTATTAAAAACACAAATCCTAAAAGTTGCCAGACAATTCCGTTTTTAATTCTTTGAGAAAGTATTTTCAATGCGAATTGCAAAGAAATACCAAGTGAAAATGTGAGTCCTAACTTAAGTAGTAGAAATGCAGATTCTTTTTTTGGTTCATATTCAATACCATAAATCACAGTTATTACAAACGCTAAAGACATTAATAAAACAAAAGGATAATTTATAAATAATTGTTTAACTTTTCCAAAAAGCAATGTGATTCTGTTTTTCATTTTTATTAAAAGTTTAAATTTTTATATTACTCAATATGTGTTCCGTAGCCCCTTTATTCATTTGAACAAATGTACTACAAATGTGACCTTTTTCTAATCGTTCTTCCTCGTTTTGTAGTAACAAGTTGAACGCATCATTTAATTCTGATTGATTTTTTACAGTAATACAACCATTTAAACCAACTAAAGCAGTAGCTTCTGCAAAGTGTGAATAATTAGGACCAATAACAATAGGAATTCCAAAAGTGGCGGGTTCTAAAAGATTATGTACACCTGGATTTCCAAAACCACCTCCAACGTAGGCAATATCTGCGTAAGAATAAATCTTAGTTAATATTCCGATTGTATCAATTATAAAAACTTGAAAATCTGCTAAATTGTCATGCTGAACTTGTTTCAGCATCTCCTCTTTTTCGGAAAATAATAGTGTTTTCTTTGAAATTTTAGATTTGAGATTTAAAATTTGATTATGATTTATATTATGTGGTGCAATAATAAATTTTACATTTTGTGGTGCCGACTCAATATATTGAATTAATAATTCTTCATCTTTTGGCCAGCTACTTCCAATTACAATTGTAGTTTGATTATTTTTAAATTGTGCTATATAATCTAAAGAATTGTCTTTTTCTAAAATGGTCACTACCCTATCAAAACGGGTATCGCCAGAAACACTTACATTAGAAAAACCAATAGATTGTAATAATAGTTTAGAAGATTCATTTTGTACAAAAAAACTGGTAAATGTTTGCAATGCTTTTCTGTAAAAACCACCATACCACTTAAAAAAGAGTTGCTTTTCTCTAAAAATTCCTGAAATTAAATACGTTGAAATCGATCTTTTTTTAAGTTCGGTTAAATAATTCGGCCAAAATTCGTACTTGATAAAAAATACTTTTTCCGGATGTACCAAATCTAAAAATTGTTTGGCATTAGAAATCTTATCCAAAGGCAAATAAACTGTAACATCTGCAACAGTATTATTTTTTCGCACTTCATAACCTGAAGGCGAAAAAAAAGTGAGTACAATTTTATGTTGCGGATATTTCTCTTTGACTTTTTCAATAACAGGTAATCCTTGTTCATATTCTCCTAAAGATGCTGCGTGAAACCAAATCGTTTTATCAAATTCTTGAATATTGTCTTTCAAAGTTTCAAAAACTGATTTTCTTCCTTCTACAAACAAGTTTAATTTTGGACTAAAAAGCGCCAAAATCTTTAAAAGCTGAGAAGCAAAAAGAAGTATAAAGTTATAAATAAATGACATAGTACTAATTTATGTCGCTAAATTACGTTTCTTTTATGTAACACAAAAAATGTAAGCAGAATTTCTTACTTTTGCTTGACTTAATTAGATTAGGAAGATGAAAAAATTACAAATGGTTGACTTAAAAAGTCAGTACGAAAAAATAAAAGACGAAGTAAATGCGTCTATTCAAGAGGTTTTAGACAACAATACTTACATAAATGGTCCTTTAGTACATCAATTTCAAGCAGATTTAGAAAAATATTTAGGCGCAAAACACGTAATTCCTTGTGCTAACGGAACAGATGCGCTTCAAATTGCGATGATGGGATTGGGTTTACAACCTGGTGATGAAGTCATAACCGCTGATTTTACATTCGCAGCAACCGTTGAAGTGATTGCTTTATTGCAATTGACTCCAGTTTTAGTGGATGTAGATATGAATAATATGAATATTTCATTAGAAGGAATTCGTAATGCGATTACTCCAAAAACAAAAGCCATTGTTCCTGTGCACTTATTTGGTCGTGCAGCAAATATGGATGCGATTATGGAAATTGCCAAGGCACATAATTTATATGTAATTGAAGATAATGCGCAAGCCATTGGAGCTGATTATACATCAAAAGATGGTTCTAAAAAGAAAGTGGGAACCATTGGTCATGTGGCTGCTACATCATTTTTCCCATCTAAAAATTTAGGTTGCTACGGCGATGGTGGTGCGATATATACCAACGATGACAATTTAGCACACATTATTAGAGGAATTGTAAATCATGGAATGTATGAACGATACCATCACGATGTTGTTGGTGTGAATTCACGTTTAGACAGTATTCAAGCTGGGGTTTTAAAAGCTAAATTACCATATCTTGATACTTATAACAAAGCACGCCAAGAAGCCGCTAGAAAATACAGTTTGGCTTTAAGTCAAAACCCAAACATTTGGGCGACTTTTATTTGTGATTCTTGTGATTGTCATGTATTTCATCAATATGTTATTCGTATTTTAAATGGAAAACGCGATGGATTATTAGCGCATTTACAAGAAAAAGGTATTCCTTGTGCTATTTATTATCCAATTCCATTACATAGTCAGAAAGCGTATACTGATACTCGTTATAAAGATGAAGATTTTCCAGTAACCAATCAGTTATGTAAAGAAGTGATTGCGTTACCTATGCACACGGAATTAGATGATGAACAAATTAAATTTATTACCGACACGGTTTTAGAATATATGAAATAAGAAAATAGAAAATAGAAAATAGAGAAAACACCTTTCAGTAACATCTATATTCTATAATCTATATTCTATAATCTTAAATAAATGAAAATAGTAGTAACAGGTGGTTTAGGTTTTATTGGATCACATACCGTTGTAGAATTACAAAATGAAGGTTTTGATGTAATTATAATTGATAATTTATCAAATTCTTCTATTGAAGTTTTAGATGGAATTGAACGCATTACAGGTAAAAAACCAATTTTTGAATCTATCGATTTAAGAGAAAAATCGGCCGTTCAAAATTTCTTTGAAACACATACTGATATTTCTGGAGTAATTCATTTTGCAGCAAGCAAAGCCGTGGGTGAAAGTGTCGAAAATCCTTTATTATATTACGAAAACAACATTAGTGCCTTAATTTATGTTCTGCAAGAACTTACTAAATTACCGGCTGCTAATTTTATTTTTAGTTCTTCTTGTACGGTTTACGGTCAAGCCGAAAAAATGCCGATTACAGAAGACGCACCAATTCAAACTGCTATGTCGCCTTACGGAAATACAAAGCAAATTGGTGAAGAAATTATTACTGATACTTCAAAAGTAAGTGCATTAAATGCAATTTTACTACGTTATTTTAATCCGATTGGCGCCCATCAATCGGCAGAAATTGGCGAATTACCTTTAGGTGTGCCTCAAAATTTAGTGCCGTTTATTACACAAACCGCTATGGGGTTACGAAAAGAACTTTCCGTTTACGGAAATGATTATCCAACATCTGACGGAACAGCTGTTAGAGATTATATTCATGTAGTAGATTTAGCAAAAGCACATGTTATTGCCATGCAGCGTTTGTTGAATAAAAAAAATATAGATTCCGTTGAAACTTTTAACTTAGGAACTGGAAAAGGAAGTTCGGTTTTAGAAGTCATTCAATCTTTTGAAAAAGTTTCTGGTCAAAAACTAAATTATAAAATTGTAGGGCGTCGAGAGGGCGACATTACTGAAGCGTATGCCAATACAGATAAAGCAAATCGTATTTTGGGATGGAAAGCCGCATCAAGTTTAGATGATAGTTTGGCAAGTGCTTGGAAATGGGAACAGAAAATTAGAAGTTAGATAGCCAATTTCATAAAATGACCAACCAAAAACCCGTTTTAAAATTAATATTTTCCTTAGTAATTGAAAGAAGAAATGAAACTTTTAAACCATTAAGAAATTAAGTTTCATTTAGACTTAATTCCCTTAATTTCTTAATGTTTTATTATCTTAATTAACAATTAAGCCGAAATAGTTTCTACTTCTCTATCAATTTTATTTACCAATCCAACCAATACTTTTCCAGGTCCAACTTCCGTAAAACTTGAAGCCCCATCAGCAATCATTTGTTGAACAGATTGCGTCCATTTTACTGGAGCGGTTAATTGAATAATTAAATTTTTCTTAATTTCATTTGCGTCAGAAACCGCACTTGCCGTTACATTTTGATACACCGGACAAATAGGCGTTGAAAAATGTGTTGCTTCAATCGCTGCAGCTAATTCTTCTCTTGCTGGCTCCATCATTGGTGAATGAAAAGCACCTCCAACAGGCAAAATTAAAGCACGCTTTGCTCCAGCTTCTTTCATTTTTTCGCAAGCTAATTCCACAGCTTTGTATTCGCCTGAAATTACCAATTGCCCCGGACAATTATAATTTGCAGCAACAACAACGCCATCAATA
Source organism: Flavobacterium sp. (assembly GCF_040382755.1). Lineage (GTDB taxonomy): Bacteria > Bacteroidota > Bacteroidia > Flavobacteriales > Flavobacteriaceae > Flavobacterium. The sequence continues at coordinate 7,357 of NZ_JBEIET010000057.1, forward strand.
GAAGCGCAAATGTCTTCAACAATTTTATCTTCTAAATTTAATACCGCTGCCATAGTCGAAGGTGTAATTTCACAAGCTTTTTGCATCGCCAAAGCTCTTTTGGAAACTAACAAAAGTGCGTCTTCAAAAGATAAAGCACCATTAGCAACTAAAGCAGAAAATTCTCCTAATGAATGACCTGCAACCATTTCAGGTTTAAAATTTTCTAAGGTTTTAGCTAAAATTACAGAATGTAAAAAAACCGCTGGTTGTGTAACTTTCGTTTCTTTTAATTCTTCTGCGGTTCCTTCAAACATAATATCTGTAATTCGGAAACCTAAAATATCGTTCGCTTTTTCAAATAATTGTTTTGCTTCTGCTGATGATTCATATAAATCTTTACCCATACCGGTAAATTGCGCGCCTTGACCTGGAAAAATGTATGCTTTCATATTTATTTGTTTCAAGTTTAATGTGCTACGTAAAACACATAGACACATAGTTTATAGTTTAATTTTAAATAGTATACAAGAACACATAGCTAAGATTTATTTATTGATTTAGAAACTAATCGATTTAAAAATCTATGTGCCTATGTGTTTAAAAAAAACAAAAATACTTATTTTGTAACAATCTTATCAAATTAATGACTAATATTTACAACATCTAAATCAAAATAAAATGAAAAAAATACTACCATTAGTATTAGTGCTACTAATTACGATTTTCTTTTTTTACGTTACTCTTCCAGTAATAAGTTATGGCTTTTCCGGAATTACGGTTTTATTACTAATTATTGCAGCGTTATTATTTTTTACGTTTTCAAAATTTACAATTAGTGCCGACGGAAAAAGTTATAAACCAATTCAAGTTTTTTGGAAAATTCCTGCATTACTTATTGGTATTGCTGTTTTATATGCATTTGTATTGCCTTTTTTTACATCGCACCCTGTTTTTAGAAGTGAAGATTATAGAAACTTAATTGGAAAAGTAGAAAATGGCGATAAATTGACCAACCATATAGCACCTATTTCTATGAATGAAATTCGAGTTGTAGATGAATCTTTAGCGTATTTATTAGGAGAAAAAATATTAGGTTCCCAACCTGCTTTGGGAAGTCAAGCACATTTAGGTGAATTTTTCATTCAGAAAGTAAACGGAAAATTATATTGGATTGCTCCATTAGAACATTCTGGTTTTTTTAAATGGCTAAATAACCAAAAAGGAACAACAGGATACGTAATGGTTTCTGCAACCAATGAAAGAGATGTTAAATTAGTACAAGAAGTAAATGGAAAACCTATTTTTTTAAAATACCAACAAGAAGCTTATTTTCAAAGTAATTTGCACCGTTATTTGTATTTTAACGGATATAACACAGTTGGTTTAACAGATTTTTCTTTTGAAATTGATGACGCAGGAATGCCTTTTTGGGTGGTTACCAAATACAAAAAACAAGTGGGATTTTCTGGAAATGATGCCACAGGAATTGTGGTTGTAAATGCGCAAAACGGAGAAATAAAAGAATATGATATTAAAAATACTCCAACTTGGGTAGATCGTATTCAACCAATATCATTTATTAAAGACCAATTAAATGATTGGGGTGAATACGTAAAAGGATATTGGAATTTTTCAAATGAAAACAAACTTCAAATTACAGAAGATTTAACTTTAGTGTACGGAAAAGACAACAAATCATATTGGTACACAGGAATTACATCAGTAGGAAAAGACGAATCTGCAGTGGGTTTTGTATTAGTTGACACGCGAACCAAGCATACTACGTTTTACAAACAAAGTGGTGCTACCGAATTTGCCGCTCAAAGTTCGGCACAAGGAAAAGTACAAGAAAAAGGATTTGTAGCGTCGTTGCCTATTCCGTATAACATTAACAACATTCCAACTTATGTAATGACGTTAAAAGACAATGGCGGATTAGTAAAAATGTATGCTATGGTTTCCATTTCAGATTATACGATTGTTGGAACAGGAAATACGATGCGTGAAGCATTAACCGCCTATAAAACAGCATTTAATTCTTCTGGAAATAAAATAAACGTGGATAGCAAATCATCTAAAAAAGTAGTTGAATCTACCATATTAAGAATTCAAAACGATGTAAAAAACGGAAATAGTTTTTACTATTTTACGGTTAAAGAATATCCAAATATTTTTGTAGGTTCTTCACAAATATCGAATCAATTGCCATTAACTGCAGTTGGAGATAGAGTGAAAATTTCATTTGATATTGATACGGAAGAAATTGTGGATGTTTCCACATTTGAAAATATAAGTTTAAAGAAATAAAAAATTCTATAAATTTAAAAAGGGAAATTTCAATAGAAGTTTCCCTTTCTTTTTTATTTATGCAGCCAGTCTCCTAAAAGCTTTCTTAATAAAGGAAGCAAAACAAAAACCATTAACGGAACTAAAATTCCAGTCATTAGTAAAGTTTTTAATGGCAAAGGCCAGTTTTTTATAGTATCGCCAATTAGAAAACTAACTAAGGTTATTGTTGGATAAATGGCTAACCATACCATAATTGCAAATTTCCATTTAGGTGGTTGTTTCATTGTGTTTCTATTTGTATATATTGATTTATTTTAAACACATAGAAACATAGTTTTTAATTCTGTGAAAGATGACATAGAAAATATTATTTTTCACACATAGTTATGCTAACTTTTATCAAGCAATGCTTTATTACTCAAAATTTTTTCTATGTGCCTATGTGTTTTATTTTTATTATTCCATTGGAATTTCCATTAATAAAAACTTCGCATCAGATGTAGCTACAAAATCCAAATTTTGAAAATTCCAAATTCCAAATCCATCTCGGGTTTCTAATTCTTGACCATTAACCGTAATTGTTCCTGAAATCACAAACACATACATCCCATTGCCTTCTTTTTTTATTTTGTACGTTTTAGAAAAATCTTTGTCGAAATCAGCTAAATGAAACCAAGCATCTTGATAAATCCAAACGCCTTCATCCTCTTCGTTTGGTGATAAAATTTGAGCAAAATTATTTTTTTGTTTGGCAACATCAAGCGTAATTTGTTGGTAACGCGGCACAACATTTCTAAATTTTGGAAACAACCAAATTTGAAATAATTTTGTTTGTAAATCAGCATTTGGGTTAAATTCACTGTGTTGAATTCCGGTTCCGGCACTCATAACTTGGACATCGCCTGTTTTAATAGTCGATTCATTGCCCATACTGTCTTTATGTGCTAAATCACCTTCAAGTGGAATGGTAATAATTTCCATATTATCGTGTGGATGCGTGCCAAAACCCATTCCAGCAGCAACTGTGTCGTCATTTAAAACGCGCAACACTCCGAATTGAACTCTTTCTGGATTATACCAGCTTGCAAAACTGAAACTATGATAAGCGTTTAACCAACCGTGATTGGCGTGACCTCTTGTGTTTGATTTATGTAAAACTATATTTTCCATTTGTATGAATTAATCTTCGTCTTCAATTTCAAATTCGGCATCTTTTTCCCAAATTTCCATTTCGCAAGGTTTACAATTGAATTTTAGTTTGTATTCTAATTCGCCTTGTTTTAAAACCAAAGGTTCTTTTACTTTTTTATCTCGATGTTCTGGGTGATATTTTGGGCAGCGTTCCAATTCGTATTTAATACAATATTTGGTAGTCATTACACGCGATTTTCCTGGATCCCATTGTAATTCGAAAGCTTTTTCAATTTCAGTTACTCCGTGACGTTCGTAAAATTTTCGAGCGGTTTTATTAGAAACGTTGTACATAAAATCCAGTTTAGTTTCTGGATAAGGATGTGATGTTTTTATCATTTGATGCTCCTTTCGAACATAATTATTTAAACGAATTTCCGATAACTGTTCGAAAACGGTTCTTCGCATTTCGTTAATTTTTGATATAGGCAAAAACCAATTTTGAGAAAATTCAATCGTAATTTCATCTGCATTATAGGGTGTAAACCCAGTTTTTGCTAAATTAACTTTGAAATTTTCTGCTATAGATTCATTATTTTTAGTAAGCTCTTTTTGGTGAACCAATTTAGAAATACTCACATTTCCATCTTCATCCGTAGCAATTAATTCGAAACCTGATTCGTTTTCTTTTAGCACTAAAGTCGTGCTTATTTTTCTAATCGCACTGTCTTCTCTTTCTACAATTTTGATGAAAGCGGCATCGTTATTTCTGTAAATAAACGTTCCATCAGCAATTTCTTTTAAAACGTTTGGATAAACGATTCCGTTTTCCACTTTATTTACATAGATACCTTCCGCTTCATTATCAGAATTAATAAAACACAATCCGTCACCATTATTTAGGAAATGTCCGTTTTCAATTTCGTACGAATTGCCAATTGTTTTTATTAGTTTTCCTATATATTGTCCTTTCGATTTTGGACTTTCCCAAGAACCGATGGATTGATGTCTTTCATTTACAAAATAGTCGGTATACCCACGGTTAAAGGTTCTATCAAGTGAAGAATCGAATGAATACGTGCATTTACCAGACGAAGCTTTGGTATATTTTTCGGGATTTTCTGCTAAAAAAGCATCTAATTTCTGACGTAAATAAGATACGTTATTTTTCACATACACGATATCTTTCAAACGACCTTCAATTTTAAACGAAGAAATTCCTGCTTCAACTAAATTTGGAATTTGATTGGAAACATCAAAATCTTTTATAGAAAGCAAGTGACTATTTTTGATTAAAGTATCGCCATTTCCGTCAATTAAATTATAAGGTAAACGGCAATTTTGCGCACAAGAACCTCTGTTTGCTGAACGTTCACCGTTTGCCACACTCATATAGCAATTTCCACTAAATGAAACACATAATGCACCCGTAACGAAAAACTCTAATTCTACATCAGACGCTTCGCTGATTTCTTTAATTTGACTTAAATTTAATTCACGTGCTAAAACGACACGTTTGATTCCAGCATCGGCTAAAAACTTAATTTTATCCGCATCACGATTATTGGCTTGTGTACTTGCGTGAAGTACAATTGGTGGTAATTCCATTTCCATTATTGCCATATCCTGAATAATCAAGGCATCGACATTAATATGATACAATTTCCAAATCAGTTGACGGCAAGATTCTAATTCATTATCGTACAAAATGGTGTTAATAACCACAAAAACTTGTGCGTTAAATAAGTGTGCGTATTTTACTAATTCGGCAACATCTTCAATTGAATTGGTAGCATTTGAACGAGCACCATACAAAGGTGCGCCAATATAAACGGCATCTGCTCCTGCATTGATAGCAGCTATTCCTTGAATTAAATTTTTTGCGGGCGCTAAAATTTCAATCTTCTTCTTCATTTATGAAACTTGTATTTTGTGTATATCTAAAGTAATAATTGTTGGGGTTTTTACTTCACATCTTCTTGGACCACATCCTAATCTTCTTGGACCACAAGAAGCCAAAACCAAACAACCTATCACAATTAGAATTATTTTTTTCATTTTTTAACTATTTACTTGTACTAAGGTAGCCATTTTTTTCGCTTTTTCAACAATTTCTTCAATGGGTGTATTTAAATTATCATACGTTAAGGTTACACCCATTCTTCTGTACGGTCGAGACGTTGGTTTTCCAAAAAGTCTGAAGTCTGTTTTAGGTTGAAACGCTACGTTTTCAATTCCTGTAAAAGTTGGATGATTTGAATTTTCTGAAGCTAAAATTACGGCACTTGCTCCTGCTCTTTCTTGTGTAATTTCGAAAAT
>NZ_JBEIET010000058.1:0-13065 GCF_040382755.1 Flavobacterium sp.
ACCGCTTTAGTAAAGAACGACATATAACCTAATCCAAGACCATTGTGTTTTGCCTTAAATTCGTCTTTATATTGGTTTCTGATGGTATTAATTGGCGTCATATTTACTTCGTTAAAAGTAGTTAACATTGCCGTTTCGTTTTTGGCTGCAACCAAACGTTCTGCTACTTTTCTTCGTAACATAGAAAGTTTTACTCTTTCCGTTCCACGAGAACCTCCAGTTGGTGTTCCCATTGATGGAATAGCATTTGCAGCATCTTCAGTAGTAATTCTTCCACCTTTTCCTGTTCCAACGATGTCAGAAGGGCTGATGTTTTTTTCGTCTAATATTTTTTTAGCTGCTGGAGATGGTGCTCCTGTAGCATATGTTGGCCCCCCAGCCCCCAAAGGGGGAGTTGAATCAGCAACTGGAGTTGCTATTATTTCTTCTTTTTTAATTTCTATATTTTGAGCGTCTGCTCCCCCTTTGGGGGTTGGGGGGCTAGCAGCAGTATCAATATGGCAAACTACTTGCCCTACAGCTACAGCGTCACCTTCTTCCGCTTTAAGCGTAATAATTCCGCTTGCTTCTGCAGGTAATTCTAACGTAGCTTTGTCTGAATCTACTTCAGCAATAGCTTGATCTTTTTCAACGTAATCTCCGTCTTTTACTAACCAAGTTGCAATTTCAACTTCGGTGATAGATTCTCCCGGTGATGGGACTTTCATTTCTAAAATCATATTCTTTTTTAGTTTAAAAGTTTAAAAGGTTTAAGGTTTAAAAGCTTAAAACAGTTATTCTATTTTGTTGTGTTCTTTTAATATTAATTCGATTTGATTTGATAATTCTGGAATTTCTTGTTCCATAATGTTCCATATTGTTTCAAAATCTACTCCAAAATAATGATGAATTATTTTATCTCTTAATTTTGCCATATAACTCCAAGGCACATTGTTGTATTTTACTCTAAATTCTAAACTCAGATTTTTTGTAGCTTCTCCAATAATTTCAAATGCTCTTGTGATTGCCCTTTGATAAACTTCGTTTTCATAAAAATTTGCTTCAGACAATTTACTTTTGCATTCAATAATAAATTGAATTTCTTTATGTATATGCTGAATAAATTCTATTTCATCAGATTTCGACATAGTTGACTTCTTTTAATATGTGTGGACCAATAAATGGACTCAACCCGTTTTTAGTTACTATATCAATTTTATTGTTTATAAACATATTCTCAAGCCAATCACAAAAATCTATATAATTTATAAGTGTTTTTCTTTCTTTGTAAAAATCTACTAAAAAATCAATATCACTTGTTTCCGTTTGCTCATTTCTTACATACGAACCAAACAAACCAATTTCAGTAACACCGAAACTTTTAATAGTTTCTTTGTTATCCTGAATGGTCTGAATTATTTCTTGTTTGGTTATCATATAACAAATTTACAACTTTTTATTGAAATAACTTTTTATCAAAAACCATAGCAATTGCGTTCGCTTGACGTTTTTTCGAACGTTCGTAACTTCCTGCTGCTGGCGCACTATATGCTTTTGGCGAGGCTAAACGTAATTTTACTAAATCGAAATTCATTAATAAATAACCGTAAGCACCCATATTTTTTGGTTCTTCTTGTGCCCAAACATAATCATCTACATTTGGATACGAATCGATAATCGCTTTAATTTGATCTGTTGCTAATGGGAATAATTGTTCAAAACGAATTACTGCTACATCATTTCTTCCTAATTCTTCACGTTTAGCAATAATATCGTAATATACTTTTCCTGTACAGAACACTAAAGATTTAATTGCTTTTTTATCTGATACATTCGGGTCGTCAAGTATTTCTTGAAATTGTCCGTTTGCTAATTCATCTGCGCTTGAAACCGCTTGTGGATGACGCAATAAACTTTTCGGTGAAAATACAATTAACGGTTTACGGAATTTTGTTTTCATTTGTCTTCTCATCAAGTGGAAGAAATTGGCTGGAGTCGTTACGTCTGCAATGTACATATTGTGTTTTGCACACATTTGTAAATAACGTTCCATACGAGCAGAAGAGTGTTCCGCACCCTGATTTTCATAACCGTGTGGCAATAAGAAAACCAATCCGTTTTGATTGTTCCACTTGTCTTCCCCTGCAGAAATGTATTGGTCAATCATAATTTGCGCTCCGTTAGAGAAATCTCCAAATTGTGCTTCCCAAATGGTTAAGGTATTTGGAGACGCTAATGCATAACCATATTCAAAACCAACTACACCATATTCTGAAAGGTGCGAATTGTATATATAAAAGTTTCCTTTTTTGTTTTTTATGTCGTTTAATAAAACCACTTCTTCTTCGGATTCTTCCACTTTAATTACTGCGTGACGATGCGAAAACGTTCCGCGTTCCACATCTTGTCCAGAAATACGAACATCGTATCCTTCAGTAATTAAAGAACCATAGGCCAATAATTCTCCCATTGCCCAATCTAATTGGTCTTTTTCGAAGAACATGGCTTTTCTGTCGCCAACTAATTTTGTGATTTTGCTAATGAATTTTTTGTCTGAAGGCAATTCTGTAATAGTAGATGCAATAGCTGTTAACTGCTTTTTATCAAATTTCGTATCAAATTTTGATAGCATCACATCATCTGAAACTTGTTCAAATCCATTCCATTCATTTTGCATAAATGGTGTAATTACAGTTAAACTTTTCTTACGAGATTCTTCTAAATTTTCATCTAATTTAGCTTTGTATGTTTCTTCTAACGTTTTAACATACGTGCCATCAATTACACCTTCTGCTTTTAGTTTTTCAGCATAAATATCACGAGGATTTTTATGTTTAGCGATGGCTTTGTATAATTTTGGTTGGGTAAAACGAGGTTCGTCACCTTCGTTATGACCGTATTTTCTATATCCTAATAAATCGATAAATACATCGCTTCCAAATTCCATTCTGTAATCTAAAGCAAATAACATCGCGTGAACAACTGCTTCTGCATCATCTGCATTAACGTGTAATACCGGCGATAAGGTTACTTTTGCAATATCTGTACAATATGTTGAAGAACGGGCATCTAAATAATTCGTAGTAAAACCAACTTGGTTATTTATTACTAAATGGATGGTTCCGCCTGTTTTATATCCGTCTAATTTTGCCATTTGTATAATTTCATACACAATACCTTGTCCGGCTACGGCAGCATCACCATGAACGGCAATAGGTAAAACTTTTGAAAAATCATCGGCAAAATAGCGGTCTTGTTTGGCTCTTGTGATTCCTTCAATTACAGCACCAACGGTTTCTAAATGCGAAGGATTTGGTGCTAAATTTAAGTTTATTTTTTTTCCTGAATCCGTAACTCGGTCAGATGTTAATCCTAAGTGGTATTTTACATCACCATCAAAATACATATCGTCATCGTAGTCTTTTCCGTCAAATTCTGAGAAAATATTTTGTGTGTTTTTCCCAAAAATATTTGCTAAAACATTTAAACGACCACGGTGTGCCATTCCCATTACAAATTGTTCTACTCCTTTTTCTGCAGCCGCTTCAATAAGTGCATCAAGTGCCGGAATTGCAGCTTCACAACCTTCTAAAGAAAATCGTTTCTGACCTACGTATTTTGTATGTAAGAAGGTTTCAAACGAAACGGCTTCGTTTAATTTTCTTAATATATTTTTCTTAACATCACCTGAAAAATTCGGCTGATTGTCGTTAATATCCAATCTGTTTTTTATCCAATCCTGTACTTTAGGTTCTCTAATGTACATAAATTCCACACCAATAGATGAACAATACACACTTTCTAAATGCTTAATAATATCCGCCAAAGTGCTCGGCTTCATATTAACTATTTTGGCAGCATCAAAAACGGTTGTTAAATCCGCTTGAGACAATCCGAAGTTTTCAATAGCTAAAGTTGGTGAAAACACCCTTCTTTCTCTAACTGGATTTGTTTTAGTGAATAAATGACCTCGTGTTCGGTAACCATCAATTAGTTTTAAAACATTAAATTCTTTTTGAAGTTGTTCAGAATTCCCACCGGAAACAGCTCCGTTTGCAGTATGTGCAATTTGCTCACCTGGATTTGAAAATTCATTAGCAAAATCGAAACCTTGGAAAAAACTTCTCCAACTTGGTTCTACACTGTCTGGATTTTGTAAATATTGGTCGTATAAATCTGCAAAAAATGCAGTATGTGCTGCGTTTAAAAAGGAAAACCTATCCATAATTCTGTCTAAATGACGATTTGGTTAAAAAATTTTATGCAAAAGTATAAACTTTTATGCTAAATATTCAAAGAAATTAATACTTTTATCTTCAAATTAACAAATAAGTAATAAATATAATGAAAATGAAGAGAAAGTTATTAAATACATTTTTTTATACCCTTATTTTTTTTAATTCTGCATACTTGTTTTCTCAGCAAGACAGCATTCCTAAAACAAAATCTGTTTTTTGGCAAAATGTCCAATTTGGTGGTGGTTTAGGTTTGGCTTTTGGCAATGGCTTTTCGAATTTTTCTTTATCACCAACGGGCTATTATCATATAAATAAAACAGTAAGCGTTGGTGTAGGAATTTCAGGAAGTTATGTTGCTCAAGAATCAAATCCATCAAATTATAATGCTACAGGTTATAAATCAACTATTTTTGGAGGAAGTGTAATTGGATTGTTTCACCCAATACAAGATGTTCAGCTTTCTGCAGAAATAGAACAATTAGCAATAAACAGAAAATTTGATGCAGTGAATAGCAGCAAAGACTCATTTTGGAATACAGCGGTTTTTGTTGGTGCTGGATATCGTCAACAAAACGTAACTTTTGGGGTTAGATTTAATTTACTACACGCAAATCAAAATAATATTTATGGGCAATCTTGGCTTCCATTTGTTAGAGTAATGTTTTAAAAGTAATTATATCTTAACATAAATTCCATTTGAAATTCTTAATTTTACAAAAAAAAATTATGCGATTTATTCTTGCTTTTTTATTGTATTCCGTAACACTTATTTCACAAAATAATTTACAATCTGGACCTATGGTCGGTTATTGCGAAATGAAAGAAGCCCTAATTTGGCTACAAACGGAAAAGCCCGCTACGGTTTACATTTCCTATTATGCTGTAGATAATGTTACAGATGTTTTTAAAAGCGAAAAGTTTACTACTTCAAAAGATAATGCATTTACTTGCCATATTGTTTTAGATAAGTTACAGCCAGGTAAAAAATACAATTATGAGGTATATATAGATAATAAGAAAGTTGCTTTTCCTTACGAAACCACTTTTTCTTCTAAAAAATTATGGCAATTTCGTGAAAAAGCACCCGATTTTACTATGGCTTTAGGAAGTTGTGCCTACATAAGTGAAGAAGCGTTAGACAGACCAGGAAAACCTTACGGTTCTAATTATTCCATTTTTGAAAGTATTGCTAAAAAGAATCCAGATATTATGATTTGGGGTGGTGATAATATTTATTTGCGTGAAGCAGATTACGACAGCAAAACAGGTATTCATCATCGCTACACGTATTCAAGAAAAATTAAAGAAATGCAAGCGCTTTTAGCAAAAACTCAAAATTTTGCCATTTGGGACGATCACGATTTTGGACCAAACGATGGCGATAGAGGTTTTTATTACAAATATGAAACGCAACAAGCGTTTAAAGATTTTTGGGCAAATAAATCGTACGGAATGAATCCCAATCAAAACGAAGGTATTTATTCTTGTTTTAATTGGGGCGATGCAGAAGTATTTTTATTAGATAACCGTTTTTTTAAATCGCCAAATGACAGATTAACAGGCGACAAAGTACTTTTAGGGAAAACACAAATAGAATGGTTAATTGATGCATTAGTATCATCAAAAGCCAGTTTTAAAATTATCGTAATTGGCGGACAAGTGCTAAGTAATGCAGCTGTTTTTGAAAATTACGAAAATTATAAAACAGAGAAAGAGGCATTGTTAAACGAAATTACTGCCAATAAAATTAAAGGCGTAACTTTTATTTCTGGTGACAGACATTTTACTGAATTGTCTATGTTAAAACGACCTGAAGCTTATGCTTTATATGATTGGACGGTTTCGCCACTAACTTCTGGTTACGGAGATATTAACAAAATTGCCAAAGAAGATAATAAAAACAGAGTGGAAGGCAGTTTATTTGCGCAACACGTTTTTGGAACATTATCATTTTCTGGCGAAAAAGACACCCGTCAAATGAAATTAACATTATTTGACAAAGAAGGAAATGAATTGTGGAATAAAGTAATTTTAAAGAAAGAGCTGGAATAAATTAATATTTATTTCTAAACCATACTTTTTGCCATTCGCGTTTTAAAATTAAAAACGTAACGTCTTCGGATAATTTAAAAACATCTGAACCGTCCAATTTTTTTATTTGATCTTCGGAAACATCAATAATATATAGTAAATTTAAGTATTCTGCGAATTTGTAATTGATTAATTTTATAATTTTCTCCTGTATCAAAAGCTTTAATTCAAATGGGAAAATATCCAAAGGAATATCAATATTTTCATTTGCTAAAGCAAAATCTTTATTCGTTTGCTCAATTAATTTGAAATATAAATCTTGCTCTTCAGCTTCTTCAATTAATGAATCGATGGATGTTGGCGGTAAATACATAAAATTCCAAATTTTTTAAAATCCAAATCCCAAAATTTCTCAAACCAAATTTGGAATTTGAGATTTTTATTTTGGAATTTTATACCTTTCTATTCATTAATTTTTCTCCAAATAATCTTAAAACCATTTTTTTATCTTCGGAAATTTTCATTTTTTCTAATGTTTCAAAGGCTATTTCTGTATAATTAGCAATTGCGTCTTGAGTGGCTTTGCTTGCGCCAGAAGTATTAAAAATTGTTTTTACGGAATCAATTTTATCCGAATTATCATTGGGTTGTATAGAAAATAAATGCAATAATTGTTGTTTGTTTTCTTCAGACGAAAACGCCATTGCTTTTAAGTACAAATATGTTTTTTTGTTTTCGATAATGTCGCCACCCACCTGTTTTCCAAAGGTTTGTGGGTTTCCAAAAGCATCTAAATAATCGTCTTGTAATTGAAAAGCAATACCTAAATTTAATCCAAAATTATAAATTAAATCCGCATTTTCTTCTGAAGTTTCTGCAACAATAGCGCCCATTTTCATAGCTGCTCCTAATAAAACGGCTGTTTTAAATTCAATCATTTTTAAATATTCAGGAATCGTAACATCGTCGCGCGTTTCAAAATCTACATCGTATTGTTGTCCTTCACACACTTCTAAAGCGGTTTTGCTGAATAATTTCGCTAGTTTTTGAAATATATTTGGTTCGTACACTTCAAAAAATTGATAGGCCAAAATTAGCATAGCATCACCAGATAAAATTCCAGTATTAATGTTCCATTTTTCATGAACGGTTTCATTCCCTCGTCTCAAAGGTGCGTCGTCCATTATATCATCGTGAACTAATGAAAAATTATGAAATACTTCAACGGCTTTGGCTGCAGAAATTGCTTTATTATAATCGCCATCAAAAATATCAGTTGCCATTAATGTTAACACAGGACGAATTCTTTTTCCGCCAAGCGATAAAATATAATCTATGGGTTCATATAAGTTTTTCGGTTGTTTATGAATGTGAATATTTGAAAACTCTTCCGAAATAACATTTTGATATTCTGATAATGAAAGCATATTAGTAATTTTTTGGCTAATTTAAGCTAATAATTGCATACTTGCGCCACTATTTTAATGTTAAATTTATGTGAAGATTACGGAAACTATTTTAGTTTTAAAAGTTTCCATTGTACTTTTGTAACCGAAATTAATTAGACACTCTAATTAATATCAAGAAATTACATTAAAAATGAAGGAAAAAATTATCAATAGAGCGAAAGAAATGTTTTTGAAATTAGGTTTCAAAAGCATCACTATGGATGATATTGCCTGCGATATGTGTATTTCAAAAAAAACAATTTATAAATATTTTTCAAATAAAGAATTGTTAATTGAGGAAAGCACACAATTGGTTCACAAGGAAGTTAGAGAAACTATTGACACAATTGTTGCTAAAAACTTTAACGCTATCGAAGAAAATTTTCAGATTCGAAGAATGTTTAAAGAAATGTTTAAATATAGCGAAACCTCTCCAGTGTATCAATTAAAAAGGCATTATCCAGAAGTGTATCAAAAAGTAGTAGGTTATCAAATTGAAATATGTGAAGGCTGTTTTCGAGATAATATTTTAAAAGGAATTTCCGAAGGGTTGTACCGAGAAAATATTGATGTAGAAAATTATGTAAAATTTTATTATACCTTAATATTTAGCATTAGCGAAAATACTGCCTTGGAGAGAGATGCTAACAACTTAGAACACATTGCATTAGAATATCATATTCGTGCTATGGCAACGGTAGCCGGAATTATTGAGTTAGAAAAACAATTACAGATTATAAATAATTAAATTTAAAACAATGAAGATTAAAATAACAGTATTTCTGTTTCTTTTGAGTACCATTCAAGTTTTTTCGCAAACAGAAACTGCAAGCTTTACGCTGAAACAAGCGATTGAACAAGCCCAAAAGAACAATTACAGCGTAATAAACGCTAACAGAGATTTAGAACTTGCCAAGCAAAAAAAATGGGAAACCACTACAATGGGATTGCCACAGTTAAACGGTTCTGTAAATTACCAAAACACATTTGAATTTACCAAGCAAGGGGCTGCAGCAAATGCTTTTAATCCAATGGCAAATCCGAATGACATTATGTTATTGGCTTTTGGTACGAAACACGTAGCAATCGGAAATCTTACATTAAGTCAACTTATTTTTGATGGTTCGTATTTAGTAGGTTTACAATCGGCAAAAACGTATTTAAAAATTTCGGAAAACGCTAAAGAAAAAACAAATCAAGAAATTAAAGAAATTGTCATTAATTCATATGGTAATGTACTTTTAGCAGATGAAAGTATCTTAATTATCAATAAAAACAAGACCGTTTTAGAAAAAATTCTATCAGATACAAAGGAAATTTATAAAAACGGATTAATTGAAGAAGAAACGATTGAACAACTTCAAATTACCTTAAATTCGGTTAATAACGCCTTAGAAAATGTAACCAAACAAAGAGTTATTGCCTTAAATATGGTGAAATTATTGCTTGGAATTAATTTAGAGGAACCAATTATTTTAACAGAAAAATTAAATGATTTAACTCAAAATAATATTGATTTACAACTTTTAATTTCTGAATTTAATGTAACCGAAAATATCGATTATAAAATTGGTAAAAACGTAGAAGAAAGCAAACAACTTTTAGTAAAATTAGAAAAAAGTAAAGGTTTGCCATCGTTAGGAGCGCAAGTTAATTTTGGATACAATGCCTTTTCAAATGATTTTTCATTTATGAATGCAACTCAAAAATGGAGTAATTTTTCAAATGTTGGCGTGGGATTAAATGTGCCAATTTTTAGTAGTGGTGGAAGAAATTCTCGTGTTCAACAAGCCAAAATTGATTTAGAAAAATCAAGAACCCAACTTACAGAAACGGAACAAAAATTAAAATTACAATATCAAAAAGCCAAAAGCGATTACGAATATAGTATTAATCAATACAATAACGCTCAGGCCAATTTAAAATTAGCAGAGCGTATCGAAGCCAAACAGCAAATAAAATTCAAAGAAGGTTTGTCGTCAAGTTTTGATTTTGCTGAAGCTCAAAAACAATTATATTCTGCCCAACAAGAAGCATTACAAGCCATGTTGGAAATCATAAATAAAAAAGCAACTTTAGAAAAATTAGTAAATTAAAAATAAATGAACTTAGATATGAAAAAAGTAGTACTTATTGCCGCCAGTTTATTACTTATAGCTTGTGGAGAAAAATCAACGGATGATTTAATTAAAGATAAAAACATCACCGAATTAAAAAACAGAAAAGCAACCATTCAAGCAGAATTAGAAAAAATTGATGCTGCGTTACTTAATGGTAATAAAACACCAGAATCTGAAGCATTAGTTTCGGTAGTAACAATTAAAGACACTGTTTTTAATCACTATTTAGAAGTGCAAGGAAATGTAAATACGAAAGAAAACATCTTAGTACAACCAGAATTTAGTGGAACTTTAACCACTTTAAATGTAAAAGCTGGGCAACGTGTTGCAAAAGGTCAAATTCTTGGTAAAGTGGATGATGCAGGAATGAGTCAGCAATTAGCTAGTATTGAAAATCAATATGCGTTAGCAAAAACCACTTTTGAACGTCAAAAAAATCTTTGGGACAAAAAAATTGGTTCTGAAATTCAGTTTTTACAAGCGCAAGCTCAAATGATTTCTGCACAAAAATCAGTAGCACAAATGAGAGCTCAAGTAGCAAAAACCGTAATTCGTGCACCATTTTCTGGAACTATTGATGAGGTTTTCGTGGAACGCGGACAAGTAGTGGCTCCAAGTCCACAAGGATTAATGCGTATTGTAAATTTATCTAATATGTATGTTTCTACCACCGTTCCAGAAACGTATATTGGTAAATTGAAACCAGGAACCGAAGTTGATGTATTTTTAACATCATTAGGAAAAACCTATAAAGGTAAAGTACGTCAAGTTGCAAATTTTATCAATCCAAGCAATAGAAGTTTTGGTATAGAAGTAAGCGTACCAAATCCAGATAATTTATTACGTCCAAATCAGGTTGCTAAACTAAAAATTATTGATTACACCATTAACAATGCCATTGTAGTACCAACAAACGTAGTGCAAGAAGATGGAGAACACAACAAATTTGTTTTTATTGCAACTAATGTAAATGGTAAATCAGGTGTAGCCAAAAAAGTACTTGTAAAAGTAGGTAAATCTTCAAACAATGTTACTGAAATTTTAAGCGGCTTAGCTGCAAATGATGTAATTGTTACCGAAGGTGTAAATAACATCGCTGAAGGAATGAAGCTTAATTTTTAAAGCCCCCTAACCCCCGAAGGGGGAATTAGCAGCTTTGAAAAAAAGTTTAAGTCATAAAATCATTTTATTGAGTATTAATATAAATTCCTATTGACCCCTAGTAGGAGTTCCCCCATTGGGGGTTAGGGGGCTTATATGAGTCACAAAAACAAAGAATTCGGAATATCGAGTTGGGCTGTAGACAATCGAGTTACAGTATATATCTTAACATTGCTTATTGTTATTACAGGTGTTATTGCCTATGTAACGATGCCTCGTGAAGATTTCCCAGAAATTATCGAAAATAAAGTATACATTTCTTCTGTTTTCCCAGGAAATTCAGCTGAAGATGTAGAGAAATTAATTATTAAACCACTTGAAAAAGAAGTTAAAAATATTTCGGGAGTAGAGAAAATTACATCAAATTCGTTTCAAGATTACGGAATGATTATTGTTGAGTTTGCAGATAATGTTACCATTGAAGATGCAAAAACTAAAATTAAAGACAAAGTAGATGTTATCAAAGCAGATACCGATTGGCCTAACTTAGACAACGGAAGCAAAGTAGAACCAAGTGTTTTCGAATTAAATATTTCGGAAGAAGTCCCTATTTTGAACATCAATTTAAAAGGAAACTACACCACACAACAACTAAAAAAATACGGAGAATTACTTCAAGATGATATTGAAGAAATTAAAGAAGTAAAAAAAGTTGATATTTTAGGGGTTGATGATAAAGAAGTAGAAATTGCGGTTGATATTTTCAAAATGACGGCAGCTCAGGTTTCTTTTGACGAAATTCAAAATGCGGTGAAGTATGAAAATATGACGCTTTCGGGAGGAAATTTAATTTCGCAAGGTTCACGAAATAACATCCGAATTGTAGGTGAAATTAAAGATCCTAAAGAATTAGAAAATATTATTGTAAAATCTTTTGGAGGAACAGTTTACCTAAAAGACATTGCCGTTGTTTCTTTTAAAGAAAAAGAAAAAACAACCTATGCTCGTGAAAAAGGGCAAGAAGTGGTGATGCTAAACGTAAAAAAGCGTTCGAATCAAAATATGATTTCTGCGATTGAGCAAGTAAAAGAAAAATTAGAAAAAGCAAAAGAATCGTATTTGCCTTCTAATTTAACTATCGAACTTTCTAACGACCAATCTTCTCGTGTAGAGCATCAAGTAGACGAATTATCAAATCACATTATTTTCGGAATTGTATTGGTAATGATTGTCTTAATGTTTACGATGGGATTACGAAATTCATTGTTTGTTGGAGCAGCTATTCCGCTTTCGATGTTAATGGCGTTTACTATTTTATCAGCTTTCGGATTGACTTTAAATACGATGGTACTTTTCGGATTGGTAATGGGATTAGGAATGCTTGTGGATGACGGAATTGTGGTTGTCGATAATGTATTTGCAAATATGCAAAAAGGAATGGATAGAGTCACGGCTTCAAAAATTGGAATTGGCGAAATCGCTTGGCCAGTAATTTCTTCTACAGCTACCACTTTGATGGCATTTTTACCATTTGCTTTATGGCCTGGAACGATGGGAAAATTTATGAAATATTTTCCAATAACCTTAACGGTTACGCTTACGGCTTCGTTATTTGTAGCGATGGTAGTAAATGCAGCTATGACAGGTGGTTCAATGGATACTGAAGATAGAAATGTTTCGAATAAATCAGCCAAGTTATATACGATTATCTTTAGTGTGGTTGGAATTGTGTTTGTGTTTTTAGGTCACTTAACCGATTCTACGTTTGCAAAAGCGATTGGGCATTTAGCTATTATTTCCTTAGGATTAATGTGGTTGTATAAAATAAAATTATACCAATGGACGCAAGATTTTCAGTACAACTTTTTCCCAAAAATGGAAAACAAGTACAAAAATTTCTTAGCTAAAATTTTAACTGGAAAAAGAGCTTGGTTGGCATTAGCAACGATTATTGGAATGTTATTTTTCTCATTTATTTTATTAGGAATTTTCCCAAGAAAAGTATTGTTTTTCCCTGATAATATTCCAAATCAAGTAATTACATATATCGAATATCCGCAAGGAACCGATATTGCAAAAACCAATAAGGCGACTTTGTTTGTTGAAAAACAAGTAATTGAAATCTTAAATAAATATGTAGATCCAAAG
>NZ_JBEIET010000059.1:0-12707 GCF_040382755.1 Flavobacterium sp.
AATAAAGCTTCACGTAAGGTTTCTCCTGAAACACCCATTGGTTTGTAAAAACCTCTGTTAAATAAGTGTCGCATAGTAATGTACAATCGTTCGATAGCTGCCGACGATTCTTGCGCCCGAGAACGCGAAATGTTTTTAATGTCTCTCATTAATTTCTATTTTATAACCAACAAAGGTAATAAATTTATTCTTTAGTCCGTTTTCGTTCGCTTTTTGTGTATAGAAAGTTAATAATTTCTTCATTTACATCGTTAAAAAATCAGCAATTTTTCTGTTGTTGCTTAATCTTGGTAATTTGTTTTGTCCTCCTAATTTTCCAATAGATTTCATATAGTTTTGAAAACCATTTTTTCCCACTTTCGTAATCACAAGTTTTCGCAACACATTGCCTTTTATTAAATCGTCGTAATACACATTTTGTTGGCGCATTTCTGCATCAATTTTTAATGCAAAAGTTTCCAAATCTTCTGGTTCCGAATCAAACTCGATTAACCATTCGTGATACGGTAAACCGCTTTTTGGATTAATTTGTGGCGCAACTGTAAACTCATTTACGCTTATATTTGTTCCTGAAATTGCGTTTTGTAAAGCGGTTTCCACTTCTTTTCCTATCACGTGTTCGCCAAAAGCAGAAATGTAATGTTTAATTCTTCCGGTAACAATAATGCGATACGGTTTTGTAGAGGTAAACGCAATTGTATCGCCAATATTGTATGCCCAAAGTCCGGCATTCGTAGAAATAATTAAAACATAATTTATGTCAATTTCTACTTCGCTAATTGTGAGACGCTTAGGGTTTTCTGTGAAAAAATCATCTGCTTTTATAAATTCGTAGAAAATTCCCGAATTCAGAAGCAATAACATTCCTTTTTCGGTTTGCGAATCTTGATAGGCAAAAAACCCTTCGGAAGCAGGAAATAGTTCAATTGAATCTACTTTTCTACCTATTAATTGTTCGAATTTGGCACGATACGGTTCATAATTCACCCCGCCATAAATGAATAAATTGAAATTTTTAAATAAATCGCCAACAGGCAAATTCGATTTTGTTTTTAATTTTTCAAAATACATTTGTACCCAACTTGGAATACCTGAAATCACCGTCATATTTTGATGAAGCGTTTCTTCTACAATCGCATCTACTTTAGTTTCCCAATCTTCAATACAATTGGTTTTCCAACTTGGTAATCGGTTTTTTTGTAAATATTTTGGTACATAATGCGCTACAATTCCAGAGAGTCTACCTAATTTGATTCCGTTTTTTTCCTCCATTTCTGGACTTCCTTGTAAAAAAATCATTTTTCCGTCAACAAAATCGGATTTTCCTGTTTCGTGAATGTAACTTAAAATGGCATTTTTTGCCGCTTTAATATGAAATGGCATCGATTCTGCCGTTAGTGGAATGTATTTCGCGCCTGAAGTTGTTCCTGAAGTTTTAGCAAAATACAACGGTTTTCCTTTCCATAAAACATCCGATTCGCCAGCAACAACTTTATCAACGTATGATTTCAATTGTTCATAATCTCGAACAGGAACTTGTTTCGCGAAATCTTCAAATGATTTGATGTTTGAAAAATTATGATCTTTTCCAAATTGCGTGTTTTTCGCTTCACGTAATAAAGATTGAAATACCTTTTCTTGTGATGCAACAGGCTCGTTCGCCCATTTTTGCGTTTGAAAATGAGAATATTTAGCGAGTATTTTAGCTGCAAATGCTTTTATTGACATACTTGTCGGGTTTTTTTTTTAGTCTTTTTTTGAGACAAATCAACTGATTTTATACAAATATAAGATAATTAGCGAATGTGCCAATTAGTAAATCCTGAGATTCGGGACAAGTTGTGCCAATAAAAAAGAATAATTTTATTTGTGTTTTATTTTTTTATGTACCTTTGTGGTATAAATTTAAAATTTAAACAAAATGAATTCTTTATATATAACTTTAGGAACCATTGGTGGAACAGAGTGGATTATTATTATTGCTGTTGTTGTCTTATTTTTTGGAGGTAAAAAAATTCCAGAATTAATGAAAGGACTTGGTGGCGGTATCAAGGAATTTAAAAAAGCGGCTAAAGGTGAAGATGAAACTCCAGTAGTTAAAAAAGAAGAAGAAACAAAAGAATAAATTTTTAAAATTCCAAATAAATAAATTCCAAATTCCAAATTTTAAAACTTGGGATTTGGAATTTTTTATTTTAGGTTATTTCTTGAATTATAGTAAAAAGTTTACGCTTTAGTAAAATATTTTTTAATAAAACTCGTTTAATTAATTGTTAAACCCATTTAAATTACAACTGTTTCCTTATTTTTGTTGGAAAGAACCGTGGTTTTTTTGTATGCCCTAAAAAAAATATTATGTTAAAATGTAATTGTTTACGTGTTGCTTTCCTATTGTTTTCTATTTCTTCCTTTTCTCAAAAAGGAACCCTTTCTGGGCGAGTAAATGATTTAGAAAAAAATCCTGTTGAAAATGCAGTAATTGCTTTAATAACGCCAAAAGATTCTATTTTGTATCGATTTACAAGGTCTGACAAAGAAGGTAAGTTTTTAATTAAAAACATCAAATCAGGAAAATATATTTTGAGCATTTCAAACAGTCTATTTGCTGATTATGTAGATGAAGTAGAAATAAAAGAAAATGAAAATAACCTAGAAACAATTGGGTTATTTAGCAAAAGTAAATTAATAGAAGAAGTAATTATTAAAGGCGGTTCAATACGAATTAAAGGTGACACAACTAGCTATAGGGCAAGTGATTACAAAGTTGATGTAAACGCAAATGTGGAAGAATTACTAAAAAAACTTCCTGGCATTCAAGTTGATAAAAATGGAGAAATCAAAGCAATGGGCGAATCGGTTAAAAAAGTTCTTGTGGATGGTGAAGAATTTTTTGGAGACGACCCAGGAATGGCAACAAAAAATCTTCGTGCTGATGCGGTTAAAACAGTACAAGTGTTTGATAAAAAAAGTGATCAAGCAGAATTTACAGGAATAGACGATGGGAAAAGTCAAAAAACAATAAATCTGAAACTTAAAGAAGATAAAAAGAAAGGCCGTTTTGGAAAAATAGACAACTCTGCTGGACCATTAGAAGACCAAGACCCAAGGTATAACAGTAATTTGATGTTAAGTGCGTTTAAAGGAAAAAGGAAAATTTCGGCTTTTTTATTAAATGGAAATACGGGTCAGGACGGTTTAGATTGGGAGGATAGCGATAAATTTGGTGGTGAAAACAGCGATGTTACAATGAATATGGATGATGATGGAAATGTAAGTTACCAATGGATTGGAGGCAACAATGATGATGAACCGCAAGTGGATACGCAAAATGGTTTTATAAAAAACACGAATGGTGGATTGCATTACAACAACAAATGGAACGACAAACAAACCTTAAATTTATCGCCAAAATTTAATAATCAAAACTACACTAATAACAATAAAAGATACAATAAATCACAAATTGGTATAACACAACTAAATGAAAACACTTCGACCGCTACAAACGTCACAAGAAACAATTATAAATTCAATGCGTCTTATGATATAAAATTAGATTCTTTAAATACGATTAAAATAAATACAAAAACAAATTTTTATGCTACTACAAGTAATGAATTTACCGATGGCACAACTACTGATGAAAATGGCGTTTTAAAAAATAAAAGTCAGAAAAATCTAGATACAAAATCGGATAAACAATCATTAATGGCTTCTGTTTTATTCAAACATAAATTTGCTAAATTACGTCGTACTTTTTCAATGAACTTGTCTTGGAGTAGTTTAAATAATGAGTCTGATAATTATTTAAAATCTGATAATGAAAGTTTTATTTCGGGAATTTCTTCCTCTATTATAAGTCTTAATCAAAATAAAATTGGCAAAAAAACAACTCAAAACACGAATGTAAATCTTGTTTATACTGAGCCGATTGCTAAAAATTGGGCGTTACAACTTGGTTATCAAATTGCTTACAACACGGGAAAAAACAATCAATTAACGTATGATTTTTCAACTTTATCGAACCAATATGATTTACTGAATAGTGGACTGTCAAATCAATTTGAACAAACTATTGTAGTTAACAAACCTAATTTAATAATGAGTTATAACTCAAAAAAAATAAATTATAGTTTTGGTAGTGGATTTGGTTTTACCTTTTTTGATTTGATTGACCAAACCTTCAATAAAGAGTACAAGCGAAATTATACCAATCTTTTTCCATCGGCAAGTTTTTCTTATAAATATAAAAATAATGGTAATTTAAGAATAAATTATAATGGCTCAACATCGCAGCCAACTATTGACCAATTACAACCCTTGCGAAACAATCAAGATTTTTTTAATCAAATTATTGGAAATCCCGACTTAAAACAATCTTTTACAAATAGTATAAATATTTCTCATAATAATTATAATATCTTGAGCGAATCTCATATGTACCAAGGTGTTTATTTTAGAACTACGTCGAATTTAATTACTTATAACAGAGATATTGATATTGACAATGCAAAAACTACCTCTAAAGCAATCAATACCAACGGTAATTTTTCTGGTAATTTTTATATGGGATATGGTTTCAAAATAAAAAAGTTTGATTTGGATGCCGGAATTAATCCTTCAATTAGTTATAATAAATCGATGATAAGTATTAATAATGTTCTGAACAATTCAAAGAATATAAATTCAAATTTTTCGTTTTATTTTTCTAAATCAGAAGAAAAAAGTTATGAATTTTACATCAATAATCAATTTTCAAATAATAGAAATAGTACGTCACTTAATAACGAAGTAAAATCATTTAATACCTATAATTTAAGTATAGACGCAAGCTATTATTTAAGTAAAAATTGGAAAATTAGCACAGATTATAACTTATATACTCGACAAAAAACGGATGATTTTCAGAGTAATCTTACAAATCAAATTTGGAACGTAAGAGTACAACGCACTTTTAAAAACGATGAATTTACTGCCTACTTTTTGGTTAGAGATATTCTTAATCAAAACATTGGAATTGAACGATATAACTATGGCAATGTAATTGGAGAAGAACAGAATGATAGACTTAAACGCTATGCTATGATTGGTTTTATCTGGAATTTTAAAAATAAACAATAATTAAAACATAAAAACGATGAAATCAGTATATTTTGTAGCAGCAATGTTGTTTTTTAGCTTTTGCTCAACAGCACAGCAATTTGTTGACAAAGCCGAAATTGAGTTTGAGGTAAATACCAATGTCAAGAAAAATATGAGTAATAATAGTTGGGATGAGATGATGAAAGAAAGTCTTTCAGAACTTAAAACATCTTATTGGACATACAGTTTTACAGACAATAAAAGTTTATTCAAATTTAATCGCTGGAGCGAAAAAACAAGAATTCCAAAAAATGAAAAAGACCAAGACGAAGAAAAAAGTTGGTATTATGATTTTAATACAAACTCTATGAGTTCACAAAAACAAGTGGTTGGTTCAACTATTGTAATTTCAGATAGTATTGCGCCTATTGAATGGAGAATTACTAACGAAAACCGTGAAATTGCAGGTTATAATTGCCGTAAAGCGGTTGGAAAAATTTTTGGTGATGTGTATATTTTTGCATTTTATACCGATGATATCACCATTAGTGGCGGACCCTGTTCAATAAATGGATTACCTGGAATGATTTTAGGTCTTACAATACCCAGATTATATACTTCTTACATAGCAACCAAAGTAAACTTAACCGTTACAAATCCAACTGAAATAAAACCTATAACCGCTAAAAAAATGTTTTCTAATTTAGAATTTAGGACACTTATTGAAGACAAAACAAAAGATTGGTGGAGCTACGGGAACGATGAAGAAGAGAAAAAAAGAGAAAAAAATGTTTTCCTTTGGAATGCATTTCTCTAATACTTACAATACCATCGTCAACTGAATGCGCTTTCTTGCATCATCTACCTCAACCACTTTTACTTGCACGTGTTGGTGTAATTTTACCACTTCGTTGACATCAGATACAAAACCTGCTTTTAATTGCGAAATATGCACCAAACCACTTTCTTTGGTTCCGATATCCACAAAACAACCAAAAGCGGTAATATTATTTACTATTCCTGGTAAAATCATTCCTTTTTTTAAATCTTTTATCGTGCGAACATTCGGGTCAAACTCGAAAACTTTAGCGGCTTTTCTTGGGTCTAATCCAGGTTTTTCCAACTCTTTTAAAGCGTCTTTTAGTGTTAAAATTCCAATTTCAGATGTAATATAATTTTCTGGTTGGATTTGTGCTATTTTTTCTTTGTTGGCAATCAAGTCTGTTGTTTTAACACCTAAATCCTTAGCCATTTTTTCAACAATTGCATACGCTTCTGGGTGCACTGCCGAATTATCTAATGGATTTTTTCCGTCTTTAATACGAATAAATGCTGCGGCTTGTTGGTACGCTTTTTCGCCCAAACGGGGTACTTTTTTTAGTTGCTTTCTGTCTTCAAAAGGGCCGTTTTCTGTGCGAAATGCCACAATGTTTTCAGCCATTTTTTCGCCAATTCCAGAAACATAACTCAACAACGATTTACTAGCTGTATTTACGTTAATGCCTACCGAGTTTACACAACTCATTACTACAGTATCTAATTGCTCTTTTAATTTATTTTGATCTACATCGTGCTGGTATTGTCCAACTCCAATAGATTTTGGATCGATTTTTACCAATTCCGCCAACGGATCTGAAAGTCGTCTTCCAATAGAAACCGAACCACGCACCGTTACATCATAATTTGGAAATTCATCGCGCGCAATTTTACTAGCCGAGTACACTGATGCACCTGCTTCTGAAACCACAAAAACCTGAATGGGTTTATCAAAAGCAATTTTTTTAATGAAAAACTCCGTTTCGCGAGATGCCGTTCCGTTACCAATAGAAATCGCTTCAATATTATACGCGTTTACCATCGAACGGATTTTTTTCATCGCCATAGCGCTATCGTTTTGTGGGGCGTGCGGATAAACGGTTTCATTATTTAGTAAATCTCCTTTTTCATCCAAACAAACCAATTTGCAGCCACTTCTATAACCCGGGTCAATAGCTAAAATGCGTTTTTCACCTAATGGTGGCGCCAATAACAACTGACGTAAATTTTCTGCAAAAACATCAATAGCTTTTATATCGGCTTTGGTTTTTGCTTCTTGTAACGTTTCGTTTGAAATAGCGGGTTCTAACAATCTTTTATAGCTGTCTTTTATCGCTTTTTCAATTTGTTCGCCGCTTTCGTTATTGGTTTTGATTAAATTATCTTCCATAAAACGAATCACTTCGCTTTTATCTTCATCATTTAATCCTACATTCAACTTAATAAATCCTTCAGTTTCAGCGCGTAACATCGCTAATAATCGATGCGATGGCGCTTTATTTATGTTTTCAGACCAATCAAAATATTGATTAAATTTTTGAGCGGCTTCGTCGTCTTTTTTGGTTTTAACTACTTTAGTGGTAATTTCGGCTTTACGCTGAAAGGTTCTTCGTAGCGATTTTCGAATGAAAATGTTTTCGTTTATCCATTCGGCAATAATATCTCGAGCGCCTTGAAGGGCTTCGTCTTCATTGGCAACTTTTTCATTTAAATATTTCGATGCCAGAAACTCAATGTCATCATTTCGTTGAGACATTATTATTTTTGCTAATGGCTCCAATCCGTTTTCACGCGCGGTGTCTGCTTTGGTTTTTTTCTTCTTTTTATAAGGCAAATAGAAATCTTCCAATTCTTGTAAATCAAAACTGTTTTCAATTTTAAATTTCAATTCAGGCGAAAGTGCATTTTGCTCTTCAATCGATTTTAAAATGCTTTCTTTTCGTTTGATGATTTCATCAAATTGTTTGTTTAATTTAAAAATCGCTTCAATTTGAACCTCATCTAAATTTCCTGTTTGATCTTTTCGATAACGAGAAATAAACGGAATCGTGCAATCTTCCGAAAGTAATTTTATTGTAGCTTCAATGCTTTTTACAGCAATATTGGTTTGGTTTTGTATGAATTGGATTGTGGTCATTGTGAAAATTTAGTATAAAATATAAATTCCGCCAATTACGACGGAATTTAAATTAGTCATAAATAAAATATTATTTACATGCAATTTTATTCACTCTATTTGCGTGTCTTCCGCCTTCAAAATCGGTATTTAAAAATGTAGCTACCATTTCCACAGCTTGTTGGATAGAGGTATAACGTGCCGGAATAGAAATTATATTCGCATCATTATGCTGACGGGCTAATTCCGCAATTTCTTTCGTCCAACATAAAGCGGCACGAATATCTTGGTGTTTGTTTGCCGACATCGCAATTCCGTTTCCAGAGCCGCAAATTACAATTCCAAAATGAGCTTTCTTACTTACAACATCATTCGCAACAGCGTGACCAAAATCTGGATAGTCAACACTTTCAAAAGTATCTGTTCCGTGGTTAATAACTTGATAATTGTTGCTTTCTAAATAGTTAACTATTGCTTTTTTGTAGTCTGGACCCGCGTGGTCGTTACCAATTGATACTGTCATAATAGTGAGTAGTGTTGTTAATATTGTTTTACAAAAATAATCAATATGTAGCGTATCATAAAGTAAATTTGTAAATATTATTGGTTTCCTATTTTAATGATTTTACAAAAATCAATCGAAAAAAGAGCGTTGTTAATACTTTTTGATAAAGAGTTGATAATCAGTTAATGTTAATTTAACATTACGTGTTGATAACTTAAGATAGAAAATAATAAGTTTTTTGCTGGTGTGAAATTAAAATTTGTAATGCAAATCTTAAAATTAAAATCAAAATTTAGTTATTACATTTTATTGTTTTTTTATGAATACTTTTTACGTGGTTATTAACAAAATTTATAAATTGACTTATATACAAAACAAACGCGGATTAAGATTTTAACAGGTGTTAATAAGATTTGATTAAAAAATAAAAATTCGTTGTAAAAGAAGTAATTAGCAAAATTTTTGAGTGTTTATTAATTTGTATAACTTACAATAAGTTTGTAAAACAACATTTGAAAATAAATTTATACCACATATTAACACACTATAATAACCATCAATAATTTAAATTTAATTAAAATCTTTTTTTGTTGTTTTTAATATATGTTGAAAACTTTTAAATTTTAGAAAATTAAAATTTTATTAAATCTTACTACTTAATTCCGTTTTCTTATTTCTTCTTTGTACTTTTAATGCATAATAAGAATGATATATGAAAAAGAATTTCAGAAAAATGACAAAAAAAGCCAAAGATTTTTCGGCACACGTATATAAAATACTATCCGCATCACCTACTAAAGACTTTAATTACAAACAAATTGCTGCAATAATTGAAGTGAATGACACACAAAGTAGAAACGAAATTATTAAAGAATTAGGTATTTTAAAGAAAGCAGGTAAAATAGAAGAAACCGAACGCGGTAAATATAAAATAATATCCAAAGCAGAATATTACGAAGGAACAGTAGATATGACGTCTCGTAAATCGGGATATTTTGTTTGTTCTGAATTAGAAGATGATGTATATATTCCGTTTATAAATTTAAACCACGCTTTAGATGGTGATAAAGTGAAATGTTATATTTACAATAGAAGAAGTAGTAGAAAACCAGAAGCCGAAGTTTTAGAAATTTTAGAAAGAGCAAAAACAGAATTTGTTGGTGTAATTGATATTCAGAAAAATTTTGGTTTTGTAACTACTACAAACGCTAAAATGTATACCGATATTTTTATTCCAAAAAATGAAATAGCTACTGCAGAACACGGTGATGTTGTATTAGTTTCAATGGTAGATTGGCCAAAAAAAGCTGATTCTCCGTTTGGAAAAGTAATAAAAGTATTAGGAAAACCAGGAGAACACAATACAGAAATCCACGCCATTTTAGCAGAATACGGATTACCAAATGATTTTCCTGTTGAAGTAGAAGCGTATGCTAATCAAATAGATACTTCAATTACAGAAGAAGAAATTGCAAAACGAAGAGATATGCGAAATATTTTAACGTTTACAATTGACCCTAAAGATGCAAAAGATTTTGATGATGCCTTATCGTTTCAAGTATTACCAAATGGTAATTATGAAATTGGAGTACATATTGCTGATGTTTCTCATTATTTACAAGAAGGTACAATTTTAGATGAAGAAGCGTATAATAGAGCTACTTCTGTTTATTTAGTGGACAGAGTGGTTCCAATGTTACCCGAAGTTTTATCAAACTTTGCTTGTTCTTTACGACCAAATGAAGAAAAATATACATTTTCTGCTATTTTTCAATTAAATAATAAAGCGGAAGTGGTGGATTCTTGGTTTGGAAGAACGGTTATTTATTCAGATCAACGTTTTTCGTACGAAGAAGCACAAGAAATTATAGAAAGTAAATCAGATATAATTCCAGCTCATATTTCATTGACTGGAAAGGAATATCACGCACCAAAACCAATTGTAGAAGCTACATTAAAAATGGATGAATTAGCAAAAATTCTTCGAAGAAAAAGAATGAATGCCGGTGCAATTTCTTTTGATAAAGTAGAAGTAAAATTCAATTTAAATGAACACGCAGAACCTGTTGGCGTATATTTCAAACAAAGTAAAGACGCAAATCATTTAATTGAAGAATTTATGTTGTTAGCCAACAGAAAAGTGGCTGAATTTATCGGAAAACAAAAGAAAACGTTTATTTACAGAATTCACGATGAACCAAATGAAGATAAATTATTTGGCTTACAAAATGTAATTTCAAAATTCGGATATAATTTAAATTTAAAATCGAAACAAGATATTTCTACTTCGTTAAATAAATTATTAGAAGACGTTCAAGGAAAAAAAGAACAAAATATGGTCGACACACTTACAATTCGTTGTATGAGTAAAGCAGCGTATTCAACACATAATATTGGTCATTATGGTTTAGCTTTTGATTATTATTCGCATTTTACTTCACCAATTCGTCGTTATCCGGATGTTATGGCACACCGTTTGTTACAATTTTATTTAGATGGCGGAAAAAGTGCGAGTGAAGAATTGTTTGAAGAAAAATGTATGCATTCGTCCGATAGAGAAAATTTAGCCGCAAAAGCGGAAAGAGATTCTGTAAAATATATGCAAGTGAAATATATGCAAGACCATCAAGATCAAGAATTTTTAGGGGTAGTTTCTGGAGTTACCGAATGGGGAATTTATGTAGAAATTATCGAAAATAAATGTGAAGGAATGGTGCGTATTAGAGAAATTAAAGACGATTATTATACGTTTGACGACAAACAATATGCTTTAGTAGGTGAAGTTTCTAAAAACTTAATACAATTAGGAGACGAAGTGTACGTTAAAGTAAAAAATGCCGATTTAGTGAAAAAACAATTGGATTTTCATTTTGTAAGAGAAAATAAATAAAGTGTTCAGTAATCAGTTTTTTAGTGTTCAGTTAAAATAAAATAACAACACAAACTTGTCATACTGAACTTGTTTCAGTATCTAAAATATATGAAAGTAATAGAATTTATAAAAAGGAATATTTCGGTTTTTAGTGTAGTAAATTTTATATTTTTAATATTTATTTTATTTATTCAATTTTTTAGTAGTGAAGCTACAGGATGTGAAAAAGGATGGTTATTTTTAGGAAAATTTTTTTTAATTTTTTGTATTTTATTTTTATTTACAATTGATTTTATACTTAAAAAACTTATTAAAAACAGATTATATCTTAATTTTTTACAACTATTAATTTTAGTATTAATTTATATATATTATTCATTTTACATTTAATTACAATTATGAAAAAATTCATTTATTCTATATTATTTTTAAGCTCAATAGCTTTTGCACAAACCGAAAAATCTGTTGGAGATTTCAATAAAGTAACTTCTTTTGATAAAATAGATGTAGAGTTGGTTTTAGGTACTGAAAATAAAGTAATTTTAAAAGGAACTAATTCTGAAGAAGTAGAATTAATAAACAATAATGGTGAATTAAAAATTAGAATGCCATTAACAAAAATACTAAGTGGTGATGCTATTTCAGCAACCGTTTATTATAAAAAATTAAATGCTTTAGAAGCTAATGAAGGCAGTAGAATTTCTTGTGAAACAGAAATAAAAGCCATTGGTTTTGATATTATTACCAAAGAAGGTGCAGAAATTGTTTTAAATACTCTTACTTCAGATAAATTAAAAGTGCGTTGTGGCGCAGGAAGTATAGTTACTATAAAAGGAACGGTAAAAAACCAAGATATTTTAGCGAATTCGGGTGCTAAATATGATGGTCAAGATTGTATTACCCAACAAACTACAGTAACCGTTAATGCTGGCGGAATAGCTAATGTAAATGTTACTGATATAGTGGACGCTAAAACCCGAGCAGGCGGAACAATTACTATTTACGGCAATCCAAAACAAATAAATCAAAAATCGGTTGCTGGCGGAAAAATTATTCAAGCAAAATAAAATTTACCTTCAAGTTTTTTTATAACTTTAAAAATTAGTAGTTTTACATTTAAGTGCATTAGTTTAATAACCCTTTTAAACTTATAAACTTTTTAAACTTATAAACTTTTTAATGATTCACGATATATTATTAGCCATTCCTTGGGCATTTTTATTAGCTATTTCTATTGGTCCTGGTTTTTTTATGTTATTAGAAACCAGTATTACCAAAGGATTTAAAGCAGCTTTTACTTTAGATTTAGGAATTGT
>NZ_JBEIET010000060.1:0-12653 GCF_040382755.1 Flavobacterium sp.
AGACTGGCAAGAAATTACTATTAATATGAAAGATTTATACCCTTCTTTTCGAGGTCAGGATCTAAATCTACCAAATTATAATAGTAGTTCATTTGAAGAATTGGTTTTTTTAATTGGCAATAAAAAAAATGAATCCTTTCAATTGGTAATTGATAAAATTGAGCTGAATTAAAAAATTAGTCGCTTTTCGTAAATCTAAATTCGTAAATCGTAAATCCTTAATTACAATTTATCCATATTAATTGATAACGTTTCAATAAACTTAGTAATTGGCCCTTTTACCATCATTGCCATCATTGCGTTAAATTCACCTTCAAAAAACAATTGAATATCGGTTTCATTTTCAGTAATTGCATCTATTTTTGCAGTTAATGTAAACGGTAATTTACTTGATGCAGCACCTAAAATAATTTCTGAATTTGGCGTACTTGCTTTTTTAACCAATTTAATTTCAGGCATACCTTTTAAACCAAATTCAAAGCAATTTTCATCAATAACTTCAAATTTAGCCATATTTTCAGGCATTAATTTCTCAAAATTTTTAATATCAGATAAGGCATTAAAAATGTATTCAGCTGATTTTTTTACGTTTGTTTTTGGACTTTCTAAATTCATTATTTTGTTTTTTTTGTTTCAGGTTTCGTAAATCTAAACTCGTAAATCTTAAATTCAAATTTACGCTTTATTTTTTGTAATTCAAATAATCTTGCAATAGTATTGTTGCGGCAATTTCGTCAATTAATCCTTTGTTTTGGCGTTGTTTTTTCTTTAAACCGCTATCAATCATAGTTTGAAATGCCATTTTTGAAGTAAAACGTTCATCTACACGTTCCATTTTCATATTTGGAAATTCGGTATGAAATTGCGTTATGAAATTTTCTATAATTTCTGTGCTTTCACTTGGTAAACCATTCATTTGTTTCGGTTCGCCAATGATTACAGTTTCTACATTTTCTTTAGAAAAATAGGTTTTTAAAAAAGCAATTAAATCTGTAGATGGAATAGTGGTAAGTCCGCTTGCAATAATTTGAAAGTCGTCTGTAACCGCAATCCCAGTTCGTTTTTGTCCGTAATCTATGGATAAAATTCGCGCCATTAAATTAATTTAAATACAAAAGTAAGTAAAACCTTAAGTAAATGTATGAATTTATACAAATAAAAAATCTCACCTTGATAACTCAAGATGAGATTTTAAAATTAATTGTTCAGTACTTATTTTTTTGCAGTTGGTAAACTTTCTAAAATTTCCACTTCAAAAATGATATTACTGTTTGGTGGGATTACGTTTCCGGCACCTCTTTCGCCATATCCTAAATTTGCTGGAATAAAGAAAATAGCTTTATCATTGAAATTCATATTGTTAATTCCTTCTAAAAATCCAGGGATTAAACCCCCTTTGCTTCCGTATTTAAACGGAAAAGGTTGGTATCCGTTTTGATTGGCTCTGTTTTGGTCAAATTTACCATACATTTTGTTTATGGCTTCGTAGCTACTGTCAAAAAGAGTACCATCTTCTAAATATCCTGCATAATGCACATAAATATCTTTACCTTCGGCAGGTTTTACGCCTGTTCCTTTTTGTAAGATGCTATATTGTAAACCTGAAGCAGTAGTTGTCGTTTTTGCTTTTAAAGCAGCTAATTCAGCAACTTTAGCAGCTAAAAGCGGCCCTAATTTTTCTTTCATTTCTTTATCAGCAATGGCTTTTGCTTCCGCTTCTTTTTGTTTTCTTTCCGCTTCTAATTTTGCATTTGCTTCTGCTTTAATTCTGTTTTCTTCTGCTTCTTTTTTATCTAATTCAGGTTTCATTTTCATATATTCTGAAAATACTTTTTCTGCATTGAAATTTTTAGCTAATTTTCCTTTTCTAACAATTACAACTTTTTCAATTACATCATCCTGAGCAATAGCATCTACTACTTTTTGCCCTTCAATAACGTGTCCAAAAATACTGTGTTTGTTGTTTAACCAAGGTGTATCTTTATGTGTGATGAAAAATTGAGACCCATTTGTTGCAGGTCCAGAATTTGCCATAGATAAAATTCCTGGCTTGTCGTGTTTTAAACTTGGATCAAATTCGTCTTTAAATTTATAACCTGGATCTCCAGCTCCAGTTCCTAACGGACAACCACCTTGAATCATAAAATTCGCAATAACTCTGTGGAATTTTAAACCATCGTAATATGGTTTTCCTTTTCTGTCGTTGGTTACAAATTCATTTTTACCTTCTGCTAACGTAATAAAATTGGCTACAGTAATTGGTGTTTTTTGAAATTCTAATTGTAAGGCAATTTTACCTTTGTTGGTATAAATTTCTGCAAATATACCTTCCAAAACTACTGGTTTTGGTTTCGCATTTTTAGTTTGTGCTAAAGAAACAGTGGCAGTTAATGCACACAATAATACTACTAACTTTTTCATTTTTAATTAATTTGGTTTTTCTAATAATTCTACTTCAAATAATAATGTGGCATTAGGCGGAATGGCGCCATACCCTTGTTCGCCATACCCTAAATGCCCAGGTATTAATAAGGCCATTTTATCGCCAAATTTCATATTTTCTAATCCTTCAATAAATCCAGGAATTAAGCCGGTTTTACTTCCGTAAGTAAAAGGAAAAGGTGCATATCCGTTAGCTTCTTTTCTGGCTTCATCTAATACGCCATTCTCTTCGGCTACATTTGCATAGCTTGTGTCAAACAGCGTGCCATCTACAAAAAATCCGGCATAATGAACAAATACTTCTTGGCTATAAACTGGTTTTTTTCCTTTTCCTGAAGAAATTAATTTATAAATTAATCCTGTTTTGGTTTTGGTTCCTGTCGCTTTAATATCCTCAATTTGAGCTACTTTTTTGATTTTAACTTGCTCAAGTACTTTTTGTAATTCGACTTGTTTGTCAAAATATTCTTTAAAGACTTTAACCGCGTCGAATTTTTTAGCAGCATCACCATTTCTGATGATTTTAACAGTGTTTATTTTATCGCCAACCACAATTGTACTTACAATATCTAATCCTTCTACTACTTCGCCAAAAACACTGTGTTTTCTATCTAAATAAGGAGTTTGATCTGTTGTTATGAAAAACTGAGAACCATTTGTGTTAGGTCCCGAATTTGCCATAGATAATATTCCAGCTTTTCCGTGATTTAATTCTGGGTGAAATTCATCTTTAAATTTGTACCCAGGTCCGCCTTGCCCAGAACCTAAAGGATCACCACCTTGAATCATTGGGGGATTTGCTTCGACTCTGTGAAAAGTCAATCCGTCATAGAAATGAATGCCTTTGTATTTGGAGTTCACATAATTATTTTTTCCTTCAGCTAATGTAACAAAGTTTGCTGCGGTAAAAGGTGCTTTTTCGAACTCTAATTTTATAGTAATATCTCCTTTAGATGTTTCAATTAAAGCATATAAACCATCTGATAAATTACCATTTTCAACTTTGCTTGTGCAAGAAATAAATAGCGTGCTAAATAAAAGGAATGTAAGTATCTTTTTCATTTTTAATTATTCTGGGGTTTCTGTTTTAATTTCATTTAACGTCACGTGACAAATAATAGGCTGATTCGTTCCGATTTTTTTATCATCACCGTGATATCCGTAAGCAGATTGTGATGGGAAAATAAATTTCACCTTGTCACCTTTATGCATTAATTTGATACCGTTTCTTAAGCCACTCATAATGTTTTGTTTGTCAACATAATAGGTTTGTGTTTTTAATTCTTCGGCGGTATAAATGGTATTTCCGTATAAATCGGTTATTTCATAATCAAAATTCACTACATCGCCTTTTACAGGAAATACGTTTTCAGTACTTTTAGTTTCATAAGCATACCAAAAGCCTTTTTCTGAACGATTGTATATAAATGCAGTATCTTTTTGAATGATTTTTGTGATAGCTATTTTTTCTTGTTCATTTAACTTTTTATTTCTGTCAATGGATTCTTTCATAAAAGTTCCAGAAGTTTGAGAAATGGGTTTACGCGCTTGCTTTTCAGAACACGAAGCAATGAAAATGGTTGCTGCAACAAGTAAAATATATTTGAATGAGTTCATTTTTGTTAATTTATTTTTTTTCGACTGCTAAAATAGCAATAAATTTAGTTATTGTGTCGTCTAAACTATCAAAAGATTTCCCACCAGCTGCATTTTTGTGTCCGCCACCATTAAAATGATTTCGGGCAAACTGATTTACATCAAAATCACCTTGCGAACGGAATGAAATTTTAATAATTTTTTCTTCAGCAACTTCTGTAAAAAAGGCTGTAAAATCTATATTTTTAATGGTTAAGCCGTAATTTACAATACCTTCTGTATCGCCTTTTTTAACTTGTAGTTCGTTTTGTTCTTGTTGCGAAAGTGCAATATAACTGGTTTTATATTCCGGTAACACTTTCATATTTGAAAGCGCTTTTCCTAAAATTTGTAGTTTATTATAATCGCCATTATCGTATAAATTTACGTGAATTTGCGAATTATTTACACCGATATCAATTAAATTGGCTACAATACGATGTAAGTTTCCGGTAGTTCTTGGAAAGCGAAATCCACCAGAATCAGTTGCGATTCCTGTATATAAGCACGTAGCTGCATCTACATTTATGTAGTCGCCAAGTTCTAATTTTTGGATGAATTCATACACCATTTGGCAAGTGGAACTATACTCAATATCTGAAAACATATATTTTGCATAGGTATCAGGTTTCTCGTGGTGGTCAATCATAAAAAATGTTGCAGAAACCGTTTTTAAAACCGTTTCCATTTGCTCACCTGTACGATGAAATGCATTAAAATCTAACGTAAAAATTAGTTCTGCTTCTTTTAAAATAGAAATTGCTTTATTGGTATGCGCGCCTTCAAAAATTAGTGTTGCGTCATTTGTACCTGGAATCCATTGTAAATAATCTGGAATTTCATTGGGTACAACAACCGTAATTTGGTGATTTAATTGTTTTAAAATATGATATAACCCAAGCGTAGAACCCATTGCATCACCATCTACATTTCTATGCGGAATGATAGCAATTTTTTTTGGAGTTGCTAAGAGTTGTTTTATTTCAGAAATTTGACTTTCGTTTATATGTTGCATTAGTTAAATAGTTTAAAACCAATTAGTACACCTAAAAAACCAATAAAAATCGATGATATTGTGTATAAAAGCGCTAAGTTATAATTTTGATTTTGAATAAATTGAATGTTTTCTAAACTAAATGTTGAAAAAGTAGTAAATCCACCACAAAACCCAGTTATTAGTAAAAGTTTCAACGTTTCATTTTGTACATTATTTTTCTGAATATATCCAAAAAGTAATCCAATACATAAACAACCTAAACCATTAGCTATAAAAGTTGCCCAAGGAAACTGAGTTGTACTGTTTCTGGTTAAAAAATAACTAAGTAAATATCTGACTACGCTGCCAATTCCGCCTCCAAGAAGTACTAAAAATATGTTTTTTATCATCGTTTTAAACTAAAATGTCCTTTTATAATTTTACCGTTTGAAACTTCTATAACAAACCAATAATCTGTTGAAGGAAGCTTTTGATTATCGAAAGTGCCGTCCCAACTGGTGTTGGTTTTGTTAATTTCTTTTATGAGTTTTCCAAATCTATCAAAAATATAAATTTTACTGTTTTCTAACCCTTTTTTATCTAAATTTTTAATTTGCCAGATATCGTTAAAAGTATCTCCATTAGGAGTGAAAAATTTTGGATAGGAAATTGCGAAAAAAGTATCAGAAATTGTTCCGCATTGTTCTTCTTTTACATAAATACGGTATTCTCCAGGTTCAGGCAAGTTAAAAAAGGGTGTGTTTTGAAAATTTACATTGTCAATTGAATAAGTATAATTTCCATTTCCAATAATAGTAATTAAAGCCGTTAAATTTTCCTCAAAATCATTTACTTCAATACTTGTAATAGTAGCAAGTTCAGAATTAATTACATTGAATGTTTTTGTATTTGTGCATCCATTCGCACTTGTTAACGTCACAATATAATTTCCTTCGTTTGAAATAGAAATTGTTTGTGAATTCTGAACTGGTAAAGTATTCCAACTATATGTAGAAAAGCCACTTGGAGCACTAATTGTAGTTGTTGAATTATTGCAAATATTTATTAATTCGGTTGTTAAAATACCACCAGAAGATAATACGTTTAGCGTTATTGGAATGTTAGAATAGCAATTTTCAAGCGAAACAATTCTTGCATAAATAATTTGTTGATTTGGTGTTGTATTCGTAAAGTTTGCTGGTAAAGCACTTGTTCCTGAGGGAGAATCAAATAATGCTACACTATAATTATTAGGTAAGTTGTTAAAAATTTGGGTTTTAATGGCGTTCAAATCAAAGTCGGCAAATCCATCAGAATTCGTATCACAAGCTGTAAAACTCGTAGTTGATGTAGTTATGTTAGGCGCATATTCTATTTCAATTGAACCTGTAATCACGCAAGTAGTATTGATGTTTATTTCTACAGAATAAGTTCCTGCTGAAGTTACGTCATAAGTGGCACTATTTGTTCCAACTTGATTTCCATTTTTGAACCATTTGTAATTTGTAGCACCAGCTTGTGTGGCATTTAAAATTAATGTTTCGTTAGGGCATAAGGAATTTCCTGATGAAAGTAATCGATTAGGTCCTAAGTCTTTTTCTGATACAAAACTTCCGGCTTTTAAGAAAATCCCAGAATCAAATCGGGCATTTCCTTCGTCGGCAATTACTAATTTTATGTGATATAAAGTTCCAGGTATTACTGCTGCTTGTGCCGTTAAAATTTTAGTTTGCCCATCATAAGTAGTTGGGTAATTGCCTGAATTAAATGCATCAAAATATGCTTCATTCGCAGCAGGACAAATAGTTCCACTTCCTCGAACCGTATTCACTCGCACAGGAATAGTTGTGTTTGGAATTAACGCTAAGTTTTGATACGTAGAGGCAGTAGCTTCTTTGAGTAAAAAAGCAAAACCATCAGTATAATTGCACTGGTTTGAAGCTGGATTCAAAAGATATTGTTCGGATGCAAAAATATAATCAAAGCTGATAGTATTCGCATTCGGTATAAAATCGAATTCTAATACAGTAGCATTAAACGTATTAGATAGACTTAATGCAGTATTTAAATCGGTGTCTCCATTCCAACTCATTCCAATGCCTGAATCAGAAAAATTTGTATTAGGTCCAATTACGGAACTTAATTTTCCAGTACTTAAAACAATACCTTCTTGAAAAGGAAATACAGAACCATTAGCATTGAAATAACCAAAACTCATTTCACCCGCACTAAAATTTCCACCAGTTGCAGAAAAGTTACTTACAGATACGCAACCACTATTGACTAAAATGTTTTCAATTAGCTGTTGTGCTGTAAAGGTTTGATTTACAGTTATATTTTGCGAAACACCAACGTTAAATAAAACGCCAAAAAATATAAATATTATTTTTTTCATAGCATCAGCAAAGATACTATAAATCTCGTTTTTTAAGGATGTAAAAAGATAATAATAAGAATAAACAGGTCCAAAATAGTACTATTACAATACTAACAGGCTCTACGGCATAATTTTTCTCTATAGTTGCACCCACTGTAGTGGTAACCGATTTCACAAAATTTAATCTCGTAAAAGGCTCTACAATTAAATTTGACATCGATTCTAAAGGAAATAATTTTTTTAGAAAATCAATTGGAGTAGTGTCTTTATCTAAATGTGTATAGCCTAAAATTTGATATTTTAAAATGGCGTGGCCAATATTTTCGCCTAAAAACCAAACAAAAATAAATCCTAATGTAAAAGCAGATCGTTTAATTAACAAGGCAAGAAATAAACAGAAAGAGAAAAACGCAACGTGTTTTAAAAAGTATGCAAACAAATATTCTAAATCCGAAAAAATGATGCCTATTTCTGTAAACGAAGAATATTTTAAACCTAAAATTAAACTAATTACAAAAACTAAAGTTGTCGAAACTAATGAGAATACTAATATGGTATACACTTTTGATAATAAGAACTCTTTTTTGGACATCCCATCAATTAAGTTTTGTTTTAATGTGCCATAACTGTATTCATTGGCAATCATTGAAACAATAATTACAGCCAAAAATATTTTTAACCAAGAGGCAATATAAGTTGTGAAGTGCCAAATATATGGAAAATTGAAAAAGCCACTTTTTGCAGCTTCAAATTTAAACACACCAAAATCAAATTCAATTAAAGCTACCGTAGCTAATAACGAAAGCGATAAAAAATAGACTATGGTTAATATTCTACTGGCTTTGTTCTGCCATATTTTTTGTAATTCTATAGAGAGTAATCTTTTCATTTTTTTAGTTTATTTAGTTTGAAAGTTGCCTGAGGCTCTCGAAGGCAAGTGTTGAATTAATTTTGTTGCCTTCGAGAACCTCAGGCAACAAAATTAATGTTTCGTTAATTCTAAAAACTGTTCTTCTAAACTGTTCTTTCTTTTCACTAAATGTGTCAGTGTGATATTTTGTTTAAATAAGTGCGAATTTAATTCGGATGCTTCCAAATTAGCATTTAAATACACCAATACTTTTGAATCCTCTTCTTCAATTTTGTCAATTTGTGGAAACGATTGTAGTGCAGTTTTTAATTGAGCTAAATTATCTGATTCTAATTCAAAAAAACCTTCATTTGCAGTAATTCCGTCAACCGTTCCTTGGTATAAAGTAACGCCATTTCTTATTACAATCACGTGTGAGCATACTTTTTCAACTTCGTCTAATAAGTGAGACGCTAAAAGAATTGTTGTGCCCTGATTGGCAATAATTCGGATTAAATCTCTAATTTGTCTAATTCCTTGCGGATCTAAGCCATTTGTAGGTTCATCTAAAATTAAAATTTCTGGGTCGTTTAATAGAGCAGAGGCAATAGCCAAACGCTGCTTCATTCCTAAAGAAAACGTTTTAAATTTGCTGTCTTTTCTTTCTAAAAGACCTACTAATTCTAATTTTTCGGTGACTTTTGTAAAAGGAATATTTTTTATTTTGCAGACTAATTTCAAATTGTCTTCTGCTGACATATAGGGGTAAAAGTTCGGACGTTCGATAATGGCACCTACTTTTTTTAGGGCTTCGTGTGTAGAATGTGCCCCATCAAACCATTGAAAATCGCCAGATGTTTTGTTTACTACGTTTAACACAATGCCCAATGTAGTTGACTTTCCAGATCCATTAGGACCTAAAATCCCATACACATTTCCTTTCTTAATTTCAATAGAAACATTGTTTACCGCGTGAACTTTACCGTATTTTTTATGAAGATTGTTGATTTTTAATATAGTTTCCAATAGTATTACGTATTTAATTTATAGGTAAGACGACAGAAACGTTATCCTGTTACACGTATTCGTTAAGAAATTTCGATTTATTTTTTCGAATAAAAGCAACAATTAGTGCAACAACATCTTCCTCTTCTTCAGTAAAGAAAATTTCATCTAAGTCTTCCCAACCGGAGATGATTTTTTCATCAAGTTTGGCAATAACCTCTTGTCTTTTTGTGGTGTCTTCGGTATATTTTACTGTGAACAATTGAAATGCTTTTGTAATTAACGTTACTGTTTTAGGCGCTTCAATCTCTTTATAGGCTTGAATGATTTCAGTAGCAAAATCGCCACTTTCATTATTAAAGAAATAATGTAAACCGCCTTCATTCATCGCAGCTTCAAAAATATCTATTAGTACGAATGTTTTTTCTGCGTGGTTTAAATCTGTTTTTTGTTTTTTATCCCAAATATGAGTACCAACGGCTTCAATAATAGCTATTTCGTCTTCTAATTGTAATACGGTTTCAATATTTTGCATATAAAAATGTTAAAGCTTATTTGTTTTGTAAACGTTTTCTAAAAAAAGTATTTTTTCTTCTTCATTCCAAATTGAAGTATACACAAGTATATTTAAAAAGGTATTTTTACTGGAACCAAACAAAAATACATTATCGTATTTTCCGTCATTATATTTCCATATGATGTATTCGTCTTTTGAGTTTTCTTTAATTTTATCTGTTTTAAAATTATTTTCTTTTCTGAAGTCTGAATCCCATTTGTAAAACAACTTAACATTTACAAAATTTGAAGCCGTACTTTTAAAAAAAGAATAAGCATTTTTAGGGTTTTGAGCTACAGCTATTATTACTCCTTCTTTGTTTTTTAAATAAGTTTGTCCAGAATCGTCCACAGTGTTTAATTGCTCCCAAATTCCTGAAATTTTAACATCTCCAGAACTTGTTTTTACAAAAGAAAATGTTTCTTTTTCTTGACAAAAAGAATAAGTTGAAATTAAAATAATTAAGACGGTGATGATTTTTTTCATAATACTTTATTTTGATTGTTATTGTTATTTTGATTGAAGTTATTTCTTAAAAAGTTCTAATAAATATTTCGCACCCACAAAAGGAGAGATTTCGTGTTGAAGTACTTGTTTTTTTACGGTTTCTAATTGTTTTATTATTTCTGGATGTTGGTAAAAGCTGTTTTTCAGTTGTTCATTAATTGTTTCCATCATCCAATATTGATTTTGTGCCTCTCTGTTGGCATTAAAATAACCAGAATCAGTTGTTTGAGAAATATAAGCTAAAATAATCGCATACACTTCTGAAATACCATCTGAAGTTATTGAGCTGCAGGTCGTTACTTTTGGTTGCCATCCTGAATCTTTCATAGGAAACAAATGTAACGCTCTGTTAAATTCTATTTGCGCCATTTTTGCTTTTTGTATATTGTCGCCATCGGCTTTGTTTATTACAACTGCATCCGCCATTTCCATAATACCTCGCTTAATCCCTTGTAGTTCATCGCCAGCCCCCGAAATTTTTAAAAGTAAAAAGAAATCTACCATACTATGCACGGCAGTTTCAC
This sequence comes from Flavobacterium sp., assembly GCF_040382755.1. Lineage (GTDB taxonomy): Bacteria > Bacteroidota > Bacteroidia > Flavobacteriales > Flavobacteriaceae > Flavobacterium. Next base: position 10,873 of record NZ_JBEIET010000060.1, read on the forward strand.
TTTGTCCCACTCCTACGGTTTCTATAATAATCGTATCAAAGCCACAGGCCTCACATAAAATTATGGCTTCGCGAGTTTTTCTAGCTACTCCACCTAAACTTTCACCTGAAGCGCTTGGTCGAATAAAGGCATCTTCATCTTTTACCAATTCTTCCATTCGGGTTTTGTCTCCCAAAATACTTCCGTGACTTAATGTGCTGCTTGGATCAATAGCCAAAACTGCAACTTTTTTTCCAATGTTGGTTAGGTGTTTTCCAAACGCTTCTATAAATGTACTTTTTCCTACGCCAGGCACACCTGTAATACCAATTCGAACTGAATTATTCGCATAAGGCAAACAACCATTTATAACTTCGTTCGCTTTCTCAAAATGGATAGGGTTGGTGCTTTCAATTAAAGTAATAGCTCTACTCAAAGCCACTTTGTCGCCTAAAATAATTTTTTCAATCAACTCAACTGCACTAACTTCTTGCTTTCTAAAAGCCTGAATGTGCTTTGCTACCTGAGAACTTACTATTTCAGGTTTAATTATTCCGTCTTTTTCGGAAAGTGCAGATATTTTATTATTTTTACTCAATTAAAATTGCTTTGTGTAAAAGTAATAATTTTTTTTAAAAGAAGCCATTCCTGCTATCCGCTAAATCTTTTTATTTAAGTTGCCTTCGAGTGCCTCAGGAAACTTAAATAAAAAGGATACCGCTCCTATCAGGGCTAGGGCATTCGTTTTCAAAAAAAGTAAATTTGATAATTAAATAAATGCAAGCCACAAATTCAAAAACATAAGTAAATGTCAAACATAATTTATAAATCTGAAAGTTATAAAATAATGGGTATCATGTTTGATATTCATTCAAATTTAGGGAAAGGATTTTCTGAAATTGTTTATAAAGATGCAATTGAATACGAATTAGAAAAATCTTTGATTTTTTTCGAAAGAGAGAAAGAGTATAATGTTAAATATAAAGATATATTTTTGAAACATAAATTTTATGCAGACTTTGTGTTATTTGATAAAATCATTTTAGAAGTAAAATGTTGTAATTCTATTTCTGATTCGCACATTGCGCAAGCAATGAATTATTTGAAAGTTTCAGCCAATAAATTAGCAATAATTGTAAATTTCAATAATAATTCTTTAGAATACAAAAGAATTGTTTTGTAAAATTTGTTAAATTCTAAATATGCAAAGCAAATAAATCATCAACGTATAAAAATTTGTTGCAAAAAAAGTTTTGCCACGAATTGACAAATTTAAATTTACAATATTAATTACATTTGTTCATATTTAGTCAATTCATTTTTTTTCGAATTTAAAAAAATAATAATTTGTGAATTTGTGGCAAAAAAATATAAAAACCAATTAAATATATGAATTTCAATACCGAAGCTTTTCAAAAATTAACCGCAATTGTAGGCGAAAATTATATTTTTACAGATGCTGAAACACTATCGCATTTTGGTCACGACGAAACGGAAGATTTATCATTTCCACCACAAGTAGTTCTTAAACCTTCCAATGCACAAGAAATTTCTGAAATTCTAAAAGTAGCCAATCAATATAAAATTCCAACTACACCAATAGGCGCAAGAACGGGTTTGAGCGGTGGTGCGTTATCTATTTTTGGTGGAATAGGCTTATCCTTAGAACGTTTAAATAAAATTATAGAAATAGACGAAAATAATTTGCAAGTCACTACCGAACCAGCTGTAATTACTCAAGTATTACGTGAAGCAGTAGCTGAAAAAGGATTGTTTTACCCTGTGGATCCAAGTAGTATGGG
>NZ_JBEIET010000061.1:0-12653 GCF_040382755.1 Flavobacterium sp.
AAATCAAGATAATCCTTTAATGCCAGGAATTGGTTGTGGCGGAACTCCTGTTTTAGGTTTAGACGTATGGGAACACGCCTATTATTTAAATTACCAAAACAGAAGACCTGATTATATTGAAGCGTTTTTCAATGTAATAAACTGGGACGAAGTAACAAAACGTTTCAACGAAGCAAAATAAATTTTAAAATAAATAAAAGCGTTCAAGTAATTGGGCGCTTTTTTATTATATGTATATTTGCTTTTAATTTCTTGTAAATGAGAATACTCGTGTGGTTTATTTTTTTTAGTTCTTTTGGGGCAATGGCTCAAAAGACAACTTCAAAGCACCGTAAAACTACTGAAAATTTAATAACCAGTATTATTCAATTACAAAGCAAAAACCAAATAAAAACGCCTGATTTTAGTTATACGTTTTACGAAAAATCAATTGTTTCTGCGGATCCAGATTCTATTTCTGCTTCAATTGATACGGTTTTTAAGAACAAGCGAAAAACGAAATTTATAATAGATTCTTCAAGTTATAAATTCAAGAAAATTATTACCAAACAACATGTTTATCAAACCGAAAAAGTTTCAAAAATTTCTTTCGAAAAAGGCAAGAAAAAAGAAATTATTATTGGGATAAAAATGGCGGGTTTAAAACAACCTGTTTACGAATTATTAGGACAAGAATTTATGCCCTTTGATTTGAGTAAAAAACAATTGAAAATTTTACAATTTACTTTTCAAAATCCTTTTTCAACTGATGGATCACTAAAATATAAATTTGAAATAACTGATACGATAATTAAACCAAATGGTAATGAAATAGTGTTGCAATTTGAATTAAAAAAAAGCATCAAAAAAAATAAATTAAAAGGTGTGGCTATTGTTGATTTAAAAACAAATGCCATTACTAAAATTACTTTTCTAATAAATAGCATTATCAATGTAAAAGCTGAAACTATTTTTGGCTCGTTTAATACTGAAAAATCGTGGTTTCCTGTTTCTCAAAACATATTAATAACTAAAGGAAAAGGAAAACAAAATATTGATTTTTTAGGAGAAACTATCCAGTTTGACAATTTGCCAAATACCTCCAAAAAATACGATTATTCAAACGATTTATTTGTAAAAATTTATAGAGATTATAGTAATTATAACTTTACACAACTTCAAAATAGACAGCGATATCAAATTCAGATTGATAAAAGTGCTATTAAAAAAAATACTGCTTTTTTTAATACAATTTCAAACGACACGTTAGACGAAAGGTCACAAAACACCTATCAAACATTAGACAGTTTAGTAACCGCAACAAAAATTGAAAAGAAAATTTATTTTGGCAAAAAACTAATTAACGGACAAATTCCGTTTGGTTGGTTTGATTTTCGAGCGCGCGATATTTTTAAATATAACAGTTACGAAGGTTTCCGATTGGGTATAGGAATTGCTACAAACGATCGCTTTTCACCTTATTATAAACTATTTGGTTATGGCGCATATGGCACACGAGACGGTATTTTTAAAAGTCAACTTGGAAGTGCGTTTCGGATTTCAAAAAATTCGGATAGTTGGATTTCGGGTTCCTTTACAGACGATATTATTGAATTTGCCGATTTAACTTTAATAGCCGATTCTAAAAAATTTAAATTGTACGATCCAAGACCCTTTAATCTTTCAACATTTTATAACCATCAATCGTATGAACTGACTTTTGAATCGAAATTCATTTCTAAAATTGAAACTACTTTTAAAATAAGTCGTTCCAGAATTAATCCTTTATTTGATTACGAATTTATTGCACCAAATAAATCATATAAAATATACAATTTAACTTTAGCAACTTTAAGTTTGGAATGGTCGCCAAATAGTAAATTTTTACAAGCACCACAAGAAATTTTAGAAGTAGAAAAAGGATTCCCAAAAATAATTTTGCAGGTGTCTCACGCAATCCCAAATGTACTGAGCGAAAACATTGAATTTACAAAAATTGATGCCCGAGTTTATCAAGAAAAGAAATACTTATCAGGACAAAAAACCACTTTTTTATTACAAGGAGGAATTAGTTTAGGCAACGCACCACTATCCCATTTATATAGTGTAGCGCCAAATAATTTAGACCGAGAAGCCATTTTAAGGCGAATTACATTTGCTAATAAAACGTCTTTTGAAACCATGTATTTTAATGAATTTTTTTCAGACAGGTATTCACTTTTTCAGATGAAACACTACTTTAATAAATTTCAAATTTCAAAAAGCATTAAACCGATATTAATTTTAGGAACTAAAGTCGCTTTTGGTGGTTTTACTCATCCTGAAAATCATGAAGGTATTGCATTTAAAACTATGGAAAAAGGTTTTTTTGAAAGTGGATTTGAATTGCAAAACATATTTAAAGGCTTTGGTTTAGCTACCTATTACAGATATGGACCGTATCAATTATCAACATTTGATCAAAATATTGCCATAAAACTATCTTTTACATTGAACTTGGGGATTTAGAGATTTTTTAAAATTCAAATAAATTCTTTATATCAACATCTAATGAAATGGCAATAGTTTTTATATTTGATAAAGATGTGTTTACTACACCACGTTCAATTCTACTTATAACAGAAACATCTACATCACAATCAATTGCAAGCTGTGCTTGAGTTATACCTTTCTGAATTCTAACTTTTTTAAGGTTAAAACCAAAATCCTCTAAAAATTTTGTATTTACTTTTTTTCGCACATACAAAATTTGCCACATAATATAAATATTTTATAGGAGTTATTGTCCTATATTAAAAATTTTATTATATTAGTAAAAATATTTTTATTAACTTTAAATTTTAATTTATGAAAAACCCCAAACAAAAATTGAAAAACATCCTACTTTTAGTAACTGTGCTATTTGCTATTAGTTGTAGCGAAGAACTATTTGAAAATCGTGTGCATCATCACGATGAAGATAAAAATGAAATAAGCTTTAAGCAATTTAAAAATGAAACAGGTATAAATAAATTTGATTATCTAAAAAAAGCAGGTATAAGTAAATCTACAGATTTTCAAGCTAGAACTATTGAATCAGAATTTATTACAGACACTATTGGTATTAAAAAATACGTTAATCCAACAAACAATAAAACCACTTATTCGTTTAAAATTTATCCGCTTTCAGAAGACTTAAACGCTAAAGAATATTATAATTTAGTTTACGAAAAAGTAGGAACAGAATGGAATGAAATAATATTTTTTAATACTGAAAAAAATAATCCAACAGACGGAAGAAAATTAGAAAGCTCTGAAATGGTTTACAACAGAATTTCTGGAAGGGAAGGTTTTACGGAAGAAATCACATATAGTGTTCATTGTAATGGATCATGTAGCGGAGCGTGTGATGGCTTTGCATGTCCAACTGGTGAATGTATTAGAACGACAATAACTTATATTTATACCGGCATCCAAGATTCAGGCAGTGGTAATAATGGAATTCCAACTGGCACAGGAAACAACAATAACGGAAATAGCGGTGGAGGTTCAGACGAATATTCAGGTATTTTCATTCCAAATTCTTATGATGGTGATGTGGATTTAAATAATCCTGATTTTATCTTTGCTGGACAAGTAGTCGCATATACAAGTTCTTTACCTCCTAACTTAAAAGATGTAATGTCAAATAATTTTTGGCTCTTTTATGATATTAAAGAATTTTTTAAAAATAATGGCGGATTAACCAGAGCCAATAAAGATGCTGTTGTATATGCATTAAGCAACATTCAAGCTATTTTTACTACATTATCTCAAAATTCAAATGATTTAACTACAGTCCAGATTAATCAGACAAAACAAAGAGCATTTCAGTTTTTACTTCAAAATGGTGCTTGGTTAGGTGGGCAGTCTGGAACAACACAGCAAAGTATTACAAATTATTTGATTGCGAATAATTATTCTGATGAAAGTGAGACTTGTATTGATGAGGCAATTAATTATTGTGAGAATAATGGAAATACCCCAGAAGTTTTAGAAGAAATTAATAATACTCTCAGTTTATTGACCAATGGCACAATAAATGGGCTACCTGTAGATTTAGGAGACAGTACACCAATAACAAATATGGCTAATTATTTAAGTTGTTTTAATACAACACAGGGAGCTGTTTTAACTATAGCTGCAGACCAACCAGATGCAGGCGATCATGATTTGTTTACTTTAAACGGAGGAGTCGGTCATTCATTTATTACCATAAAACAGGGAAACAAAGTACGTTCACTGGGGTTTTATCCGAAATCAGGAGCACAATCTATTGTTCCTAATACCATCTCACCAAACCCCAATGATTTTTACAATGTTCCAGGCGAATTCCATAATAATGAAAACACTTCTTATGATGTTAGTTTAAGTGTTCCAATAACGGCTTCTCAATTATCAAATTTAATTAATGGAACTGTAAATTTCGCAAACAATAACCCTGTTTATAATTTATCAAGTTTAAATTGTACAGACATAGCTATAGTGATGTTTGAAACAAATACGACTGTTAATTTACCAAGTTGTGAGTCACCTAATATTTTATGGGACGGACAAACACCAGGAACACTTGGTGAAGTTTTAAGGGATTTACCAACACCAACAGGTGGTACAAAAGACACTAACGGAGGAACTTCACCTCAAAATAATGGATAAAAAATGAAAAATTTAAAAGCAATAAAAACAGCAACAATTTGTATGTTTTTATTAATTAACATTCCTTATGATCATATTTCGCCTTTTCTATTTATGCTCATACCCTTTTTGTTTTTAAATTACTTTGGGGAAATTATTAGTTTTTATCAAAATTTTTATGAGAGTTTTATAAGTTTTTTGAACTTATTATTTATCATTTTAATAATATTAAGTTTTATCAAAATTTTCGAAACAAAAAAAATTTGGATTGCTTTAAGTTTGATAATTCAATATATTTTTTTAGTCTACATATTTAAAACTACTTTTTTAAAACATTGGCTTTTTTATATACCTACATGTATATATTTACTATTGAGTTTATATTTAATAATGGAGTTGTTTGTTTTGAAAACAAGAAATACAAATAAATAAACGCATTAATTTGTTTAAAATTTATCCGCTTTCAGAAGACTTAAACGCTAAAGAATATTATAATTTAGTATACGAAAAAGTAGGAACAGAATGGAATGAAATAATATTTTTTAATACTGAAAAAGCAAACCCAACAGACGCTAGAACACTTGAAAGTTCTGAAATGGTTTACAACAGAATTTCTGGAAGAGAAGGTTTTTCTGAAGTAATAACTTACTCTTTTCATTGTACTGGCTGTACTGGTCCTTGTGATATGTGTAATAAGTGCGTTTCAACACATGTATCTTATATTTATACCGGCATCCAAAATTCAGGCAGTGGTAATAATGGAATTCCAACCGGCACAGGAAACAACAATAACGGAAATAGCGGTGGAGGTTCAGACGAATATTCAGGTATTTTCATTCCAAATTCTTATGATGGTGATGTGGATTTAAATAATGTTGATTTTATCTTTGCTGGACAAGTAATTGCATATACAAGTTCTTTAACTGACTTTAGAGATGTAATGTCAAATAATTTTTGGCTCTTTTATGATATTAAAGAATTTTTTAAAAATAATGGTGGATTAACCAGAGCCAATAAAGGTGCTGTCGAATATGCATTAAGCAATATTCAAGCTATCTTTACTACATTATCTCAAAATTCAAATGATTTAACTACAGTCCAGATTAATCAGACAAAACAAAGTGCTTTTGTTTTTTTACTTCAACATGGTGCTTGGTTATCGGGACAGAGTGCAACAACACAGCAAAGTATACTGCAAAATTTGACAAGTTTAGAGAAAATTGAAAAAATTGATAAGTTGACAGATGTGGCTGAAATTACAGGTACAACTTTTACAATTGACCCAACTGTAAATGCTACAAATGGACAGGTATTTAATAATGCTAATGATTTGGAAGATTATTTAAACACTGGAAATAGTTCTAATTGTACAACACAAGTAAACAATATTAATCTTGGCGAAAGAATATCAAAAGCAGTTTTTGATCTAGGTATATTTATTAATTTAGAACTTTCTGTTAAACAAAATACAAATCCTTTCAGTGTAACTGCCGTTACTAGTGAAATTACAGGTATGACATTAGGAAAAGAATGGCATCAAACTAACTCAACAACTAATAATACTGCAGGGTTTCCAAATAGTGCAGAGGTCGATGTTTATGGAAATATGGTACATTTTATTTTTTTAGAAGGTATTGGCACTGTATTTACAGCATCAGAACATTTTCAGATTAAATTTCTTAAAAACAATGGTTCAATTTATGCAACAATTCATTATTAAATTATGAAAGAAATAAAAGTACAACATCCGGAAACATTTGAATATTATTTTCATTATTTATTGGGAATATTAATACCTATAATAAATATTATTCTCTTAATTGTGGTGATATATTATATAATTAAACTCTACAGAAAAATTACAAAATATTTAGATAAGAAAAATGATGTTTAGATTAATTAATATTTAATAGTAAAGTTATGAAGTCATTTTTAATTTTTTCAACAACTGGCGCAATAAGAGTTGTTATGTATGTGTTTATTATTATTGCAATCTTATATTTAATTAAAATTTTAATAAAATTTTATAAAAAATCCTAAATTTCAATATTTTCTTATGGGAAAAATTTTTAATGAATTTAGTTTTGGTTTATTTTTATTACAAACTCTTATGTTTATTATATTGATAATTATAGTTATCGCTATTGTTAAATTATATAAAAAACTATTGAAATATTTAGACAAAAAATAAACTCATATTCTAAACAAAACTTACTACTCGATTTGCTATCGTAAGTCGGGTAGTATTTTTTTAAATACACTACGAAATCTCACACAACCAAAATCAAATTTAAGCTGTAATTAATTTTATATGGATTTTTTTAAAATATTATTAAAGGCTATTGTTACAATAGTCTTGTATTCTTTAATTTTTAGCTTTCTTTTATGTATTAAGCTTGATTTCATAGAATTAAGTATTAAATTTAATACATTTAATATGCTTGATTTTTTATCTTGGTTTTATTTACTTTTAATTTATTTATTGTTTAGTTTTTATTTAGTTGTTTGGTTGCTTTTTATATATATTTATGAAAAGTATGAAGTATATAAAAAAATAAATTTTATTGTATTTACAGCAATCATTATGGGTTTATATTTCTTTGTGTCTAAATTTGTTTTTGAAAGACATATGCTAAACGATAAAAGCTCAATAAATGAGTTTATATATACATTTATTAGTGTTGCTATAAATGTGTATTTGCTTTATTATTTTGATAAGAAAAAGCATAATAAATTGTTAAAATGAAAATATTTACTATTTTTTTTAAAAACAATTTCAGCAATATTTATGTATTCTATTTTATATTCATTGCTTTCTGCTTTTAGAGTTGATTTTATTGATTTAAAAATTTGTAAATTTGAATTTACAGAATTTTTATCAATATCGTTTTTGATGATTATTTACTTGACTTTTAGTTTTTATATTCTTTTAATATTTTTTTCAACTTATTTAATAGAACATTTTAAAATTCACGAGAGAATTAATATATTGTTTTTGATATTAATTTTTTTAGGAATGTTTTATCTACTAACTTTAATTTTTGATAGTAATTTTAAAGACACAAATAGTTCTTTAAATGGATTTATTTACTCTTGTTTGTCAATTAGTTTGATTGTATATATACTGTTTGGTAGAAGTAAAACAATATTAAATAATAAGAGCATAAAACCACTCTAAATATTTAGACAGAAAATAATCACATATTCTAAACAAAACTTACTACTCGATTTGCTTTTACAAGTTGGGTAGTATTGTTTTAAACACATAACCAACTTATATGACTTATATGGTTAAAAATTATATATAATTCATCATAATTCTTACCTTTGCACACTAAAATCATATCATGACGAAGTGGTTAAACACCAGTTTTTGGAATTTTGTAGCGCGTACGCTTTTAAGAAATAGACATTGGGTGCTTTTGTGCATTGCTTTGTTTACTATTTTTATGGCATCGCAATGGAAATACATCCGTTTTACACAAACCGAAGCCAATTTATTACCCAACGACCATAAAGACAATATTGCCTACACCGATTTTTTAAAGAAATTCGGCGAAGAAGGTAATGTAATCATTTTTGCCGTTAAAAGTGCCGATGTTTTTAAACCAAAAACGTTTAAATCTTGGAACAAAATGATGGCTTCTATTGCTAAAAACAAAGAAGTCGATGGTGTGTTATCATTCAATGAAATTCAGGATTTAGTTAAAAATGATTCGTTACAAACCTTTCAAACCAAACCTTTTATAGATCAAAATAAAGTAGCTGATGCTGCTTATTTGAATGCCAAAAAACAAGATTTATTAAACAAAATGCCTTTTTACGAAAGCTTATTGTTCAATAAAAAAAGTGGCGTGGTGAGAAGCGTCATTTATCTTAAAAAAGACATCGTAAACAAACCCGAAAGAAAAGAATTTGTTTTAAACAAACTAATTCCAGCTATAGAAACGTTTAAAGAAACCGCAAAAACGGATATCAAAGTTTCAGGAATGCCTTACATTAGAACCTTAAATGCCAAAGCAATTATTAGCGAAATCGGCTTGTTCATTGGGGCTACTTTATTGGTAACTTCGTTAATTTTCTATTTCTTTTTCCGTTCGTTTCGTACCACTATGATGGCGCTTTTTGTGGTGATGATTGGCGTGATGTGGTCTTTCGGATTTTTGGGATTATTGCGTTATGAAATTACTGTATTAACGGCTTTAGTACCTTCGTTAATTGTTATTATTGGTATTCCGAATTGTATTTTCTTAACCAATAAATACCATCAAGAAACGCGAATTCACGGAAACAAAGCCAAAGGTTTACAACGTGTTTTAACTAAAGTAGGAACCGCAACTTTCATTACAAATGTAACAACAGCCGTAGGTTTTGCTACATTCATTATTACCGATAATAAATTGTTACAAGAATTTGGAATTGTAACTTCCATTAACATTATGGCGCTTTTTGTGCTGAGTTTATTCGTAATTCCAATTTTCTTCAGTTTTATGCCCATACCAAAAGCAAAACATTTGGAACATTTGGAGCGCGGCTATTTGGTGAATTTTAAAAATTGGATTATCAACCAAGTAAAATATCATAATGTTCGTGTGTATTCGGTAGCTGTTGGGATTTTAATACTTGGAATAATTGGCGTTTATAAAATCAATATTTCTGGAAGTATATTAGAAGATATGCCTAAAAACAATGCGTTTTTTGAAGACATTCGTTTTTTTGAAAAAGAATTTAAAGGGGTTTTACCTGTGGAGATTTTAATTGACACGAAGCGTAAAAAAGGCGTAATGAAGATTTCAACTTTGAAGAAAATGGACGAGTTGCAATCGGAAATTGAAGCCATTCCTGAACTTTCAAAACCCGTTTCTATTGTCAATTTAGTGAAGTTTTCGAAACAAGCGTATTACAACGGAAATGCCGATTTTTACGATTTACCCGATTCGCAAGAGCAAGCTTTTATTTTGCCTTATTTAAAAAATTCATCAAAAGACAGTAAAAATAATCCATTGAAAAGTTATGTAGATTCCACTGGGCAATATGCTCGAATCTCAACTTTTATGAGAGAAGTCAGCACAGATGAAATGGTGAAAGTGGAAGAAAAATTAAATGACCGAATCAATAAATTATTTCCTAAAGAACGTTTCACAGTTACCATTACTGGAAAAGCCTTATTATTTCAAAAAGGAACCAGTTATTTATTAGACAATTTAATAGAATCGCTTCTTTTTGCTTTAGCATTAACAGGTGCTTTAATATTTTTCTTATTCCGTTCGGTGAAAATGATTTTTGTGGCATTGATTCCGAATTTATTACCTTTATTAGCTACGGCTGGATTGATGGGTTATTTAGGTATTCCTATTAAGCCCTCAACTATTTTGGTTTTCGGAATTGCATTCGGACTCTCCGTAGATGATACGATACGATTCTTAGCGCAATACCGACAAGAATTGGTTCGAAATAATTGGAAAATTAAAAAATCAATCTTCTCCACATTAGAAGAAGAAGGACCGAGTATGTTTTATACATCTTTTGTGTTATTGTTCGGATTTTCGGTATTTACTTTATCGGATTTCGGAGGAACAGTAGCTTTAGGAGGTTTGGTTTCCATTACATTATTATTCGGAATGCTAACCAATTTAATTTTATTACCAAGTTTAGTTTTATCGTTAAACAGAAGTTTAGCCAACGAACAAGAATTTACAGAACCTATTTTAGATATTTTAGAAAATAATGAAGACCCAGACGCTGTTGCTGAGGGTGAAGAAATAAAAAAATAAAATGAGAAATTTAATCGAAGAATTACAATGGAGAGGTCTGGTACACGATGCGATGCCAGGAACAGAAGAGCAACTTTTAAAAGAGCCAACTGCAGTTTATATTGGTTTTGATCCTACTTCAGATTCCTTACATATTGGTAGTTTAGTGCCTATTATTTTATTAATGCACTTGCGAAAATTCGGACATAAACCCTACGCTTTAGTCGGCGGTGCGACAGGTATGATTGGTGATCCATCAGGAAAATCAAACGAAAGAAATTTATTAGATGAAGCCACTTTAAATCATAATGTAGAAGGAATTAAAGGTGTGTTGTCTCGGTTTTTAGATTTCAATGCTACGGATGCACAAGCCCCAGTTTTAGTCAATAATTACGATTGGATGAAAGATTTCTCGTTCATTGATTTTGTTCGTGAAGTGGGAAAACGCATTACAGTTAACTATATGATGAGTAAAGATTCTGTGAAAAAACGTTTGTCTGGTGAAGGCGAAGGAATGAGTTTTACAGAATTTACATACCAATTAATTCAAGGGTACGATTTTTATCATTTGCACAAACACCACAATTGTAAATTACAAATGGGTGGAAGCGACCAATGGGGAAACATCACAACTGGTACAGAATTAATCCGAAGAATGAACGTAGATTCTGAAACAGAAGGAAAAGCGTTTGCAATGACGTGTCCGTTAATTACAAAAGCAGATGGTTCGAAATTCGGAAAATCGGAAAAAGGAAACATTTGGTTGGATGCGGATAAAACATCACCGTATGAATTTTACCAATTTTGGTTCAACACAACCGATGTTGATGCCGAAAAATATATTAAAATTTTCACATTCTTAGATAAAGCTACGATTGAAGCGTTATTAGCGGAACACGTTGAAGCGCCACATTTACGAGTATTACAGAAGAAATTAGCCGAAGAATTAACCGTAATGATTCACGGTGCAGCAGAACACGAAAAAGCAGTTTTTGCATCACAAGCCTTCTTTAAACCAACCGTGGACGATTTAAAACTATTAGATTTAAAAACGTTAGCGGATGTTTTCCAAAGTTTAGATCAAGCGGAAATTACTTTAGCAGAAATACAAGCGGGTTACCCAATTGTAGATGCCTTTGTGAAATCTGGATTTTTATCTTCAGGAAACGAAACCAGAAGAGCATTAAAAGAAAATGCCGTTTCCGTAAACAAAATAAAAGTAACAGAAGAATACGTAATTTCTACTAACGATTTAATTGCGAACACGTTCGTTTTACTTCAAAAAGGAAAGAAAAACTATTATATTTTAAAAGTGGTATAAGCTGGTTTTAAACTAAAAATCAAAAGCCGTTCTGAAAAATCAGAACGGCTTTTTTGTTAGTCTTTAACGCCTAATTTGGCTAAAATATCTTCCATTAAACACCATTTGGTAATAGAAGATTGTAATAAATTTACACCTACAAAGGCGGTAAACCACAACCAATTTTGGTTTACATATATAGAAAGTAAAATACTAATTAGTACAAAACTTCCAGCTATGGCTCGGATGATTCTGTTTTTCATACTTATTTTTTTTATTAATTTGATTTTTCAATATTTATTGCTGCTATATGAATTTTTGATTTGGTTTCTTGTTGCGAATTAAATTTAGTTATAGCAGTAAAAACCAAATCCACATTTTCAACAGGTACGAAAGCATAAAACAATATACTTTCATTTTCATTCATTTCTGTACCAAACCAGTTTTCGCCTATGGCTTCATTACTTGAGTTGTGGTATCCAATAACTTCTTTGTATGAAAAATTTTTCACATTTGCTTGTACCAAAATTTGTTTTATTTCTTTTTCAAATTCTGAAATTGATGTTATTATTACTAGTTTCATAAGTCAAATATTATTGGTTAATTTCCTCCGTATTTTTATTTTCCCACTTTTTTCTTTCCGTGATATAGTAAATAATTGGCACAACTAATAATGTTAATACTGTAGATACAATTGCTCCAAAAACAAGTGATATGGCTAATCCTTGGAAAATTGGATCGAATAATATAATGACCGCTCCAATTACAACAGCTCCAGTAGTTAATAAAATTGGAGTCGTTCTTACAGCGCCCGCTTCAATAATGGCTTGTTTTAATGGAATACCTTCGTTTAGTCGGATTTCAATAAAATCGATAAGTAAGACCGAATTTCGTACCATTACTCCTGCTAAAGCAATCATTCCAATAAATGAAGTGGCTGTAAAATAAGCACCTAACAACCAGTGTCC
>NZ_JBEIET010000062.1:0-12005 GCF_040382755.1 Flavobacterium sp.
TGGTGCTCCAGCTCTGATGGCGTAGTCAATTAATTCGTCTTTTGTAGCAGGCCAAGGCGCATCACTTAAATATGATGCCAATTCTAACGTCCAATACATCTTATTTAGATTTTATAGTTTAATGCAAAAATAAATTTATTACTTAAAAAGACAAGTTTTTTTTGAATTATTTTTTAATAAATTTTAAGAACTTAATTTTCTTAAATTCCAAAATGTAAAAAACAAATTCCAAATAGTTAAAATTCAAATATTTAATTATTTAAAACGTATTCCTTTTTTGGGTTTTGGAATTTATACTTTTGGGATTTCTAAAACTTATTTTCTAGGTATCCACTTTACTTCTTCAGCGTTTAAATCATAAGACAACTTTCGTGCCAATACAAATAAATAGTCAGAAAGTCGGTTTAAATATTTAATTGCAATCTCTGCAACAGGTTCGTTATGGTCTAAATGCACTGCTAAACGCTCGGCTCTTCTGCATACACAACGTGCGATATGACAATATGACACGGTTGTATGTCCGCCTGGCAAAACAAAATGTGTCATTGGAGGCAATGCTTCTTCCATAGCATCAATTTCTTTTTCAAGTAATTCGATATCACTTTCAATTATACCTAAGTTTTGTAAACGTTTTTCACCGTTTTTTAATACTTCTTTTTCAGGTGGTGTGGCTAATATAGCACCAACAGTGAATAAACGGTCTTGAATTTCAATTAAAATATCTTTATAATGTGCATTGAAATCTTGATCACGAATTAACCCAATATGTGAATTTAATTCGTCAACTGTTCCGTAACTTTCAATTCGGATATGGTCTTTTGGTACTCTTGTTCCTCCGAAAAGGGCAGTAGTGCCGGTGTCACCTGTTTTAGTATATATTTTCATTATTTATTTTTTATAGTATTGAATTAGAATAACAAATTTTATTCTTTATTTTTTTGTAATGAAACTACAACCCCAATTGTAATTGATAATGCAATAAATGCTAATGATAACCATTCTGGAAAATATTCTGGGAAGTGATGAATCAATAACATTTTTACACCAACAAAAGTTAAAATAGCAATTAAACTGTATTCAATATAACTAAATTTTTCAATCATATTCGCTAAGAAGAAATACATAGAACGTAATCCTAAAATCGCAAAAATATTAGAACTGAAAACCAAAAACGGGTCAGAAGTAATGGCTAAAATAGCAGGAACACTATCTAATGCAAAAATTACATCCATTACTTCAATAACAATTAATGCAATAAATAAAGGTGTTACATAATTTATGTTTTCTTTTCTAATAAAAAATTTCTGTCCTTCAATTTCGGTATGAACTGGAAATATTTTACCTATTAGCTTATATATTTTAGAATCCTTAGGGTCAAATTCTTCTTCCTCTTTACTAAATAGCATTTTCATAGCTGTAAAAATTAAGAAAGCACCAAAAACGTATATAATCCATTCAAATCTATTGATAAGTGCTACACCTAAAAATATCATTAAACCTCTAAAAACAATAGCGCCTATGATTCCCCAAAATAAAACTCTGTGTTGGTATTTTTGTGGGATTTTAAAGGATGAAAAAATAATGGCTATTACAAAAATATTATCAGCACTTAAGGAAAGTTCTATTAAATATCCAGTAATGAACTTTAATGAGGCGTCTGTTGGTTTTAAATTAGTTGGGTTTTCAATGTGACCTCCGCTGTATAAAAGATAGACCACGCCAGAAAACATAAACGATAATGTTACCCACAAAATAGTCCATTTAGAGGCTTCCTTACTACTAATGATATGAGGATTTTTATTAAAAACACCTAAATCGAGTGCTAAAAATATAGAAATTGCGATTAGAAAAATAATCCAAACTGTCATAATAATTGATTTTTAGCAAATATAAATTAAAATTCAGAAATTTTTAGCTTCATTCAGATTAAAAATGTGATTTTACGTTTTTGTTAGTTTGACCCCTGGTTTTTTCTTTAAAATATATTGAAAATTAAAATATTTTTAATCTACCCCTAAAATTTTAGGGGGTAAGTTTTTTTATTTGTAAATATTTTATACTTTTGTAGTGTAAAATTTAGAAATTAATTTTAAAACCTAACTTTATGGCTACACTTCGTTTCCAAGCTTTAGATAAAGCTACAAGTAGAAAACCAGTTTCTTTTGAAGAAACAGCAAGAAAATCAGAAATTTTTGCTTCTAATGTGTTCAACGACAAATCAATGCGTCAATTTTTAACTCCTGATGCTTATAAAGCAGTTAAAAGCGCTATTGAATTAGGAACAAAAATCGATCGTAAAATTGCAGATTACGTAGCAATGGGAATGAAAGAGTGGGCTTTGTCAAAAGGGGTTACACATTATACACACTGGTTTCAACCATTAACAGGAACTACTGCTGAAAAGCACGATGCTTTTTTCGAAACATCAATGGACGGTTCAGACCCAGTAGAAAAATTTGGAGGTTCGCAATTGGTTCAACAAGAACCAGATGCTTCATCATTTCCAAATGGTGGAATTAGAAATACATTTGAAGCTCGTGGTTATACAGCTTGGGATCCAACATCTCCTGCATTTATTTTTGGTAGTACTTTATGTATTCCTACTGTTTTCGTATCGTATACAGGGGAAGCTTTAGATAATAAAACACCTTTATTAAGAGCATTAAGTGCGATTGATACTGCTGCTACAGAAGTAGCTAAATATTTCGATAAAAATGTTAAAAAAATTACACCAACGTTAGGTTGGGAACAAGAATATTTCTTAATTGATTCTGCTTTAGCAGCTACAAGACCTGATATTATTGCTACTGGTAGAACTTTATTAGGACACACGTCTTCAAAAGGACAACAATTAGATGACCATTATTTTGGTTCTATTCCAACTCGTGTTTTACAATATATGAGAGAATTAGAATACGAATGTATGTTATTAGGTATTCCTGTTAAAACGCGTCATAATGAAGTAGCGCCAGGACAATTTGAATTGGCTCCAATTTTTGAAGAAACCAATTTAGCAGTTGACCATAACTCCTTATTAATGGATGTAATGGAAAAAGTTGCTGAAAGACACGATTTCAAAGTTTTATTCCACGAAAAACCTTTTAAAGGTGTAAATGGTTCAGGTAAACATAACAACTGGTCTTTAGCAACAGATACTGGAATCAATTTATTGTCTCCAGGAAAAACGCCAATGAGTAATTTAATGTTCTTAACGTTTTTTATCAACACAATTAAAGCGGTTCACGATTACGAAGAATTATTAAGAGCGTCAATTGCATCAGCAAGTAACGACCACCGTTTAGGAGCAAATGAAGCGCCACCGGCAATTATTTCTGTGTTTATTGGTCAACAATTAACAAAAGTATTAGCAGAATTAGAAGGTGTTACGAAAGGAAAATTATCTCCAGAAGAAAAAACAGATTTAAAATTAAACGTAGTTGGAAAATTACCAGATGTTTTATTAGACAATACAGATCGAAACAGAACTTCGCCATTTGCGTTTACAGGAAATAAATTCGAATTTAGAGCGGTGGGTTCAACAGCTAACTGTGCCGTTTCAATGACTACTTTAAATTCAATTGTTGCCAAACAATTAATCGACTTCAAAAAAGAAGTTGATGTATTAATTGAAACGAAAGATTTAAAGAAAGACGAAGCGATTTTCAATACGTTAAGAGAATACATAAAAGGTACAAAAGCCATTTTATTTGAAGGTGACGGATATAGCGATGCTTGGGAAAAAGAAGCTAAAAAACGCGGATTAAGTAATCATAAAACTACTCCAGAAGCATTAAAAGCGAAAGTTTCTAAAAAAGCATTTGATTTATTTGCAGAATTAGGTGTAATGAATCACATTGAAGTAGAATCACGTTACGAAATTGAATTAGAAGAGTACACGAAAAAAATTCAAATTGAAGGAAGAGTTTTAGGAGACATAGCTCGTAATCACGTAATTCCTACAGCTATTAAATATCAAAATACGTTAATTGAAAACGTAAAAGGTTTAAAAGATATTTTCGAAAAAGATTTCACAAAAATTGCGAAAGAACAAATTGAGTTAATCAAAGAAATTTCTGCACATATTGAAGGGATCAATCGTAATATTGATGAAATGATTGAAGAACGTAAAAAAGCAAATAATTTAGACAATACGGAAAAAATGGCAGCTGCTTACTGTAATAAAGTAAAACCATATTTTGAAGTAATTCGCGAACACTGCGATAAATTAGAGCTTTTAGTTGATAATGGAATTTGGCCATTAACAAAATACAGAGAATTGTTTTTTATTAAATAATATTTGTTTAGATTTGAAAATGCTTGTTAGAAATAACAAGCATTTTTTTTACAATAATTTTGTCAGTTTTAAGTTATACTAAAAAGTACGATTTTATGAAATCATTAATTATAAGTTTATTTTCTATTTTTTGCTTAACGTCTTTTTCACAAAAAAAGATGACACTTTATTTTGATACCAATTCAAGTGAGCTTAGCCAAAAAGAAATGGTTAAATTCAATGAATTTATGAAAACAAAAGATTTAAAAATTCATAAAGTTATTGGTTTTTGCGATTTGCGTTCTTCTAATAAATATAACGATTCATTAGCATTAGCAAGAGCCAATTTTGTTTCAAGTTTAATTCGATTGTCTTCTTTTAATTCTGTGTTTGAAGTAAAATCTAAAGGAGAAAATTTCAATCAATTGAAAGATTTAGATTTAAACAGAAAAGTAGAAATTCATTTTAAAATAGAAAAAATAGCGCCACCAAAAGTTGTTCCAGAAGAAAGTTTAGGTACACGTATTTCTAAATCTAAAAAAGGTGATAAATTAGTACTTAAAAATTTATTCTTTTACGACAGAACGGATATTTTATATCCAGAATCCTATAAACCTCGGGAAGAATTACTAAAAGCATTGAAAGATAATCCGAAATTAAAGATAGAAATTCACGGTCATATTTGTTGCACGCCCGGAAAAGATAAAGAAGAAATTGCTTTAAAACGATGTGTTGGAACCATTGAATATCTAGTGGTAAACGGAATTGATACATCGAGATTAAGTTATAAAAGCTTCGATGCAGAGCAACCTATTTTTCCCATTCCAGAAAAAAATGAAGAGGAACGAAAAGCGAATCGTCGTATAGAAATTTTAATCGTTGATAAATAAATGGCATAGTTTTTAGTCTATATTTGTGGCTATCAAAATCATAAAACATTCAAAATAATGAAATTTCTATTTGCTTTTGCCTTTTACCTTTTGCCTTTTACCTTTTTTGGTCAAGAAAGTGTTTCGTTTTATTTTGAAAACAATAAATCTGCATTAAATCAAGTCGAATTGACAAAATTGAATAAATGGATTAGTGCCAATCAAAAATCAAAAATTCTTTCTATTACGGGTTCTACGGATGAAGTGGGTTCATCAGGTTACAATGATACGTTATCGCAAAAACGTGTGGATTATATTTTTAATAAAGTAAAACTTTCTGTAAAAATTAGGGAAGATTTTAAATCGATTTCTTTAGGCGAAAAAGGTGCAAAATCGAATAGTAAAGCAGAAAACAGAAAAGCCATTATCGTTTTTTTACAAGAAAAAGATTTAGCTAAAGAGGCATTGTTAATTCAACCAAAAGTAGAGGAGGAAGTTCCAAAAGATAATCCAACAAACGGATTAATTCCAATTGAGGAAAAGGATATGAATTTCCCAGAAGGCGCTACTTTAGAAGAAAAAATTCAATTGTCTCGACCAGGAACTTTAATTGTTTTGCCTGAAATTCAGTTTTATAAAAATTCCTTTGGCATTATGCCTTCTTCTCAAAGAGAAATTTTTGAATTGATTCGAATTATGACAATGAATCCAAAATTATATATTGAGATTCAAGGGCATATTTGTTGTGTGGATAAAGATATTCGAAATTTATCTTTAGATAGAGCCAGACAAGTTAAACGTATTTTACAATCAAATTACATTTTAGAACGTCGTATAAAAGTAAAAGGATTTGGTGTTTCGAAACCAAAATTTGCCATTCCAGAAGCAACTGAAGAACAAGCAGCTGCGAATAGAAGAGTAGAAATTATGATTTTAGAAATGTAAGATAATTAGTCAATGTGCCAATTAGCCAATTTGCTGATTGATTAAATTAGTAGTTTAAGCGATTATAAATATATACCCAATAAAAAATAATAATAATTAATGTATATTTTTTTATATAAAAAATTTTATTCATATTTTAAATTGAATAAAAATTTTGACCCAATATTTAATAGTGTTTGTCTTGTTTTTATAATACAAGGAGTACATTTCTTTTTATTAATGCTTATTTTAAGTAAAATATTTCTATTAGAAATGTATAAATTTAGTAGTGATAACAGCGTTAATAAACTTTATTTTTATCCTATTGGAATTGTATGGTTGTATTTAAATTTTAGATATTTTAAAAAGAAAACTGACATTATAACGGTTGAAAAAACAAGTAAAAAAGAATTGTTTTTATATCTTCTTTTTTGTTTGTTAATACCATTGTATTCTGTTATAATCTTATCAGGTGGAAAAATTTGGAAATTATAAATCTCTTTTTTGTTATCTTAGAATTTATTAATTGATAGATTGCCGTGTTAACTCATCGTCATATTGAAAAATTGGCTAATTATCTAAAAATCTAAAGATCTAACTATCTAAAGATCTATTTTCTTAAATACACTTCCTCTTGGTTCGTTACCTTCAAAAAGAGCTATTTCAGTATGTAAAAATTTCGCCGCTTCTGCAGAATCTTTCACTTTAGTAGCGCTTCGTGATAGCATATCGGATTCAAAATCGTTCAGTACGCTTTTTCGAATTCCAATTTCTTTCCAGTTTGATGATTTCGTACATTTTTTTGTAATTTCTCTTGCCAAAGATAAAGCATCCAACAACGCCTGATTGGCGCCTTGTCCTTTAAATGGACTCATTGGATGTGCTGCATCACCAATTAAAGTTATGTTTTTTCCAGTTTTCAATAATTCAGTTGTTACTATTTCTCTATCGTAAACAGGATAACCTGAAATTTCGGATGCTAAAGTAGCTTTTATAATTTCTGGAATAGGCGTGTGCCAATTTGTCCTTAGTATGGCTTCCTCTTTAAGCGAATTTTTGCCTTTTTTACTTATTTCTTTTGCTGCTTCTTCCGAAATGGGAAAACTAAGTTGCCACATTATAGCCTCTTTAGAATATGGCATCATATATATGCGTTCTTTTCCATTGGCAGTTTGAAATACAGTCGCACCATCGAGTAAAGGGCTTTTTGTATTTTTTAAGGCATTTAGTTTACAAATACCTAAAATCACCATACAATCTAAATATCGTAAAGGTGCAATTTCTTCACCTAACAATAATTTTCTGACTGAACTTCGAATGCCATCTGCACCAACTAAAATATCAGTTTGAACGTTTTTAATTTCACCGTTTACTTGAAAACTCAAATCAATTTTATTTTCAGATTCTTTAAAATCAACAAGTTGATATCCCCATTGCACCTTGTTGTTTTCGTCCAATTGGTTAAGTAAATCGTTACGTAAAGCTTGCCTTGAAATGTGTAAGTTTGAATGTTTTGCTTGTTTTTTTGTATCGGATGGTAACCATTTTCTGAGTCCCCATTCGCCAATTATTTTTCCATCTGAAGTATGAACGATATGTTTTGTAGAAACTATTGCTTCTTTTAATGAAAATAATCCGAAGCCTTTTATTGCTTTACTGGCTTGCTGAAGCGTTAGTCCGTATCCCTGTGATCTGTCTGCAAAACTTTTATCTCTTTCGTAAAGTGTAAATGGAATTCCACGGTGTAAACACGCTACTGCTAAAGCAACACCGCCAATTCCAGCACCGATTATTGACACGTGTGGGTAGTTTTCGTTATCAACTTGAGGAAAATTCACAGAAGGAAGTATACCAGAACCCAAACAACTTTTACAAGCTATTTGTTCGTTTTTAGTTGCGACTTTTTCTTGTTGAATAAGCGACTTTTTAGGTTGTCTCCGATTTTTTTTTCCTTGTCCTTTACAAATTTGACAAACTGACCAACTCGCAAATGAATTTTCTAACTTTTCCAATTCTATTTTTTAATTGTTTGGTATACAACTTAGCTGCAAAGGTTGTAAAAATTTCTGTGATACTATTTAATTCTAAATTGTTTTATTTTGAATTGGCAAATTGTCTCATTATCTTATTGGCACATTACCTAATTATTTATATCTTTGCCAAACACAACAAACAACACTACAATAATGAGTTCTGAAACGAGCCAACGCTACAATTTAAGAGGAGTTTCTGCTTCCAAAGAAGATGTGCATAATGCCATTAAAAACATCGATAAAGGATTGTTTCCGCAAGCATTTTGTAAAATTATCCCGGATTATTTAACACAAGATGAAGATTATTGCATTATTATGCACGCTGATGGCGCGGGTACAAAATCAGCTTTAGCTTATATGTATTGGAAAGAAACGGGCGATGTTTCTGTTTGGAAAGGTATTGCGCAAGATGCGTTAATTATGAATATTGACGATTTATTATGTGTAGGAGCAACCGATAATATTTTGCTTTCATCTACTATAGGAAGAAATAAAAATCTAATTCCAGCCAAAGTCATTTCAGCTATTATTAATGGAACAGAAGAATTAATTGCAGAATTAAAGAAACACGGTGTGACTATCCATTCCACAGGTGGAGAAACGGCAGATGTAGGCGATTTGGTTCGTACGATTATTGTAGATTCTACGGTAACTGCTCGTATGAAACGTGCCGATGTAATTGATAATGCGAATATTCAAGCGGGTGATGTAATTGTAGGTTTAGCCTCATTTGGTCAAGCTTCTTATGAAACAGAATACAATGGCGGAATGGGAAGTAATGGTTTGACATCTGCACGTCACGATGTTTTTGCGAAGTATTTGGCAACTAAATATCCAGAAAGTTTTGATGCTGCTGTTCCAAACGAATTGGTTTATTCGGGTCAAACGATGTTAACTGATGTTGTTAAAAACAGCCCAATTGATGCTGGAAAATTAGTCCTTTCCCCAACCAGAACGTATGCACCAGTTATTAAAAAAATACTATCTAAATACAATTCAAATCAAATTCACGGAATGGTGCATTGCAGTGGAGGTGCCCAAACTAAGGTGCTTCACTTTGTAGACAACGTTCACGTGATTAAAGATAATTTGTTTCCAGTGCCTCCTTTATTTCAATTGATTCAAGAAAATTCTAAAACCGATTGGAAAGAAATGTATCAAGTGTTCAATTGCGGACATCGAATGGAAATTTATGTACCTGCTGAAATTGCACAAGACATTATTGAAATTTCAAAATCATTTAATATCGATGCACAAATTGTAGGTAGAGTGGAAGCATCAGATAATAAAAAGTTAACTATAGTTTCGGAATACGGAACGTTTGAATATTAAAAGTAAAAAGTAAAAAGTAAAAAGTAAAACGAATTAATAGAGAATAAATGAAAGAATATGATTTACTTAAACGAACTTTTAATTTTGGAATTAGTTGCTTAAAATATCTAAGAACATTAGAAACAAACTCTGAAAACAATTTGATTAGATACCAATTAGGTAAATCGTGTACATCAATCGGAGCTAATTACGAAGAAGCTCAAGCAGGCTCATCAAAAGCAGATTTTGTTAATAAAGTCAAAATTGCATTAAGAGAGGCGAGAGAAACCAATTATTGGTTAAGAATTTTAAAAGAATTAAATGATAGTAAAGACAATTCGCTTGATTTATTAATCAAAGAAAGTCAAGAATTGAAAAATATTTTAGGAACAATTGTAGTAAAAACAATAAATAAATAAATAAACTAATAGGATGAGTTTTTTGGATTTTTTTCCTTTTTACTTTTTCCTTTTTACTTAATAAATATGAACAACGTATTAATTTTAGATTTCGGATCACAATATACACAACTAATCGCTCGAAGAGTAAGAGAATTAAACATTTTCTGTGAAATTTTTCCATTCGATAAAATTCCTACCGATTTATCATCCTATAAAGCGGTAATCTTAGGCGGAAGTCCTTGTTCGGTGCGTTCGGAAGAAGCACTTCATCCAGATTTATCTGAAATTAGAGGTAAAAAACCGTTATTGGCGGTTTGTTATGGCGCACAATATTTAGCGCATTTTTCAGGTGGAGAAGTAGCGGCTTCTAACACAAGAGAATACGGAAGAGCAAATTTATCTTACATCAAAGAAAACGAAGTGTTTTTAGAAGGTGTTTCTGATAATAGCCAAGTTTGGATGAGTCATTCCGATTCAATCAAAAAATTGCCAACAAATGGAGTTAAAATAGCCAGTACAAAAGACGTTGAAAACGCTGCGTATAAAATTGAAGGTGAGACTACTTACGCGATTCAATTTCATCCAGAGGTTTACCATTCTACAGATGGGAAACAAATGTTAGAAAACTTCTTGGTTAAAATTGCAAAAGTGGAACAAACTTTCACGCCAAATGCTTTTGTGGAAGAAGTAATTGCAGAGATGAAAGCCAAAATTGGTGACGATAAAGTAGTGTTAGGATTATCTGGCGGAGTTGATTCTACAGTTGCGGCGGTAATTCTAAATAAAGCGATAGGAAGTAATCTGTATTGTATTTTTGTAAATAACGGATTATTACGTAAAAACGAATTCCAAAGTGTTTTAAACCAATACAAAGGAATGGGATTAAACGTTAAAGGTGTTGATGCTTCTCAGCTTTTTTATGATGCATTAGCTGGACTTGATGATCCTGAAGCGAAGCGCAAAGCAATTGGAAACGCTTTTATAGAAGTTTTTGACGATGAAGCCAATCAGTTAAAAGATGTAAAATTTTTAGGTCAAGGTACAATTTATCCCGATGTAATTGAATCGGTTTCAGCTACGGGCGGACCATCAGCGACTATAAAATCGCATCATAATGTAGGTGGTTTACCTGATTTTATGAAATTGCAAATTGTAGAACCTTTACGAATGTTATTTAAAGATGAAGTGCGTAGAGTAGGTGCTACATTAGGAATTGATCCTGAGTTATTAGGTCGTCATCCTTTCCCTGGACCTGGTTTGGCTATTCGTATTTTAGGAGATATTACACCAGAAAAAGTAGCTATTTTACAAGAAGTAGATGCTGTTTTCATCAACGGATTAAAAGAACACGGTTTGTACGATAAAGTTTGGCAAGCTGGAGCTATTTTATTACCTGTAAATAGTGTAGGTGTGATGGGTGATGAGCGTACGTATGAAAAAGTAGTGGCGTTACGAGCTGTTGAATCTACAGACGGAATGACAGCTGATTGGGTACATTTACCGTATGAGTTTTTAATGAAAATATCGAATGAAATTATCAATAATGTTCGTGGGGTGAATCGTGTAGTATACGATATTAGCTCGAAACCACCAGCAACTATTGAATGGGAATAAAAAAGAAATTACAATATCAAAAAACAATGGCAATGTCAATATTTAATTAAAAATTTGACATTGCTTTTTTATTTTTCAAATGTTGTAATTGAAATAATAATGCTTATTTTTGAAAAGTGATATTGAATCTGATTTTGTCATTATTTAACTTGGCATTGAATTTGATTTGTAATAAAAACACAAACTTACCCATATGAAAAAAGCATATTTTGTATTAATATTATTTTTAGTGAGTTATTTAAATTATGCTCAAACCAAACATACCGTTACTAAAGGTGAAACACTTTATAGTATTTCAAAAAAATATAATGTTTCTACTGAAGACATTCTAAAAGCCAATCCAGAAGTTAAATCCGGTGTTCAAGAAAATAGTATTCTTACCATTCCAAAAGCTGCAATAATAGATTTATCTACGCCAAATAAACATATTATTCAGTCTAAAGACACAAAATATTCGGTATCCAAAAAATATGGAATTTCAATTGAAGAGTTGGAAAAACTAAATCCAGAAATAGGAACTGAGTTTGAAATTGGAACCGAAATTCGATTAAAAAAAGGAGTTGTTTTGTCTTTGCCAAAA
>NZ_JBEIET010000063.1:0-11908 GCF_040382755.1 Flavobacterium sp.
CCACCTTATTTTTCTATTAGAACTCACCAAATTTTTAGGATTTTATCCGCAAATACAAGAAACAGATTTCGCCTATTTTGAAATGATTGACGGTGTTTTTTCTCCCTTTCAAGGCACAAGCTGTTTAAATGAACACGAAACGAAGTTGCTTAAAAAAACCTTGCAATTAAAATATGACGACAATCAAAAAGTGTTTGCTGGGGTAGAGCGTCAAATAGTATTAAAAATTCTTTTGGATTATTATGCCATTCACTTAGATGGCTTCAAAAAACCAAAATCGTTAGAGGTCTTAAAAGAAGTTTTTAGTTAATATTTTGAAACTGTTCTTCTAAACCTATTTTTCGTTTAGACTCTAAATCTGGAATATATTTTGGCTGTCCGTTTTCTAAAAAACCTATTTTTGAATAAAGTGGATTAGGTTTTGTTTGATATTCATATCCCTCTTTATCTACATAATAAATCATATTGCTTCTCTCTGCTTCTGCATAATTATATTGATGAAAAATATAATAAGTTAATTTATCATAAATAGACGGAATGATGACATTTTCGTAGGTGCAATAACCTATTTTAGTGCCTTTTTTGATTTCAATAAACTCACCATTATCTCTAATTTCATCATAAATTACTGGAACAGTTATTTTTCCAGTAGAATTAATAATTCCTTTCTTTTTATTTAAATAAACAAAAGAATATTTTAAAGAATCATTATTATAAGTTTTAATTGGATTAATATTATCATAAATTATTTCAGTTAAATAATTACCTTTAATATCAACTAAACCCCATTTATTGTTTTTACACACTCTTACCATATTTTCATCAAAAGCTCTAACAAAATCATAAATAGGTTTTATTATAGTATCGTTCCTCTTTTTAAATCCCCATTTACCATCTTTAGAAAAAGGAATTATTGTTGAACTTTTTTCAACGCTCTCAAAAAGAGATTTACTTTCTCCGCTAAATCCACCACCTATAAAAAGAATATTACCACTACCATCTGAAAAATTTCTAATTAAAATTTTATCAGTCTTATCAAATCCTATTCTTAATCTGTTTATATCGAAATTTCCATATAGGATAGGTATAAAAAATTGCTTTTTTGAAAAATATACTTCAAAAAACTTCTTCTTTCTTTTCCCATTTAAGATAATTTCTTTTGAAACAAATTTATTTTCAACAATCTCATCATAGCTAATTTTTAAATTGTTTTTGTCAATAAATTCTAAATTAAAAAAATCTGATTGAGTATTGCTTTTATTAATTAATGAAAAAAAATCTTTATTATAGTTATTTTTCAAAGGAAATGGTTTTGAAAAGTAGTTTCCATTTAACGAATCAAGATTTGATGTTTTTTTAAAATCGGAAGTCTTATTTATTCGATATGTTCCACAAGAATAAATAAAAAATACGCTCGCAATTAAAATAAAAAATTTTTTTCTTTTCATTCTGAATGAATTTTAAATAAAAGTACCAATAATTATTTTTTTAAACAAGTTTTTTCTTAACCTACAACTTTTGCCTTTTACCTTTTGCCTTTTCTCTTTAAATCCTTACTTTCGCAAATTGAATTAAGATAGCGACAAAATGAGTACAAAATTTACGGAATATAAAGGACTTGACTTGCCAACTGTGGCATCAGAAGTTCTTGATTTTTGGAAGAAAAATAACATCTTTGAAAAAAGTGTATCTACACGTGAAGGAAACCAACCATTTGTATTTTTTGAAGGACCCCCTTCTGCAAACGGATTACCTGGAATTCACCACGTAATGGCGCGTGCGATTAAAGATATTTTTTGTCGTTATAAAACTCAAAAAGGATTTCAAGTAAAACGAAAAGCAGGTTGGGACACTCACGGTTTACCAGTAGAATTAGGTACTGAAGCCGCTTTAGGTATTACCAAAGAAGACATCGGAAAAACCATTTCAGTTTCAGATTACAACGAAGCGTGTAAGAAAACCGTAATGCGATACACCGATGTTTGGAACGATTTGACTGAAAAAATGGGGTATTGGGTAGATATGGAAGATCCGTATGTTACTTATAAATCCAAATATATGGAATCGGTTTGGTGGTTGCTAAAACAAATTTACAACAAAGATTTGCTTTACAAAGGCTATACCATTCAACCGTATTCACCAAAAGCAGGAACAGGTTTATCTTCGCACGAAGTCAATCAGCCAGGTTCGTATCGTGATGTTACGGATACGACTGTGGTGGCACAGTTTAGAAGCCCCCTAACCCCCGAAGGGGGAACTGCCAATGATTTTGCTAAAGCATTTCGTTTAGACTCCCCTCCTTCGGAGGGGCTGGGGGAGGCTTTTTTCCTTGCTTGGACAACCACGCCTTGGACGTTGCCATCAAATACCGCATTAACTGTTGGACCAAAAATTGACTATGTTTTAGTTCAAACATTTAATCAATATACTTTTGAACCTGTAAATGTTATTTTAGCTAAGAATTTAGTGGGAAAACAGTTTGGAAAAGGATTTTTTGCAAGTACTGAAACTACTGATTTCGAAAATTTCAAAGCAGGAGATAAAAATATTCCATTCCAAATTTTAGCTGAATGCAAAGGTTCAGATTTAGTCGGAATTCGTTACGAACAATTGATGCCATTAGCGTTACCGTATCAAAACCCAGAAAATGCCTTTCGAGTAATTGCTGGAGATTTCGTTACTACAGAAGACGGAACAGGAATTGTACACACCGCACCTACATTTGGAGCAGATGATGCAAAAGTAGCCAAAGAAGCAACTCCAGAAGTACCACCAATGTTGGTATTAGATGAAAATGGAAATGCAGTTCCTTTAGTGGATTTGCAAGGAAAATTCATTTCTGGTTTAGGAGAATATTCTGGCAAATATGTTAAAAATGAATATTACAATGAAGGTGAAGCACCAGAACGCTCTGCCGATGTAGAAATTGCTATTCAATTAAAAGAAGAAAATAAAGCCTTTAAGGTTGAAAAATACGTACACATTTACCCACATTGTTGGCGAACAGACAAACCCATTTTATATTATCCGTTAGATTCTTGGTTCATTAAAGTAACCGAAATCAAAGACCGAATGTTCGATTTAAACGAAACCATCAACTGGAAGCCAAAAGCTACAGGAGAAGGTCGTTTTGGAAATTGGTTGAAAAATGCCAACGACTGGAACTTATCGCGCTCAAGATATTGGGGAATTCCTTTGCCAATATGGAGAAACGAAGAAGGCACAGAAGAAATTTTAGTAGGTTCTGTAGCAGAATTAGTTCAAGAAATTGAAAAAGCAATTGCCGCTGGTTTTATGACTGAAAATCCATTTAAAGGATTCGAAATCGGAAATATGACTGAAGAAAATTACGATTTAGTCGATTTACACAAAAATGTGGTCGACGAAATTGTATTGGTTTCTGCATCTGGCAAACCAATGAAACGTGAAACTGATTTAATTGATGTTTGGTTCGATTCGGGCGCGATGCCTTATGCACAATGGCATTACCCTTTCGAAAACAAGGATAAAATTGACGAAAATAAAGATTTCCCTGCCGATTTTATCGCTGAAGGAGTGGATCAAACAAGAGGTTGGTTTTATACCTTACACGCCATTTCTACGTTAGTTTTTGATAAAATTGCTTATAAAAACGTAGTTTCTAATGGATTAGTTTTGGACAAAAACGGACAAAAAATGTCAAAACGTTTAGGTAATGCTGCCGATCCATTTGATACGTTAGCCGAATATGGCCCAGATGCTACGCGTTGGTATATGATTTCAAATGCCAATCCGTGGGATAATTTAAAATTCGATTTAGAAGGTATTGCTGAGGTGCGCAGAAAATTCTTTGGAACGCTGTATAACACGTATTCGTTCTTTGTTTTATATGCAAATATTGATGGTTTTAAATACAGTGAAGCCGAAGTTCCTTTAGCAGAAAGACCAGAAATTGATCGTTGGATTTTATCGGAATTACATACGCTTATTCAAGTAGTTGATGCCGCTTATGCAGATTACGAACCTACTCGTGCAACAAGAGCTATTTCTGATTTTGTGCAAGAGAATTTAAGTAATTGGTACGTGCGTTTATGCCGTCGAAGATTTTGGAAAGGCGACTATGCTCAAGACAAAATTGCCGCCTATCAGACGCTTTATACCTGCTTAGAAACAGTTGCAAAATTAGCCGCACCGGTAGCGCCGTTCTTTATGGACAGACTGTATAAAGACCTGAATGCCAATACTAATAAGGAAAAATTTGAAAGTATACACTTATCTGTTTTCCCAGTTTCGGTTGAAAACTTTGTTGATAAATCACTTGAAAGTAGAATGCAGAAAGCACAAACGATTTCTTCGTTGGTTTTATCACTTCGTAAGAAAGAAATGATAAAAGTACGTCAGCCGTTACAAAGAGTAATGATTCCAGTGCTTGACGCTACTTTTAAAGCAGAAATTTTAGCTATTGAAGACCTTATTAAGGCTGAAGTCAACGTAAAAGAAATCGAGTTGTTAGAAGATGCTTCTGGGGTATTAATTAAACAAATTAAACCGAATTTTAAAGCATTAGGACCTCGTTTTGGTAAAGATATGGGCTTGATTGCCAAAGAGATACAGTCTTTTTCACAAGAGCAAATTAATGAGTTAGACAAAGCAGGTGAATTGACAATTACCAGTTCTGGAAAAAGTATTACTTTAACAGTCGAAGATGTGGAGATTTCTTCTCAAGATATTCCGGGTTGGTTAGTGGCCAATTCAAACGGAATTACAGTAGCTTTAGACATTACAATTTCTGAAGAATTACGTAAGGAAGGAATAGCGAGAGAGTTAGTCAACAGAATTCAAAATATTCGTAAAGATTCTGGTTTTGAAGTTACAGATAAAATTAAAGTTCAAATTCTAAAAAATGATAGTATTGAACAAGCGGTACTCGCAAATGAATCGTACATCAAATCAGAAACACTAACAAATGAACTAATTTTTGTATCAGAAATAAATAATGGTACGGAAATTGAGTTTGATGAGTTAAAAACAATACTATTAATTTCAAAATAATAAAACCTTTTGGGGCTATTTGATTGAAATAATAAATTTTAAAAAAATGTCAATTATGATAGATCAACAAATAAGATTCTCAGATGCAGAATTACAAGAATTCAAGGAATTAATTAATTTAAAGTTAGACAAAGCCAAAAACGACTTAGAATTAATTAAAAGCGCCTATTTAAACGATTCTAATAACGGAACGGAAGATACTTCTCCAACATTCAAAGCATTTGAAGAAGGAAGCGAAACGATGAGTAAAGAAGCGAATTCGCAATTGGCTATTCGTCAAGAAAAATTCATTCGCGATTTAAAAAACGCATTAATTCGTATTGAAAATAAAACATACGGAATATGCAAAGTTACCGGAAAATTAATCAATAAAGAGCGCTTAAAAATTGTTCCTCACGCCACAATGAGCATTGAAGCTAAAAATTTACAGCGTTAAAAAACGTTACTAAATATAAAAACGCTCCTTTTGGGGCGTTTTTTATTCGTTAAAATTGTTACTTTTGCACAAACATTAAAAAATGAACCTAAGAAAAGCCTATTTATTTGTATTTCTGATTTTACTTATTGATCAAGCAAGTAAAATTTACATCAAAACAAATTTTTATATTAACGAACAAGTAAAAGTGTTCGATTGGTTTAGAATTTACTTTGTGGAAAACGAAGGAATGGCTTGGGGTGCTGAAATTCCAGGTGATTATGGTAAATTATTTTTAACCCTTTTTAGAATTGTTGCTGTTGGAGGAATTTCTTGGTGGCTGTACGATTCAATAAAGAAAAAATTGTCAAATTATCTAACTTTTGCCATCACATTAATTTTAGCAGGTGCAATTGGGAACATCATCGATTCTGTTTTTTACGGCGTAGTTTTTAACGATAGTTACAGTCAAGTTGCTACAATGTTTTCCGATAAACCATATGGTACATTGTTTCACGGGGAAGTAGTGGATATGTTTTATTTTCCAATAATTAAAGACATTCCAATGCCCGAGTGGGTGCCATTTATTGGTGGAAGACCGTTTACCTTTTTCAACGCTATTTTCAACGTAGCCGATGTAGCTATTTCTACAGGATTTGGAATTTTAATTGTATTCAACAAAAGATGTTTTAACTAAAAACAAAACATAATTTTCTGTTATTTTAATTCTTATTTATTCCTATTTTAAATAATCATATCGTAAATTTGCATCAAATACTTATGATATGTTCGATGTTCAGAAAATAAGAGCGCAGTTTCCTATATTGTCACAAAGCGTTAACGGAAAACCTTTAGTGTATTTTGATAATGGAGCAACTTCTCAAAAACCTCAAGTTGTAATTGATAGTATTGTAAATTATTATTCCAATTATAATGCGAATATTCACCGTGGTGTCCATACGTTGAGTCAATTAGCGACTGATGCCTACGAACAAGCGCGATTTAAAATCCAAAAGCATTTTAATGCGAAACAGCCGTTTGAAATCATTTTTACATCAGGGACAACCGAAAGTATTAATTTAGTTGCTAATGGTTTTGCCTCTTTAGTAGAAAAAAACGATGAAATTATTATTTCAGCATTGGAACATCATAGTAATATTGTGCCTTGGCAAATGATGTGCGAACACACGGGTGCGATTTTAAAAGTCATTCCAATGGATGTTCACGGCGAGTTAATTATGTCGGAATATGAGAAGTTACTTTCTAATAAAACCAAATTAGTTTGTTGCAATCACATTTCAAACGCTTTAGGAACACTAAATCCAATTGAAGAAATCATTAAAAAAGCACATTCCGTTGGGGCAGCAGTTTTAATTGACGGTGCGCAATCTTGTCCGCATTTACAACCTGATGTTCAAGCTTTAGATGTTGATTTTTATGTAACTTCTGCTCATAAAATGTGTGGTCCAACAGGTGTTGGAATGCTTTACGGCAAAGAAGAATGGCTTCGCAAATTACCACCCTACAAAGGCGGCGGAGAAATGATTGCTACCGTGACTTTCGAGAAAACTACGTATGCAGATTTACCTCATAAATTTGAAGCCGGAACGCCAAATATTTGCGGTGGAATTGCTTTTGGAGCGGCTATTGATTATATGAATGAGGTTGGTTTTGACAACATAGCCAAACACGAACACGAATTATTAGTTTATGGTACACAAAAGTTACAAGAAATTGAAGGCGTAACCATTTACGGCCCTTCAGATTTAACTAAAAAAGCTTCGGTAATTTCATTTAATATAGAAAATATTCATCCGTATGATATTGGCACGATTATAGATAAATTAGGTATAGCGGTACGAACGGGTCATCATTGTGCACAACCGATTATGGATTTTTTCAAAATACCAGGAACGTTACGAGCCAGTTTTGCCTTTTACAATACCAAAGAAGAAATTGATATATTTGTAGCAGCTGTTAAAAAAGCTAAAATGATGTTATCGTAACTAAAACCATAAAAATGAAAAGATTTTTAATTTTATCAACTTTAATCCTTACCGTTTTGGCGTGTAGTGGTTCAAAAAATTTTAGCAAAAACGATGTGCCAACCATTTTTTATGAAGCAAACACCAGAGGTTTTTTTCTTGCGATAAAAGTTGAGAATCAAGTACTTTATACATCTAATGAGCGAGATTTTAAAGAATATTCAAATAAAATTGAAATTTCAGATACAGATTGGAAAGAGATTTCTGCATTAGCCAAAGCTGTCGATTTAGCAAAAGTAAAAGACTTAAAGTGGCCAACCGAAAAAAGATATTACGACGGTGCAGCATTTGCTAATATTATTTTCGAAGCAAAAGGCATTAAATATCCAGCTAATGGTTTCGATCACGGTTTTCCACCTGCAGAAATAGAAAAATTAGTTACTAAAATTACGAACCTTGCAGAAAAAAATAATGAATATTAAAGAAATACAAAACGAAATTGTTTCCGAATTCTCTATGTTCGATGATTGGATGGAGCGTTACGAGTACATCATTGAATTAGGAAAAGGCTTACCAATTATTGAAGAGCAATTCAAAACAGAAGATAATATCATTAAAGGTTGTCAGTCTAAAGTATGGGTTCACGCTGAAGAAAAAGACGGAAAAGTCGTTTTTTCAGCCGATAGCGATGCCATTTTAACTAAAGGGATTATTGCTATTTTAATTCGAGCTTTTTCGAACCAAACCCCTGCTGCAATTTTAGAAGCAAATACCGATTTTGTAGATGAAATTGGATTAAAGGAACATCTATCGGCAACTCGTGCAAACGGCTTGGTTTCGATGATAAAAAAAATAAAAATGTATGCTTTAGCATTTGAAGCAAGAAATTAAGTGATGATTTGACCATATAAGGAGTATAAGTAAGTATAAGCCAAATAAAACGATTAATTAAATGGACATTACTAGAAGTTATTTAAAAGATTTAGTTTACAAAGTTAATGGAGCTGCGATTGAAGTTCATAAAAACCTTGGGCCAGGTCTTTTGGAAAGTGTTTATCATAAATGTATGTTACATGAGTTGAAATTGAGAGGAATTAAATTTCAATCTGAAGTTATTGTACCTATAAATTATAAAGGACTGGATGTTGAGGCTGAATTAAGATGTGATATATTGGTTGAGGATATATTAATAGTTGAATTAAAATCGGTTTCAGAAATTAAGCCAATATTTGAAGCACAAATTTTAACTTATATGAATTTATTTAAATCCCCAATGGGCTTATTGATCAATTTTAATGTAACTCACATTTTTAAAGAAGGACAAAAAACATATATAAACAAATTATATAACGAACTTTGGGAATAATACTTATACTCCCTTATATTCCTTATATGGTATAAAAAATAAAAAATGGAAGAATTTAAAGACGAAATAAACTTAGGCGAAAGCGTAGTAACTGCATTAAAAGGAATCTATGATCCAGAAATCCCTGTGGATATTTATGAATTAGGTTTGATTTATGATGTGATGATTAACGAGGATAATGAAGTTAAAATTTTAATGACGTTAACTTCGCCAAATTGTCCAGTTGCCGAGTCGTTACCAAAGGAAGTGGAAGAAAAAGTTCAAAAAATTGATACAATTAAATCTTGTGAAGTTGAAATTACTTTTGATCCACCTTGGAGTAAAGATTTAATGAGCGAAGAAGCTAAATTAGAATTAGGAATGCTTTAATATAGTGTTCAGTGTTCAGTTTTTAGTTGGCAGTTTCCTTCTGATACTTAATTACTTAAATTATGGAAGAAATAGTAAATAAAGTTGCTAATAGTAGCTTAATGGTTTTCGATTTAGAAGATTATTATCCAGATAGTCATGTGATAGCAGTTGATGTTTCGCAATGGTTGTTTGGTGGTGTTATTTTAAAAGAAACCGAATTTAGAGCGCAATTAAAAACTACCGATTGGTCTGTTTACGAAGATAAATACGTGGCATTATATTGTTCAGAAGACGCAATATTACCCGCTTGGGCGTATTCATTAGTAGCGGTGCATTTAGCACCATTTGCTTTAAAAGTAATTCAAGGCTCTAAAGAGTTGGCAATTATCGATTGGTATCAAGATATTTTAAACAAATTAGACTACACAGATTATTTTGACAAACCGGTTATTTTAAAAGGTTGTTCTAAAAAAGAAGTGCCAAATGAAGT
The DNA here is from genome assembly GCF_040382755.1 of Flavobacterium sp. Taxonomy (GTDB): domain Bacteria; phylum Bacteroidota; class Bacteroidia; order Flavobacteriales; family Flavobacteriaceae; genus Flavobacterium. Next base: position 9,639 of record NZ_JBEIET010000063.1, read on the forward strand.
GTACACTTTGGCTATTCAAAAATTAATGAAAGTAGCCAAAAGCATTATGTTTGGCGAAGCGTGTTCCGCAGTGCCTTTGTTTAAAAAGAAGTAATTACAAAATTAAAAGTATAAAAAACCCAGTCAAGTATTTAATTGACTGGGTTTTTGCTTTTATAAATGTTGTGAGATTCTTTCAGAATGACAAACGTTGTGAATTTTTTTAAATTCGAATTTTTAGATTTTGGTATTTGGATTTTGAAATTTGGAATTTCTATTTTGAAATTTAATTTTCCTCTTCCTCAATTACATCTTTGTAATCTGGATATAAAAATTTATTATAAGGAAAACGACTGATATGAATACTTCGCACCGCTTCATAAACTTTTTCTCTAAAAGCTTCAAAGTTTTCTTTTTCCGTAGCTGAAATAAAAAGCGTGTTGTTTTCGCCTAAATTACTCATCCACGTTTTTTCCCAATCTTGAAGTGAGAAATTTTTGGATGTTTTTTCTATAGTTTCGTCGCTTTCATCAATTTTCACATATTTGTAAGCATCAATTTTATTAAAAACCATAATTGTTGGCTTATCGGCACTTTTGATGTCTAATAAAATTTTATTTACAGCAGCAATATGATCTTCAAATTCAGGATGAGATATATCTACCACGTGCAAAAGTAAATCGGCTTCTCGTACTTCATCTAACGTACTTTTAAAAGAATCTACCAATTGCGTAGGGAGTTTTCTAATAAAACCAACCGTATCGGAAAGCAAGAAAGGTAAATTTTTAATAACTGTTTTTCTAACCGTAGTGTCAAGGGTAGCAAACAGTTTATTTTCTACAAATACTTCGCTTTTCCCAACAGCATTCATTAAAGTTGATTTTCCCACGTTGGTGTAACCCACTAAAGCCACACGTACCATTGCGCCACGATTCCCTCTTTGGGTTGACATTTGCTTGTCTATAACCTTAATTTTTTCTTTTAGTAATGAAATTCTATCTCTTACAATTCTTCTATCGGTTTCAATTTCTGTTTCACCAGGACCACGCATACCAATTCCACCTCGTTGACGTTCTAAGTGTGTCCACATTCCGGTTAATCTGGGTAATAAATATTGACATTGTGCTAATTCTACTTGTGTTCTGGCATAAGACGTTTCGGCACGTTGTGCGAAAATATCTAAGATTAAATTGGTACGATCTAAAACTTTGCAATCTAATTCCCTTGTGATATTTTTTTGTTGCGATGGCGTTAATTCATCATCAAAAATTACCGAATTGATATCATATTCTTTGATGTACGTTTTAATTTCTTCAAGTTTTCCAGTTCCTACAAATGTTTTAGGATGCGGTTTATCTGTCTTTTGCCAAAAACGTTTCACTACTTCGCCACCAGCAGTAAAGGTTAAAAACTCTAATTCGTCTAAGTATTCATTGAGTTTTTCTTCGTTTTGGTTTTGAGTAATAAGCCCAACAATTGCGGTTCTTTCAAAGATATGTTTTTCAACTTCTAGCATAAGTTTTGTAAAATATTCACAAAAATAGCCAATAAATTTCAATAAATAACAAAGTTGTTTTTTAACGATTTTTTAATGCGTTATATCGATTAATTTAGTAAACTTTAATAATCTTATTACATTTGTTAATACTTATATAATTTAAACACAAATCTATAATGAAAAAACTACTTTTATTATTATTTATGTTTGCAGGTTTCAGTGTTTTCGGACAACTATCCCAAAACTTTGAAGGCGCAACATTTCCACCTACTGGTTGGACAACATTTGAAACAGGAACTGGTACAGTACAAAGTTGGTCTGAAACTAACTTAGCTGTTTTTACCTACGGAGGAGTTGGAAAATCCGCAATGATTAACAAAGAAAACGTGTCTACAGGTCAGGCGATTGACTGGATGGTTACTTCTGCCGTAACTGTTCCTGCCAATGGTCAGTTAAGGTTTTATACTAAAACCATTCAAACTGGAGTTCAAGGTAGTTTATTTGACATTAAAATTTCTACTACTTCACAAACAAATACGGCTAGTTTTACCAATCTTGTTTCTTATGATGAGGCTTCTTTAACTGCAGTTGCAAATGTTTATGAAGAAAAAGTAATTGATTTACCAGCTACATATCCTGTAGGTTCTACTATTTACATTGCTTTTGTAATGACAAATGATAATGGAGACAGATGGTTAATTGATAATGTAAATGTGGTGCAAAAATGTAATGCACCTATCGGTCCATTAGCTACTGCTAATGAAACTACAACTAGTGCTCAATTAAGCTGGGG
>NZ_JBEIET010000064.1:0-11038 GCF_040382755.1 Flavobacterium sp.
GATAGTTGGCCAGCGAGTATTGACGATAGTGCAGCAAGAAAAGATTGGGGTTGGAAAAACGATTTTAACATAGAAAATATGACCGTTGATATGTTTAAGAATTTGAAAGCAACGATTTATAAATAAACCACTTTTTTTGTCAATCTGAACTCGTTTCAGATTCTAAAAAAATTAAGTAGAATCTGAAACAAGTTCAGATTGACAAATCATTATTTAGTTTTGTTTTTTAGTTTCTCTATTTCCTTGTCTTCAATTAACGATTTTATTTTCACAACTTCATCTGTATGATCATTTGGAATGGTCATTGATAACACGTACTGTTTGATTTTCCAATTTCCATTTTTGTCAACTACCAAAACGCCGCTACCACGACAAATTTTCATTTGCGTGTTTAGCAATTCATCAAACCAAGCTGTTTTTTTATCCGAAGAAAAGTAAATATTTCGTTCTAAAGTAGTAAAATTCCACGCTTTGCCTTTATCAAAATAGGGTTTTGAAAATTGTATAAATGCTGGTTTATTCCAGTTTTCTGTAGCGTCAGTCCCTATAAAAATAGCATCATCCGCCATCGCATCAAAATACGAATTAAAATTTGCTTCAGCAGCAGCTTTATGCCAATTATTTAAAATTAAATTAATTTCAGATTCTTGATTCTTTTGATTTGTTATTTGTTTCGATTTACATCCGAATAAAACTAATCCTATTAATACGATTACAATTTTTCTCATTCTAATAATTTTTTGGTTACGGTACTACTAGCAATTTTAGAAGCTATAAATCCTAAAATTACAATGGTGAAAAATACAAGTATAACATTTTTAGCTTCGAAAAGAACAGGATAGGCTAACGTTGAATTTATCATTATTATTTCAAATTGTTGTTGAATTAAGATGACAATTATCCCTAAAATTAACCCAATAATTCCTCCGAAAATAGAAATGATATTTCCTTGAAACAAGAAAATGTTTTTTAAGTATTTAATTTCTGTACCTAAATTGTATAAGGTTTTTAAATTGTTTTTCTTTTCGATAATCATCATAATAATTGCTCCAATTAAATTGAATAACGCAATGATAATTACTAAAGTAAAAATTAAATACACCACAATGTTTTCGGTATTAAGCATTTTATACAACGCGTCATTTAATTGGGCTCTGTTTTTTATTTTTACTTGATTTGGAAATATTTTATTAATGGTTTCTATTGCATCCGTTTCAGATACATTTGGTGCGAGTTTAAAATCGATATAAGTCAGTTGATTGGGTTTGTAATTCAGTAAGGCTTGTGTTAATTCAATGGTAGAGTACACATATTTTTCATCAACATCATCGCTAACTTGAAATATCCCAGAAGTAAGTAAAGGCGATTTATTAAACGCTTCCTCAGGATTTTCAATTAATCCCGAACCTGGTTTAGGAATATAGACTTCTAAAACATTATTAAAATCGAAAAGTCCTAAAGCTAATTTTCTGGAAATACCAGAACCCACCACTACTTGATTGGTGTTGGATTCCAACCAATCTCCAGCATATAAAAACGTATTTAGTTCATTTACCTTACAATAATTAGAATCTACTCCTTTTAAATAAGCTACGTGTTCTTTATTTTTATAATAAAACAAGGCGCGTTCTTCTACAATTTTGGTATAGGTTTTAAATTCTTTTGAAGATTTTAATTGTGAAGCTTGAGATTCGGATAAAAAAAATGATTTTCCTGTAAGGGTTTCAATACGTAAATCGGGATCGGTGGCATTGGAGAAACTTAAACTAAAATCGCGTAACCCACTAAAAACAGAAAGTACTACAAAAAGTGCCATTGCACCAACAATAATTCCAAAAGAAGCAATAAACGTAATCACATTTATGGCGGTAGTTTTAGATAAACTAAACGCGTATCTTTTGGCTATGTAGAACGGAAAATTCAAATTATGATTTTTTTCGTTTTTCTAATAAATCTGGATTTTCAATTGGGTTTTCTTTTCTTGAAAGTGCATTGTCAATTTTTTCAATATAGTCCAAACTATCATCAATAAAGAAAATTAAATTTGGCACACGTCTTAATTGCAATTTTACACGTTGCGATAAATCGTGTTTAATTAAAGGCGCGTTACTTTTAATTGCTGCTAATAATTCTGGTCCTTTTTCGGAAGGAAAAACACTTAAATACACCTTTGCAATGGATAAATCTGAAGTTACATTTACTTTAGAAACAGAAATTATTAAATTAGAAATTGAATTTTTTCTAATCTCTCCTTGTAAAATATCTACTAAGTCCGTTTGCAATAATGCACCAATTTTTTTTTGTCTATTTGTTTCCATTAGGCAAAAATACAATTTTTACTCACAAAATAAGCAGAAATACATTTATGAATGTTTATTTTTGCATATTAATTCGTGTAAAAATGAGAAAAATAGAACATATTGGCATAGCCGTTCATAATTTAGAAAATTCAAATGAATTGTTTTCAAAACTTTTCGGACAAGCCGCTTATAAAACAGAAGAAGTAGCAAGCGAAGGCGTAAAAACATCTTTTTTTATGTGTGGCCCAAATAAAATTGAATTATTAGAAGCCACAAATGAAAACAGCCCGATTGCAAAATTTTTAGAGAAAAAAGGAGAAGGCATTCATCATATCGCTTTTGATGTGGAAGATATTTATGCAGAAATAGAACGCCTAAAGCTGGAAGGTTTTACCGTTTTAAATGAAACACCAAAAAAAGGAGCCGACAATAAATTAGTGGCTTTTTTACATCCGAAAACCACAAACGGCGTATTAATTGAACTTTGTCAAGAAATAAAATAGATTGATTTCAAGAACGTTACCCCACATTTTTAGAATCGATTAAAAAAAGATTTGCTTGCAATTAAAAATAGTAGTAATATTGCACCACCAATAGAGGTCCTATAGCTCAGTTGGTTAGAGCACCTGACTCATAATCAGGTGGTCCCTGGTTCGAGCCCAGGTGGGACCACTAGTAAAATCAAAGCCTTACAGAAATGTAGGGCTTTTTTTATTTTACAGGTCAAACATAGGTCAAACAAATTAAAAATTTAGTTTTAATTTTGTCAAATGGACACTTATCAAAATATTACACCTTTATTATATTTTCAGAATTTACTTGAAGAAGATAAAACTACTCATTTGATAAAAGAATTTATCACTGATTTTGTAGAAAATTCAGGAGAAATAAACTTTGAAATTGATTATTCAAAAGGAGTTATTACCTACTATGGTTGTTATTCCGATGACAAAGGGAATCAATTAGAAGGAGATTATATAACTTCAGATTTTAATCTATTTTTTGAAGCTTTTGTCCAAAAGCAATGTGAAAAGTCAAAATATCAAATTCAAACTATTGTCCATGATTTAGCATATAACGGTAAAACATATTATCCATTTTTAGATTTGCAGAAAAAAATCTTACATTCAATAATAGAAAAAGCTCAAAAAATTTATTGCGAATATCCTTTTATTATCAGTAAACTTTTTGAATTAAATAATTTTATTGAAACGTTTGAAGCAGGTACTCTTATTATTGGGAATAACTCATATTGTTTAAGTCCAGAAATAAATCTTGAAAAATTACATTTACTTTTCACTTTACTTAAGAATAATTCTATTATCGATTCTTTAGAAAATGAATTTATTAATGCGTTTACCAACAAAGAAGTTAAGTATGGTATTAAGTGGCTTGATAAAGCGAGGTCTGGAGAATTAAATAAACAATCTATTTTTTACCTAATAGAAAAATTAATAAATAATAAAATAATATTAGATGTTAGTAATTCAGATTATAACAAAAAAATAGAATATGTTTTTAGAGATAGAATGGGCAATATTTTAAATAATGTAAGACAATCAAAAAGCACTTTTCTAAACAGTAATTATCAAAATGAAATCATTGATAATATAATTAGCAGTCTTTAAAATCCTCTCAATTTTATACCTATACATTATCTGTAAAGGTATCGTACAGCTATGTAATTTTATCTAATCTTCACCTTTGCAATGTTCCAAAATTAATTGGGACATTAATACATTTAAATATGAAGCAAAGCAAAGAAGAAGTACTATCTTTAAACGAAGCGGCTGAATTCCTCAAGGTTTCAAAATCTAGTATTTACAAAAAAACCAGCCAAAAGCAAATTCCTTATTACAAACCTCCAGGATGTAAAAAAATCTATTTTCTAAAAAAAGATTTAGAAGATTGGATTTTTTGTAACAAGATAAATTCGGTTACGGAAATAGGAAATCAAATTGAAAGTTATTTAATTAAATCACAAAAAGCATTAAATTATGAAAATTAAACACATTAAAATTATAAGTAACAACACTACAGAATTTAAATTTATTTTTCACAAGGATAAACTTCAGATTAAATCATTAATTATTGATCCTTCAGTTCAAAATTATAATCCTGTAAAACAATTACAAATTTCAGAAGCGGCATATAAATTACAGAAATCAATTTGTCAAATATTATTGACAAACATTGATAATGAAAATCTACAAAAAAACATTGACAGCCTTCGTTATAATTCTGTTAAGCTATTTAAAATTTTATTTTCAATAGATATTAATTTGATTATTGGACCAAGTATAGTTTTTGAATTAAATGATTCATTGAAAATTGAAAATGTAAATCCAGAAGTGTTTAATAAAATTGATTTTTTTTCTGAAGTTTCATCTTGTGATGTGAAAAGCAAGTCTATTTATTGTCGTGAATTTATGTTTAATATTAATTAAGGTATGGCTTCAGTAAAAATAGTTCTACGTGACAAGCAGAATAAAGAAGGTAAATATCCTATTGTACTCAGAATTACAAAGGATAGAAAGGTAAAAATCATTTCGCTGGGAATGGATTGTGAATTACAAGATTGGGACCATAAATCATCTCAATTCAAAAAAAGTATGTCAAATTATATCCAAAAGAATATAATTCTATCAAATCTTAAGCAAAAAGCATGGGCAATAATTGACGGATTTAATATAGAAGAAGTTGATTTTACGCTCACTCAATTTGAACAAAAATTTAGAGGGAAAGAGCAAAGTAAGATTACTGTTTTAGAATTTTGGGATAATAAAATTCTTGACTTAAATCTTGCCGGAAGAACAGGTAATGCACGTGCTCATTATGACACGAAAAATTCATTCTTTAAGTTTTGTAAAAATCAAAAAACACTCTTCAAGGAAATAACAGTTGAACTTCTTGATAAATATGAAACTCATTTGAGGTCTACTGGCTGTAATGATGGTGGAATTGGAGTAAGAATGAGAGAATTGAGAGCTCTTTTTAACGATGCCATTAAAAAAGGCATTGTAGAAGAAAAATACTATCCGTTTAAAACTTATAAAGTTTCAAAACTTAAAGGAAAAGGTTTCAAAAAAGCTTTGTCAAGAGATGAAGTTAGATTGATTGAAAATCTTGACGAATCAAAGTATCCCCAATTACGGGAAGCAAAACATTTATTTGTTTTTTCATACTATACAAGGGGAATGAATTATTATGACATTATGAAGCTAACATGGGACAGAGTTGACGATGATAAAATCATTTACACGCGTAGTAAAACCAAAGGTAGATTTACTATTAAAATTCTTGAGCCTATTCAAAAAATTCTCGATTACTATAAGGAACTTAATACAAATACAAATTTTGTTTTTCCAATTTTACTAAATGAAGGGATGACACCAATTCAAATTGAAAATCGGAAAGCGAAGAAACTAAAAAGATTCAATAGTGACCTAAAAAAGATTGCTGAAATTGTTGGCATTGACAAGCCACTTACAAGTTATGTGGCAAGGCACAGTTTCGCGACTAATTTAAAGCAATTAGGAGTTTCAACCGATGTCATAAGTCAGTCTATGGGGCACCAAAATATATCAATTACTTCAGCATACCTAAAAGATTTTGAAAATGATGTGATTGACGATGCAAATGAAAAGCTACTAATGGAACCAATATTAATTTACAATTTAGATCATGGAAGAAAATACTCAGCATAGTCCTACAATAAATTTGAACGACAGGTTCCGATTTACAGCGCCTTTTTTTGAAGAAAAACTTAATAAAGAAGGGCAAATAGTTATTACTATCAATAATGAAAGTTTAATTGTTTTTTGGGAAACTCTGGGATACAAAAAAGTAATTGATGAAAATAACAATTATAAATTAGTATTGGTAAAAAGAGGCTCGATAGTAAAGGAAGTAAAAGAACACGTATTAAGAAACGAAATACGAGATTATACCAAACAGATTAACAAAAAATCTGTTTGGAGTAAATTTCTTGAAAAAGATTACGTGGTGAAAAAATTATTTGAATCATTTCATACTATTGAAATGAATAGAAATACTGGAAATGAAACCACTGGGTACTTATACTATCAAAATATTATTCTAAAGGTTACATCTGATAAAATTGATTTTATAGATTATGAAAATTTTGAAGGATACGTTTGGGAGGAAGAAATTATTAAAAGGGATTTTGTCCTTTTTGATAAAGACGATTGTGTTTTTGGAGACTTTATTAAAATTATAGCAAGTGATGAACCAGAACGTTTAAAAAGCATTATTTCAATAATTGGATATCTTATTCATTCGTTTAAAAATCCATCATGTGCAAAAGCAATTATTTTGATGGATTCAGAAATTGATGTTGAATTTAATGAAGCAAATGGAGGTACTGGTAAATCACTAATAGGTAAAGCAGTTGGTCAAATTGTTCCAAATTTGTTTATTGACGGAAAAACTATGAAAAGTCAAGATAAATTTAGGTTATCTGGATTAAACAGTCATCATAGAATAATTTTCTTTGATGATGTAAAAAAAGAGTTCGATTTTGAAAGTTTGTATCCACTAATCACTGGCGAACTTTATATTGAAAAAAAATATAAAAATGCAATTGTAATTCCTAGTAGGGAAACTCCTAAAATCCTAATTACTTCAAATTACGTAGTAAAAGGCGGCGGAGGCAATGCTGAAAAAAGAAGAAAAGTAGAATATGAAGTATCTACCTATTTCAAAAATGTTCTAACTCCTAAAGAAGAATTTGGTCATCAGTTGTTCGATGATTGGGACGAAAAGGAGTGGAATAAATTTGATAATTTTATGGTGGGAGTATTACAATTCTATCTTAAAAAAGGTTTAATAGAACCTAAGTCAATTAATATTGATTTAAATAGGCTAAAAATAGAAACCAGCGTCGATTTTATTGACTTCATGGATGACTTAATAAGTATGCCGCAACAGTATCAAAAACCAGCATTACCTGATGTATTAGTAATTGATAAAAACAAATTATTTAGCGATTTCTTAAATACAAAACCAAATACTGCCGAGCGAATAACTCCCATTACAATAAAAAAATGGATAGATAGATATTGTAATTATTACAACATTGAAACCAACCATTACAAAAGCAATGGAAATGTATTTGTAGAATTAAACATTAGTAGTTTGAAGAACGGAAATAATCAAGAGCTCAATAATAATTAGATAGCAGTATTTTAAATTAACAAATTTAATATAGTTAAGAAAAAATTAAACAGTGACAAAGTGACTTTACAGTTTGAAAAGTTATTTGTAAAACTTCGTTTTACCTGTTTTTAAAGTACTTTATTAAAACATTTTAATCTTTCAAAATAACTTTTTAGAAGCGATTGTCACTGTGTCACTGTGATAGTCGCTTTTTTAGTACACACTTTATTAAACTAAATATTAATCTTTAATAAATTAAACAATGCAATTAAAAAAATCAGAAAGAAGCAAAGCCAAGATAAAGATGGCTCTTCAAGGGCCTAGTGGTTCAGGAAAAACTATGAGTGCTATATTATTAGCACAAGGATTGACAAATGGAGATTTATCTAAAGTAGCCATTATTGATAGTGAAGCAGGAAGTAGTAATTTGTACTCTCATTTAGGGGGATATAATGTACTTAGTTTAGATAATCCACACTCACCAGACAGGTATGTAGAAGCAATTAATGTTTGTATCAAGGCAGGAATGGAAGTTATAATCTTGGATTCCATTAGCCATTGTTGGGATTACTTGTTAGATTACCATTCAAGCCTACAGGGAAACTCCTTTGTAAATTGGGCTAAAATTAAGCCTATGGAGAAAAAATTTGTAGATAAGATATTACAAAGTGATATTCATTTTATTGCTACGATGAGGGTTAAACAAGATTATGTAATCAATGAGAAAAATGGTAAAATGGTTCCTGAGAAGGTTGGGTTAAAAGCTATCCAAAGAGATGAAATTAGCTACGAGTTTACTGTGGTATTTGACATAGATAGTAAACACTTTGCTTCTGCATCCAAAGACAGAACTTTACTTTTTGAAGGCAAGCCCCAATTTCTTATCAATACTCATACAGGTAAAAAGATATTAGATTGGTGCAACAGTACTATTACCAAGTCTGAAATGCAGCAGAAAATAATAGAATGTATGACAATTCAAGAACTAACTCAATTATATCAGAACAATCTGGATATAGCCAAGAGTTTGGAACAAGAATTTGTAAGCAAAAAGAATCTATTAAATAACCTTTTAACAAATATATCATCAAATGGAAATGGAATTTACCCTAAAGCCAGTTAATACCTCCTACAATACAGCAATACTCCTGCCAGAAGAAAATAAGATTATTACCTCTAGGAGTTTACCTGAAATTATTGTAAAATCACCTTTTATTGAGGCTAATACGGAAAGTGTTAGCCTTTCTCATTTAAAGTCCAAAAATGTAATCCCTGTTTTTACAAAGGACAATGAAATAACCTTATCCCATCAAGAGTTTATAGAAACCGCAATAAGTGCCATAGCAACTATCTTTCCAAATGAGCCTATAGATACTCCTGAAATAAGAGTTAGCCATCAAATTAAGGGCAGAACTCCAGATGCTTTACATATTGCCGCAAAAGACCTAGGAGAGCATCAGAGAACCTCCTATTTTGAGAGAATGGCTTTTATTATTAGAGTACCTGGAATAACAGAAACTATTAATGGGAATAAGTTAGCTCTTACAATTGGAGGAGTGCGTGCTTATAACACTGAAAATCTGTACAATAAGAAAACTTATGAAAAATTTAAATTCTTTATAGGATTTCAAAATATGGTTTGTTGCAACCTGTGTATTTCTACAGATGGATATCAAAATGAGATCAGGGCTATGAGTCATCTTGACCTTGAGGCTAAAATGTTACAAACATTAGCAGAATATAAAGCACAAGAACACTTGAATTCAATGAAAAACCTACTCAATAATTCTCTTTCTGAAAGAGATTTTGCTCAAATTATTGGCAAGAGTAGGCTCTATAATTACCTGCCTAAAAAAGAAAAGTCAGTGATTCCTGAATTGCTTTTAAATGATGGGCACATTAACACTGTGGCTAAAGATTATTACCAAGATGAAAGCTTCTGTAGAAATGCTAATGGAGACATTAGTATGTGGGAGTTTTACAACTTATTGACTGGCTCAAATAAAACCAGTTATATTGATACTTTCCTTGAAAGAGGAGTGAATGCCTTTGATTTTAGTCAAGGCATCTCAAATGCACTGAGTGATAGTAATTCTAACTATTCTTGGTTTTTGAGCTAGACTTGCATGATTGTAAAAATTATGTAGTCAATACGGCCTCGAAAGAGGCTGTATTTTTAAGCATCATAAAATATCTATATTTTGAGACTGCAAATAAGTTATATTAATATCTAAAATAATTTTTTGGCTGTGATGGCTTATGTAGTTCGTCTTTGTCTTTGTTGTTAAGTAATTCGTCTTGTCTGTTTGTAAATGGGTCAAACCAATCTGCTTTTTCAGTAGCCCATTTTATCCAGTCTTTTAATTCGTCGGTAAGGTTGTTTTCTTTGATTGCTTTGTGCTCAGTTGCAATTATATATTTTCTGTAAATGATTGCTTTATTATATCTTTCTGCATCTGAAAACAATTTTTTGGTTTTTGTTATTTCTTTTTCCCTACGTGCTACAAATTCTTGTTTTATTTTTTCTTGCTCTTCTCTTAAAATAGCTTGTAATCTACTTTTTTCACGCCAAATCAATTCTTCATCTGCTCCCAATTCAATTTTAGCAACTATTTTGGCTAATTGTTTTTCTAATTTTACAGAACCATCCTTCCATTCTTTAATATGATAACTTTCTCCAATTTTTATAACAAGTATCCCAGTTGGTAGATAAGTTGAACTTTCATATTTTTTTTCAGAAGGTATACGTTTTTGAGCTTCTCTTAGAGAAAAATGAAATTCTACATCTTTAACAACGATAAGAGGCCCTCTATTATTCCTGTCTTTTCTGAAGGTATGACCTCTAAATTTTAGTAGTTTTATAAAAGTATCCATAATACGGAAGGCTCTGTCTAAATGTTCATCTTGAACACTTATAGATACACTATCTATTTTGTCATTCCAATAGTATCGTTCTTTTTTTCTTCTGTTGTATAAGTCTTTTGTGTTTTGAATTAAAATGTCTGGTTTAGATAATTTTTCAGGTACAATTAAAGGTGCTTTTGTATCATTTTCAATTTCTTTTGTTCTAATGGTTAAAGGTGTTTGATTCGCGTTTACTGAATTGCCTTCTTCTCTTTTAGTTAAAACAATTTTGTCCACCCCGCTGAAGATTGGGTTGAGTTTTTCTTTTTTGAATTGTTTCTTAAACTTTAGTTTTGACCAATAACTCCCATCAGGCATTGGAATATTAAATTGTTTGCATATTTTTTTTATTCCGTCATTTGTATATGCATATTGCAGAGTCAACTTTGAAAGTGTTGTTGACCAAACAATTTCATATAATTCTTTTCTAGTAAATTCGATAGTTTCCATAAAGTAATTTTTCAAATAAAGGTAAAACATGTTTATGGAAAAATCAAACTATCAAAATGAGGCAAACTTAGAATAGAAGCTAGTAAAACTTGGATTAGGAGCGATTTTTGTGCAGATGAATGAGATAATTTTTATAGTTGTTAGAAAAAAACATAAAAGAAATAAAAGTAAAAAAAAATGATAATTTTAATATTTATATATATTAA
>NZ_JBEIET010000065.1:0-10999 GCF_040382755.1 Flavobacterium sp.
AATAATCGATTTTCAATATCTGAAGTTTGTCCGATGTAGTATTTCGATTTTGAAGTGCTAAATAAAATATAAACGTAAAACATATTGAATTAAATAAAAAACGACCTCAATATTATTGAAGTCGTTTGTCGGGGTGGCAGGATTCGAACCTGCGGCCTCCTGCTCCCAAAGCAGGCGCGATAACCGGGCTACGCTACACCCCGTGAATGCGAGTGCAAATATACTCTTTATATTTAAACTTCAAAATGATTTTCAATTTTTTTATTGGACAAAATAATTTTACATTTACCCAACTTTACATTTTACTTATGAAAAAATATTTTTATGTATTATTACTTCTAATTGGTCTAATTTCTTGTACGTCTAAACCAAGTAAAGAGGCTGTTTTAAAAATAAATGGCTATTGGGAAATTGAAAAGGTTACTTTTCCAGATGGAAATAAAAAAGAATATCAAGTTAATGAATTTATAGATTTTATTTCCATAAAAAATTTAAATGGAACCCGACAAAAAGTAGCGCCGCAACTTGACGGTACTTTTTTAAAAGGCGATTTGCAAGATAAAATTAGTGTTGTTGATAGTTCGGATTCTTATTTTTTGAAGACGAAATCTAATTTTACCAAATGGGAAGAAAAAATCATCTCTGTTTCTGAAGATGAATTAGTTTTGGAAAATGAAGCAAAAATTACCTATTATTACAAAAAATTTGTGCCTTACAGTAAAAGAAAATAAAAATGAAACGATTTAATGACGATTTTTCTATTGGTGATGTAATGAAAGAGTTTATGAAAGCAACGAAGCTGGAAGCGGGTTTGGATGTCATAAATGTTAAAGAAACGTGGTATAAAATGATGGGTCCGGCTTTTAAAAATTACACGCAACAAATTGAATTAAAAAGACAGACTTTATACGTACAATTAAATTCTTCGGTTGTAAAACAAGAATTAGAATACGGAAAATCCAAAATCATAAAAATGCTAAATGAAGAACTTGGAAAAGATTTAATTAAAGAAATTGTGTTTAGGTAGAAAAGGTAAAAGGTATAGGGTTTTAGGTGTAAGGAAAAATATTATTATAAAAAAGGCGAATTGAAATTTCAAGTCGCCTTTTTATATTTATATCAACTGTTCACTAATTACTGAACACTGAACTTTTTTTAGAATTGCTCTCTTCCAGCGAAGTGGAAAGCACTTTCAATAGCTGCATTTTCATCTGAATCTGAACCGTGAACGGCATTTTCTCCAATTGAAGTAGCATATTTTTTACGGATAGTTCCTTCAGCAGCATCAGCAGGGTTTGTAGCACCAATTAAAGCTCTGAAATCTTCTACTGCGTTGTTTTTTTCTAAAATTGCAGCAACAATAGGTCCGCGAGTCATAAATTCTACTAATTCACCAAAGAAAGGTCTTTCTGAGTGAACCGCATAAAATTTCTGAGCATCTGCTACAGTTAATTGCGTTAATTTCATAGAAACGATTTTAAAACCGCCTTCTGTAATCATGTTTAAAATTCCACCGATGTGTCCGTTTTCAACACCATCTGGTTTAATCATTGTAAATGTTCTATTTGTAGCCATTTTTCTTAAATTTTTTGCAAAGGTACTATTTAATTCCAAATTGCAAAACGGTTTTTAAAAATCAAGAACACTTTATATCTTAATTAATTTAAAACAGGCTTCTAATGGATTCGATTGGGAAATGATTTCATTAATAAAAATTTGCGAATAAAACACGCTAAAATTACTTTTTCGTTCTTGCAAACTTCCGTTTGGAAATAATTGATTTTGTATTTCGGTTATGCGTTTTAATTTTTCAAAATGTATTCGTTTTTCTGCTTTTAAAAGTCGTTTTTCTAAATTATCTAGTCCTTTTGTTTGTTTAGCTTCTTGTGCTTTTACAGCGCCGGTAAACGATTTGTCAGTTAGTTCGGCAATTTTTAATAATTCAGAAAACTGTTTATTTAATATTGCTTTTTGTTCAGAAAAATCAATTTTTATATTTGATAATTCTTTAGTTTTTTTATTAATTAATTCTTGATTTGATAGAAATAATTCTTCAAATGAAACGCCTAAATTGGCTAATTTTGACATTAATTTATCTGTTGCAATTACAAACGAATTTCTAAGAATTAATATTGGAAATGTAACCTTTTGAGTTTCAAAATTATTTTTTAATTCTAACCAATACGCTATTTCGCCACCTCCGCCAATGTATGCTAAATTTGGCAATATGACTTCTTGATATAACGGTCTTAAAATCACATTTGGACTAAATTTTTCTGGATAATTTTTTAGCTCGTTTAAAATTTCAGTTTCTGTAAATTGAAATTCTGTATTGTTAACTTTGTAAATATTGTTTTCAAAAATAATTCGTTCACGTAAATTATCTTTAATGTAAAACAAATTGATTTTTCTTGGATTTACTTGAACTGTGTATTCTTTTAATTGTGCAATTGTTTTAGAAACAGCTGCGAAAGAATTTTGATGAAGTAACTCATCTTTAATATATGGTGCGAAAAGGGATTTCAGATTTTTATCATCGCCATCAATAATCACTAAACCTTCCGTTTTAAATAATTCATTGGCTAAATAACGTGTTGCATCAGCTAAATTAGCGTGTTCTAAATAGGTTTTTTTGAATAGATCTTTTAGATATTCCGCTGTTTTACCAAGTCCAATTGCTTTGGAAAATTCTTCAAAAACTTCGTTTAAACCATCGGTTGTTAATCTTCCAACTGGTCCGAAACTTTCTTTATCCCATTTGATTTTTTTATCGTTGAAATGAAAATGATTTATTTCTTCAAAATCGTGATCTTCTGTCGCCATCCAATAAATTGGCACAAAATTATAATCTGAATATTTTTGTTTTAATTGCTTACATAAATTAATTGTGGAAGCAATTTTATAGATAAAATAAGCAGGTCCTGAAAATAAATTTAATTGATGTCCGGTTGTAATGGTAAAGGTTTTCTCAGATTTTAGTAATTCAATATTTGTTTGAGTTGCCTGTGAAATTGGAAAATTTGAATTTTGACTTTTTAACGCTTCTGCTAAAATTAATCGATTTTCTGTGCTATAAATCTTAGTTTTTTCATTTATTTGAGTTCCAAAATTCTCTATTCTGGGAAACTGATGATATAGCGATTGTACTTCTGGTTTTTCATCTAAATAATCTACAATTAGTTTAGAAAAATAACCCGATTTTTGATACGAAATACAATCTGTTGGCATAATTTTTTTTACAAAAATAACTAAAAATCAGTTGTTGTATTATCTTTTTAATGAAAAATGTCCTTTATACACTTTTCCGTTTTCTCTTGTTACTACAAACCAATAATCTGATGAAGTTACATCTTTTTCTAAATATTTCCCGTCCCAACCTATCGAATTTGCATCCATGACTTTTAAAAGTTTTCCATATCTGTCAAATATTTTTATAAATAAATTGGGTTCGTTCTCTGAGAATTTTATTTTCCAAAAGTCGTTATAACCGTCACCATTTGGAGTGAAAAATTTCGGATACATTAATAAATACAATTCTTCGGAAACCAATCCGCAACCATTTTTATCTCTAACAAAAACAATATATTCTCCAGCTTCTAAATTATTAAATACATTACTGTTTTGAAAATCTATACCATTAATCGAATATTCATAATCACCTTGGCTATTGCTCTGCAATAAAACCGTAATAGTATTGTTATTTTCAGTCCAATCCGAACTAATTATTTCTTGAATAGTGGCGATGTTAGAATTTACAACTATAAAGTTTTTAGTTGAAGTACAAGTTGTTACACCATGATTTTCTGATACAATAACTGAATAACTTCCAACTTGTGTAATTGTGATTGTTTGTGTAGTTTCACCAGTTGACCAAGTATACGTGTCATAATTATTACCAGAATTTAGTATGATGTTTTTTCCTTCACACAAGGGTTCAATGTCTTTTACAGGAATAATTGGTTTCGAAACTAATTCAAGTGTTAATGTTACAACCTGGAAACAAGAATTTGGCGAGTCAATTCGAACATAAAATATAGAAGTGCCTAAAGTTAAATTGTAATTGGCAAAATTGTTTATTTGTCCAGTTGAATTCTGATTTAAAGCATCGTTATAATTATTGTAATAGGTAAAAATGTTTCCAGTTGATGAAATTAAATTAGCGTGATAACTTGTTAAGTTACTAATTTCCTGATTGTCATTTAAATTGTCGCAAATAATCTCAGCATAATTTGTTGCATTTAGGGTGTTAATTAAACTAATTGTTACTGCTAAACGATTTACACTTTCACATCCATTACTAGTTTGAGTAGCGTAATAAGTTATGTTGTTTACTAATAATGTAGAATTAGATAACGGTGAAGTGTTTGTTGCAGAAGTATACCAAATAATGTTAGTTCCAGTTACAACAATATCTGCAACTGTTGCATTTGCAGTTGAACAAAAACTTTGATTCGCATTACCAGTAGGAGCAGGTGTATTTTGGATTTGAATAGTAACTGGAACTCGATTACTTTCACAACCATTTATAGTTTGCGAAGCATAATAAGTTGTTCCGTTTACTAATGTTGTTGAGTTTGGTAATAAGTTGCCATTTGTCAGCGCATCATACCATTTTATGTTTTGACCTGTAATGGTAATTGTATTTATTGTTGCGTTTTGTTGAATGCAGAAGGTTTGGGGAGAGTTTGTATTTGGATTGTTTGGTTTTGTTAAAACATTGAAATTTATTTGAGTCTCAACAAAACAATCTTCATTATTTGTATAATAAACTTTAGCATTAATAATATCTCCACCTAAATTTGTATTTGTATATGGATTAGGCAATGGATTTGGAATTAATTGACCATTTGAATGTCTAAATTCAATTGTAATATTTTGTTGATTTCCGACAAGTTGACTATTGATTAAGGATGTATCAAAATTTGTACAAATACCACTTCCTGAAATAGTTTCACATTCACTTATTGGGCTTATGTTGGTTACATTTGGTTTTGTTGAAATTATAATTTCTTTTTCAAAAACTTGACTTTCAGTTCCACAAGTAACAGTTACAGTTACATGGTAATTGCCAGCACTAGTATATTGATGTGAAGTATTATTTGTTCCATTAATAATGTTATTTGATGAAAGTGGATCTCCAAAATTCCATACAATTAAGTCATAATTTCCACTAATATTAAAATTTGTAATTTCGTTTAAACAAGTATTATTAACTATGATTTCATCATAATTTGTATTAGAAGAATTTATGTTATATTTATATAACATTGCATCAGGGTCATTATTACCACTGTTATTATTAATTGTTGCTCCGTTAATTTGTATAGGATCACTTCCAAAAGTAGCTGTTAAATATAAATCATCATTATTGAAAAGCATTGGGCCAGGTAAATCGGTAACATAGTTAGGAAGGTTTTGAACGCCATAAGATTTTAAAATAAATTCGCTACTAAAATCAAGTAAATTCATTTTGAAAAGCACTAATTCTTCAGAATAATTATTTCCATTACCATAAGTTGAGGATGATATAGTTGCATTTGGAAAACTCATATTATTACTAAAACTTGTAAGAATATATAAAAAGTTGTTTTTTTCTACCATTTGAGCTGATTTTCCATATGCAACTGCGCTTGGAAAAGAATTGCCATATGAAGAATTGTTATCAAATCTTTTAATGTTTTCTAAATCTCCACTGTTTGAATTTAATTCAACTAAAGCACTTTGAAATATTCCATTATTATTATTTATGAAGAAGTTGTTACCCAAAATTGTTGTACTTAAATTCATTTTGCCCCACAAATAAAGTTTGTTATTTACATTGTTAAATTTAATTCCTGTTGGAGTATATATGCCAGTATTATTTGGGTTCGTGCTTGTAGATAATGTTTTTGACCAATTTAATACTAATTGAGAATTGAATTTTTCAATTGATGAATATGTAGCATTTGGATTACTTCTTGTTAAATATATATTTCCTTGATTATCAATCTCCGAATATTTGAAAATTTCACTACCATTACCGTGGTTAACGGCATTAATAAAGTTTCCATTAGTGTCATATTTTGCTAGGAAAGCTCTAATTTGATTAATTGGGTTATTAAAGATAACTCCATTGTTAAAATTTAAATTTCCAAAATAATTTCCTGTAACAAAGATTTGATCTTGATAATGAAAAATATTTTGCATATCGTAATCTACATATGGACCAATGTTTTTATTCCAAAGAATATTACCTAAAGAATCTAGTTTATAAAAATTTAAACCATGTGACATTATAAATCCATTGATGTTCCATGGGGCACTTGTATTATTAGTACTTGTTGTGTTGTAAATTATTAAGTAAATGTTTCCCGAATCATCACTTGTTAAAGCTTTAACATCTATATTTAAATTAGTAAAATTTTTCTCCCAAATAATATTACAATTGAAATCGTATTTTATTATTCTTGATGATGTAAATCCATTAGAATCAACTAAAAAAACAAATCCGTCAGGTGTTTTTTCGATGTCAATAGCTGATTCATCTGTCCATCCTCCAATATTTTTAGCGCATTCAAAGCATTGAGAAAACGAAATAACAGATAAAAACAATAAAAAAGTAACAGCTATTTTCCTTACCATAGAATAGATTTTTCAACAAAAATAATCATTTTTCGTCATCTACAATTAATTTTTATCTTTGTAAAAACATTTCACCTTGTCAGACATTCTTTTAATCACGCCACCATTTACCCAATTGAATACGCCTTATCCTGCAACGGCCTATATCAAAGGGTTTCTAAACACGAAAAGTATTTCTGCATTCCAAATGGATTTAGGTATCGAAGTGATATTAGAATTGTTTTCAAAAAAAGGGTTGAGTTCCTTAATCCCTAAAGGTGAAATAGTTCAATTTTCAGAAAATTCGCAACGAATTCATACCCTTTGGGATGATTATGTTACAACAATAGACGCCGTTATTGCTTTTCTTCAAGGAAAAAATCCAACGTTAGCACGACAAATTTGTAGTGGTAATTTTTTACCCGAAGCATCTCGTTTCAATCAGTTAGATGATATGGAATGGGCTTTCGGTTCGATGGGAATGCAAGACAAAGCAAAGCATTTGGCCACTTTGTATTTAGAAGATATTTCGGATTTCATTGTGGAATGTATAGATGAAAATTTCGGATTTAGTCGTTATGCAGAACGATTGGGTAGAAGTGCCAATTCATTCGATGAATTATATGCCGAATTACAAAAAGAAACCACGCATATAGATAAAATTACGCTTCAAATTTTAGAAGAAAGGATTAAGGATGTCCAACCTAAGTTGGTGTTAATTTCTGTACCTTTTCCAGGAAATTTATATAGCGCTTTTAGATGTGCGCAATACATAAAACTCCATTATCCTTCAATAAAAATCGCTATGGGAGGTGGTTTCCCAAACACTGAATTAAGAAGTTTAAAAGACAACAGAGTTTTTGAGTTTTTCGATTTTATTACGCTTGATGATGGCGAATTGCCAGTAGAGCTTTTATATAATTATTGTCATTCTGAACTTGTTTCAGAACCCGAATTTAAACGTACTTTTTTATTGGAAAATAATGAAGTTGTATTTAAAAATAACACTACAAAATCAGATTATAAGCACGCTGATGTGGGAATGCCCGATTACTCGGATTTACATTTAGATAGCTACATTTCTGTAATTGAAATTGCCAATCCTATGCATAGTTTGTGGAGCGATGGTCGTTGGAATAAATTAACGATGGCGCACGGCTGTTATTGGGGAAAATGTACGTTTTGTGATATTTCGTTAGATTATATAAAAATTTATGAACCCATTGCGGCAAAAATTCTTGTTGATAGGATGGAAGTACTAATTGCGCAAACTGGCGAATCAGGTTTTCATTTTGTGGATGAAGCCGCACCGCCAGCATTAATGCGTGAAGTGGCTTTGGAAATTCTTAAACGGAAATTAGTGGTTTCGTGGTGGACAAATATTCGCTTTGAAAAAAGTTTTACGAAAGATTTGTGCATTTTGTTAAAAGCTTCAGGTTGTATTGCGGTTTCTGGTGGATTAGAAGTAGCTTCAGATAGATTATTAGAACTGATTAAAAAAGGGGTAACAGTTGAACAAGTAGCTAAAGTAACGAATTATTTTACCGAAGCTGGAATTATGGTTCACGCGTATTTAATGTACGGTTATCCCACACAAACCATTCAAGAAACTGTGGATAGTTTAGAAATGGTGCGACAGTTGTTTCAAATAGGAAGTATACAATCTGGATTTTGGCATCAATTTGCTATGACAGCTCATTCTCCTGTAGGATTACATCCTGAGGAATTTGGTGTAATTCCGCAACAAAATGGCACGAGCTTTAGCGAACTGGCGAAGCAAATTACTTTTGCAAATAACGACATTCAATTTAAGAATAAAACAGGCATCAATCACGATAAGTTTAGTTTTGGATTGAAAAAATCGCTGTTTAATTATATGCACGGTATTTGTTTCGAGTATGATTTGCAAGATTGGTTTGAATTTAAAATTCCAAAAACAAAAATTGCTCCAGATTTTATAGAAAATGCACTTAATAATTCAGTAGATTTTTCATTAAAACCTACTGCAAAATTAATTTGGATTGGAACAACTCCAGTTGTGGATTATTTTACTAAATCCAAAAAAGGCGCTACTTGGGAAATGGCGAAAATGACGTTTTATTTTAAAACAGATACAATTGAAATTTCTATAGAAAAAGATCAAGCAAATTGGTTACTAAAAACCTTAAAATCAGTTTCAAATCAACCCGTTTTATTAAAAGATATTAAAATGGACTTCGAATCTCAGTTTGAAGATTTTGAACTATTTTGGTTTTCAAAACCAATGAATTTATTACGAAATTCAGGTTTGTTAGTAATTTAAACTGGCACATTCACAAATTCCATTCGTACCAAACCGTCATCGTCAATTTTTGTAAGTGTAATTTCGTGCAAGGTGTTTGCTAATTCTGGGTTCCAAGGCGTTTTTACTTTTACATAGTTTTCAGTAAAACCCGTAATATATCCTTCTTTATTTTCGTTTTCAAATAGTACAGTGCGAGTCGTACCAATTTGACTTTCATAATACGCTCTACGTTTTTTAACAGAAAGGCCGCGTAGCATTTTACTGCGTTTGCTTCTTATATTAGCGGGTACAACACCTGGCATATCTGCGGCTTCCGTATTGTCGCGCTCACTGTATGTAAACACGTGTAAATACGAAATGTTCATTTCATTTAGATAATTGTACGTTTCTAAAAAGTGTTCGTCAGTTTCACCAGGAAATCCTACAATTACATCCACACCAATACACGCGTGTGGCATCACCTCTTTAATCTTATTTACGCGTTCCGTATAAATTTCACGTTGGTAACGGCGCTTCATTTTTCCTAAAATTTCATTGCTACCACTTTGTAGCGGAATATGAAAATGCGGGACAAATGTTCTACTTTTACTTACAAATTCAATGGTTTCGTTTTTTAATAAATTAGGCTCAATGCTTGAAATTCTTAGTCTTTCAATACCCTCAACTTTGTCTAATTCTTGCACTAATTCTAAAAACGTATGTTCGTGTTTTTTGTTGCCAAATTCACCTTTTCCGTAATCGCCAATATTTACACCAGTTAATACAATTTCTTTAATGTTTTGTTCCGAAATTTCTTTGGCATTTTTCAATACATTTTCCAAAGCATCACTTCTCGAAATGCCTCGTGCTAACGGAATCGTACAATACGTACATTTATAATCGCAACCATCTTGCACTTTAAGGAATGCACGCGTTCTGTCACCAATTGAATAACTGCCTACATAAAAATCGGCTTCTTCAATTTCGCAACTGTGCACTTCGCCCATATCGTTTTTGGATAGGTCGTTTATGTAATCGGTGATTTTAAATTTTTCTGTCGCACCTAAAACCAAATCTACACCATCTACTGCGGCTAATTCTTCGGGTTTCAGTTGGGCATAACACCCTACAGCGGCAACAAAAGCTTTGTCGTTTAGTTTCATCGCTTTTTTTACCACTTGTTTAAACTGCTTATCGGCATTTTCTGTTACCGAACACGTGTTAATTACGTAAATATCGGCTACTTCTTCAAAATCCACTCTGTCAAAACCCTCATCATTGAAGTTTCTGGCAATAGTAGAAGTTTCCGAAAAATTCAGTTTACAACCCAGTGTATAAAACGCTACTTTTTTTCTATCAGACATACTTGTTTTCTTAGGGCGTGCCCTTTCAGGTCGTGCTATCCGTTGCAATCTTTTTTAAATGTTGCCTTCGAGTACCTCAGGCAACATTTAAAAAAGGATTTCCACTCCTATCACTCACGCAAATCGGGTACAAAATTACGTAGATTTTTCTTAAGTTATAAATCTTTTAGTATCAGATTTTTAGTTAAAGCGGTTTCAAAATAAAAAATAATGGTATTTTGTTTGCAGTATTGGGTAATAGTATTATATTTGCACCCTGAAATAAAAACATAATTAACAAAAGGTTATAAGGCGTTTACACCTTTTTATTGTAAAAAGCCGCGAAACAAATTATAATCATACATTTAAAGATTTACAAAATGAGAAAAGGAATTCACCCAGAAAACTACAGATTAGTCGCTTTTAAAGATATGTCTAACGATGATGTATTCATCACAAAATCAACTGTTGAAACTAAAGAAACTATCACACACGAAGGTGTTGAGTATCCGGTTTTCAAAATGGAGATTTCAAGAACGTCTCACCCTTTTTACACAGGTAAATCTAAACTTATTGATACTGCAGGTCGTATCGATAAATTCAAAACGAAATATGCTAAATTTGAAAAAAAATAATTTCAAATTTTTAAATAATAATAAACCTCGAATGTATTCGGGGTTTTTTTATTTTTATAAGTCAAATTTCTTTGTAAATTTGAATCGTTAAGTTTCTATTAAACCTTTTAAACTTTTTCAATGAACTATATTCTTTTTGATGGACCTCATCGTAATGC
>NZ_JBEIET010000066.1:0-10825 GCF_040382755.1 Flavobacterium sp.
GCTTTTGAGAAGCACCAGCCCGAGATGTTTGAATTGTTTGATGCAGAGAAGAAGCATTTCAATACACCCGGTGAGGTGGCGGCGATACACCGAATTTATCCGCTTTGCACGAACATATCGATCGACAATGCGATCATGGAGAAGGCGGGGAATGTGTATGTGATTCCATCTTCCTTTGGGTGGAGTGATTTGGGAACCTGGAACAGTGCTTATGATAATTTGGAGAAAGATTATCTCGGCAATGCGGTAGCGGGTGACAGCGTGATGATCATTGATGCGACCAGATGTATGGTCTCGGTGCCCGATAAGAAGTTACTGGTGTTACAGGGGGTGGATGATTGTATTATTGTAGATACGCCTGATGCGCTCATGATTTGTAAAAAGGAGAAGGAGCAATCGATCAAGGAATATGTGGCTGAGGTGAAGCGCAATATTGGGGACGGATATTTGTAGTGGTTATTGATGGCTGATGCCCCCTTCGGGGGATACCCACATATTATTCACAAATGCAATTGGTATAATTGATTGAATAATATATTGGTATAGTTTTATAGGGCCAATTGCTTTTAGTACCCCCCTAGCTGAAAGAAGTTTTTCATTTTTATCAATTCAGTACATGCAATTTACGGAGATTATGCTATCTGATATCCCGTATACTCCGGAGGAGTTGACGGAAGTAAATGATTATTCAGACATCCAATGTTTTTCAGATGAGGCGGTGTATGTTTATTCATTGGAGACACATAGGATCAATTATGCCACCGGCTGGGATACCTTGCTGGGGTATGATAACAAGGAGATCAGCATGAAAAAGTTAATGTTGATAACTACTCCTGATTATATCGACTTTATCCGCGAAATGAACAACCAGTCATTGGCGTTCATAAATGATAGAACGGAGCGGGTGATGGAATATTCCTGTACGATTGAGTCAAAGAAATTCAGCAAAGAAGGCAGGGAGGTTGCTTTGCTTGAGAGTGTGGGGATCTATCGCACCCGAGGTGGCAGGGCCGAACAAATAATTGGCAGGTATAAATTGAGTCCATCGATGCCCAATCCACATCAGAGATATTTTCATACCAATGGTCCGGATATACAGCTATTGGTAAATAAAATGAAGGATTTCCCTGCCAATATAAAGTTACTTACGAACAAACAGCAAGAAGTATTGCGTTTAGCCGCACATGGTTTGAAGATGCAAGAAATATCTGAACAATTAATGATATCTAAATCAAACGTAGAAAAAATGATTCGTAAAATGTGCGAAAAGTTCCAAGTGAAAAGTTCGAAGGAATTAATTGCCTATGCGCTGAAGAATCAGCTATTGTAGGATTGTCGTTTTATTATGTAAGCACATGTGACTTTTGAGTTACCGGTTTTGGATTTCTGATTACACTTATTGGTCAGGATGATTTTCTTTCATTGAGAAATACCTTCTAATTTAAAAAACATAGGTAAGTGTGGGAGTTAAAGAAACTGCCTCGAAATAATTGGCTGAGATTACATAATAAACACGGGATCTGATACCTAAATAAAAATGGTTGTCGATTTTGGCCTGGTACTGTAATCCAAGAAACGCTCCTCCTTCTTCCAGCCTGCTATTTTTAAAATTTCGCTCTTCGAGGCCAAGACCAAAAATAGAAGCGTATACCGCTTGCTGTGACTTACGCAGATAAAATAGTCCTGTACTCAAATTAAATTGATGCTTACTGCTGCTACCCAGTCTCTGCTCAAAAAGAAGCTGATAAAAATTATTGGTATGTCTTATGGTAAAATCTTCAATATTAATGGGAATATTAACCGGAGTAAAGTTGATGATGCGTGAATTGATAGAACGTGCATAACCAAAAAACACATCACATTAACAGAAGAAAACCCTCGCTGGTCGTATATTGACCCCCTAATTATCCAATTTGATTACTTAAGCAATAAAAGTAAGTTTATACTATCTTTCACAATAACAACACCCTACTACTTTAATTTAAAAATAAAGTGTACGGCTATAAATCTTGGCTGTATTGAATAATTCGTAGATTTTGTCAATCCCGTCTCATTAGCCTGAAAAAGAAGAGTAGTTACATTAAACAAATTATGACCCCTCAGTTCTATAGAAAAATCTGAGTCTTTAAATTTTTTAGTAATAAATAAATCTGAAAAGAAAACAGGTGTGGTTTTGTTTGGATGTATGAATTGAAAACCATTTATTTTAGCACTTAAAGAATATAAAGAAGGAGTTCGGTAAGTAAAATTAAAGTAGTATTTAAAATAATTTATTTCTTGCTTACTCTGTAGCCATTTGTTACTGATGTTTACGAAGTCTATACCCGTACTTAAATCAATGTTTTTTGAAATGGGCGCGGAAATTAATAGGTCTATTTTTCTTTTACTAATTGATGAAATATCACCCTGACTTTCAATATAGAAAGGTGTCCTGGTAATTTCATGATTATACCCTAGTAATAAACTTGATCTAAGTTTTGTTAAATACTGACTTGCTTTTATCGCATAAAACATTTTTTCAATGTTACCTTCCTGCCGATTGATGATTAATATATTATCGGCTACGTATACATTTTGTGTGATAAAGTCGTTATTTGTCTTTTCGATACCTGCCTGAAGTGATACATCGAAGTTTACTGATTTATTAATCTGTGTGAACCATATCAAAGTTTTTCTATCAATTGGTTTTTGCAAATTGGCAAGCCAGATATCACTTTGCCGAAAGGTGCTTCGAATTGTATCACTATATAATTGATTGTTATCAAGTAGCTGGAAAGACTTATCAAAAAATACTTTTGTCTTCAATTGGTAATTTTTAAATAGGCTATCTTCAAAACTTATACCACCAATTGCCTGGTATAAAAAATGATTACTGCTTTTTCCTGTAACAGATAGATGTGCATTATTTAGTGTGGCTTTTATAAAAAAGGTATACTTTTTTAGTTTCTTACTAAGATCGTTTTCAATGAATAAATTCAGAAACTCGTTTGGGTGTAGAGTTTTACTATTCAAGGAAAATGTGTTTTTTGAATAGTTTAAGCAAAAAGATATTTTACCATATAAATTATTCTTTAAATCCAAATAATTATTATGCCGTAATGAAGCGGCCTGATTTGATTGATAACTAGGCTGGAAAAAAGTTGTATTTGACGAACCATTTAAAAAATCAATATTAATATTCTCCGCTATTCTTGAATTTGAATAAGCCAAATTCCATTCATATGCCCTACGGTTAGACTTCTTTACTATCGCATTATAGGAAAATGTAACGCCACTTTTTTTAAGGAAATTCCTTTCAACAGAATTACTAAAATTTGTGGAATTGAATTGATTCCCACTGAGGGAATTCTGATAAAACTCAATAGAGCTGGTTATTTCTTTATTATCCGAAGGAATATAATTCAGCTTTATTTCCTGACTAAAATTGATTGGCATTTGAGTTTGTTCAATTTGTTGATCAATAAACAAAGATGTGTCTGCTGCTAAAAAATAATTGAACGACTCCCTATATTTATATTTCAAATCATTCTTGAAATACTTAGTATTTGAAGTTATTTTAATTTTTTGACTAGTCTTTAGTAAAGTTGAATTTGAAAAAGATTGGGCTCTTTGGAAATTATTATAAGTATCAGGTAACAATTCAAATCCCAGGGAGCTCCTTCTAATTAACTCTTTGCTTTGAATTGAATTAGATAAATTATCTGAATTTAGCATAAACTTTTCAATATCGCCGACTTCAATATCATTCCCCAAATTTTCGACATGAGCTGTTGTTATCGCTTTAATTTTTTTGACATAGACTAAAAGCTGAAGTTTTGCATCATACTTTGTCTCTTCACCCTTTCCTACACCAATTTCAGTCTGTCCAAAAACCGGTATAGAATTTTGCAATTTTAAATTTATTGCAACCTCTTCACTTTCTTTGGTAACTCCTTTCAGTAAGTTTTTTGATGAAAATTTTTTAATTACTTGTACTCCACTTAAAAAATCAGCTGACACAGATTTAGGAATTAATGAATAATCTCGACCGGTTAAATTATCGCCATCCAGAAGCACTGCCTCAATTTCCTTACCCTGGAATTTTATTTTATCCCCGGCTACTTCTATCCCGGGAAGTTTCGCCAATACATCAATGATGTTTTTCTCAGTACCATTAGTAAATCTATCAATTTTATAGTCAACGGTATCACCTATCACTTCAATGCTTCGTCTATTTTGGATTACCACCTCTTTTAGTTCAATAGACTCTGCTTTAACCAAATTGCCTTCAAAGAAATTTAACGAAGTACTTATTTTTTTTTGTAAAGTATTAAAGCCTAGCAGCTTTACTTTGATACTAATTGTATCGCCAGTAAATGTGTAATTGATAGAAAATTTACCTGACGAATCACTTTCAGTAAAAGCAAGTACCTGGTTGCTCTCATTTTGAATAAGAATAACTGCATGATGTACGGGAAGTTTAGAATTTATTTCAATAATTCGGCCAGATAACTGCTTTGTTTTTCTATTCTCTTGACCATGCAAATGATTCAATGAAAAAAAGCAAACTAATATTAGCAAAAAAATACGCATAGCAACTACTGGTCTACTTCTGTTGCATTCTCACTGCGTGGTCTAAATGGCCTATCTGAAACCTGAATATCTGGAAACTCCTTTTGTAATTGAGCGATAATCGCCTTGTTTTTATAATACTCTTTAATCGAATCATTATCTAAACAAAGGTTAAACTCTTTTCTTGACACTAACTTCTCTTTGAGTAAAGGGACTGAGACCAATTGCATGCTAGTCAAAAATATTTTTGTTACATAGATATTTAATTTTTTATCTGTAGTTGTAATCTCTAGTATAAGACCTGGGAGACCATTGTACTTAAGCGGCCCAATAGATACCGCAATTTCCGGGCAATACCATGCAATGTAGTCTCTACCCCTAAATCTTGTAGTGGCTTTTTTACAAAGATATTCACCAATCATTTTTTGTTCATTAGACAAGACCCATTTCATCTCTACAGTATCAATATATATTTTTACATCAGACCCGCAGAAGTCACGGATTACAAATTGCGGATTATTACTATTCATTGCCCTTATTACAAGTCTACCAATTGAATCGGTATCTACCCATTGGATTTTCCCAATTCCCTCATCCCTGGTCCATCTTTTTTCTATATTATTCTTATACTGAAAAAATGAAGTGTCCTTGTTAAAGTAAAGTGTACCAGGATAATATAGATTATCCTCCATCAATTTCACTTCATAATTAATTCGACCGTTGATCGACTGTGCAAAAACACTATTAATCGGGGCTGAAAAAATAAGTACTATGAATACTATTGGTCGCATTTTTAATAATTTAAACAATATATAAAATATTTGATAAACCCATTTCTAGCCGTTCAAAGCTAAAAAGGCAAAAAAGGGTCTGCCTCAATACATTGAGACAGCCCTTCAAAGCAAAAGATGCTTTTCATTTTTACTTATTCATTCTCGCCCATGCTTCATATGCCTTTTGCACTTGTTTACAGTTACCTTTAGCTGAAAAATGACTGTCCTTTGTTTTGTCATGAATTTCACAATGTGCCAACTTTACAACTTTATTGATATCAATCTTACTAGAAGAATTGTTTTTTGCTTCAGATATAGTTGGTGTCATAAAATAACTTGCAAACAATATAGCCGGTAAAAGTATCTTTTTCATACAATTGTGTTTTTTATTGACCTCTCTTTCGCTGTAGTGTAGATTATTTTTTATTTCACCGTCACGCAGAACTCCCGCTACCGTGAACTCGGTTTTTCCAGTTTCGCTTTTGGCCGGACTGTCTATTGTTAAACCCCGGGTTGTATCGTTCCAACCAACGTCCTTTTTTCATCCGCGGCCGCAGACTTATGGCTAATTAAGGAGTAAAGCACTGATTGCGCAACCAATTATGTGCACCATAATTTGATTTGTAAATTGATAAAAAAAAATCAAACTAGAATCATTTTCCCGCCATCGCAGAAAAATAAATACGGAAAACCGTAATTTTTAAGGCTTTTTTGTTCGTAACTAATTGAATTTCAAAAAAAGTATTTTTCAATTCTCCTCTCTTATAGCCGCCTCCTTCGTTGAAAGACTATGCGCGAAAGGAAGACTTTGTTTTAATACCTCTTTTTTACATTCGGGGTAGAAATACTAATTAGATTGTACTGCTAAATAGTAATACATCTTTCATCTATTTTAGGTCAAAATGCAATTAGTAAGCAGTTATTGATAGAAAATTATAATTAGAGTATGCTAATTAAAAATTAAAATGAAAATATGCAATTATTGCCCGTGGTCGAATCGCATATTGAGATAGAGCTAAATTATTAGCAGAAATAGTAGCGATTTGATATTGATTTTCATTTGTAATATTTAACATACTAAGACTAAAATCCATTTTCCATTTATTCACTTTATAGGTAACCGATGCATCGGAAAATAAATTTATTGTTGAACTACCAAAATATTTTACTTTGTTTAACTCTTCTCTAAATGTAAAATATAAATTGGATGAAGTATTAACATTAATAATTAAGGAATGCAGACTTGTTGAAGTATTTTGATATGGCACAGATTTACTCGATAAATTAATACTGCTACTATTTAATTGTCGATAATTATAAACTAAATTTAACCAACTAAATATTTTTGAATTAAAATTAATTGTACTGATGAAACTTGTATTTCTATAGTCGATTAATGTATTATTTTGAATTTGGATTGAATGATTAATTTGAAAAGAAGATCTTAGTGAAACTAAGGTTTTGATTTTAAAAATATACTTGCTTAATCCGCCTGATATCATCATATTATCGACTTGATTATTATATGCTAGTAAAGTTTTACTATTTAAATTTTCGATAAATTTAGTATCACTAATAGTATTGGACTCATTTCTTGAATATGATATTGCGCAATTTGCAAATAAAATTTTAAGGGCTTTTCTGTAATTGTAAGAAAGACTAAGGTTGTGGGAAAATGCTTGTTGAAAATCTATTTGACTTCTATTCAAAAGACGAAAATTTAGCATTATATAACCTTTATAAACACTTTCAATATTTGCAACGGTTGCATTATAATTATAAAACCACGATACACTACTTTCACTTCCAGTTTGAATCCTTAATTTAATTGTAGGTGTAAAGAAGGGTTTCCTTAAAGCTGTCTCCTTATTTCCTAATATATCAAAATACTTATTCGCTTGCCAAGATACAGGTAAAGTGATACCAAACTGGAATTTAGAGATCCTTAAATCATAATCAGCTTGACAATATATCTTATATTTTTCCCATTGTAGATCATTATTTAAACTATCACTGGCTTTTGAAATTGAATTATTTAATTGCTCAATGTAAATATT
Organism: Flavobacterium sp.; assembly: GCF_040382755.1. Taxonomy (GTDB): domain Bacteria; phylum Bacteroidota; class Bacteroidia; order Flavobacteriales; family Flavobacteriaceae; genus Flavobacterium. Next base: position 7,382 of record NZ_JBEIET010000066.1, read on the forward strand.
TGATAACAAAGATTGATGTTGATATAAAAAACCTGCTTTATATGAAATAAATAGGGCATTACTGTTATTCTTTATTGAAATGTAATTATTTGTAAAAAATGTAGGAATATTATTTTTCTGATTCAATGAATTATATGGAATATTAAAATTAAAAATATCTTCATTCCGACCGGGAATAATTGATAGGCTTTCTGGCTTTTTTAAAGAAAATACATAAGAATAAAATTCAATTATACTTCTTTTATTATTAGTTTTTATCAAATTTAATTCATTACTAAATGACCTATTATTGAGATTCAATAATTGCTTACTTCCAAATCCATTAACATTACTATTGGACTCACCCGAAATATTTTTAAATTCAAATTTTGTAGAATTATTAAAATAAATTTTCTTATTATTAACATTAATCGTGAAATTTCCATTCAAAACTTCGTGCTTTTTATTGGTTGATTGGGATTCCTTAAATACAAAAGTATCTCTTAAAAAATAGGAAATATTATTTTCAAAATCTAAATTTTGCTCATCACTTATTAAATATAAATTGGCTTTAAAATGAATACCATTATTTAAGTTGTAAAGATTATTTGAATTAAAGAGTTTTCCATTATTAAAAATATAGCGCTGCTTGGGTAAAGATGGAGTTCCAGTATTACTCAAACTCAATAAATCCTGAGGAATATCATTTTCAGCCTGCTTTAATATATCATTCATATTATGTGATGTTACATCATCATTTATATCTACTCCACTGTTATTGCTTTTTATTGAATTAATCGCTTTATATTTTTTCTTAAATGACATAATGTCTAATGAGTTATCGAAAATGTTTTTAAGCCCAATACCAAATTGCAAATTATAGGCCAATTGAATCTTTGCTTTATCTTTTAAACTTAAATTCAGAGCTACCTTATCTGTTCGTATTGAATTTTTCAAGATATTAATGGGTTGGTGATTCTCAATAACTTGAACTTTGTCAACTATTCCAAAGGGAATTGCTTTTGTTGCAATATTATAACGATCATTTAGGAGATCATCCCCATCGATATAAAAATTTGAGATTGGTTTTCCTAAATAGGATATCTTTCCACTTTCGTCAACATCGATACCTGGCATTTTTTTTAGCACATCACCTATCGTTCTGTCCTGCATAGATGATAATGAATCAACTGAATAACTGATTGTATCCCCGTTCACTTTTAAAATTGATCTGTTACTATTTTTAACAGTAACTTCCGGTAATCGAATATTGGATTCGCTTAATACAAAATCCTTATTTTTATTTGTACCGTTAATAAAACTTTTTTGTGATAAATAACCTAATGCGTTTGCTTGTATATAGAATGAATCGGCATTGGTTGGATATGAAAATAATATTTTATACTGGCCTGAATCATCCGTAATTGAATAGCTTAGTATTATATCTGAGTTAATCTTATACAAGCATACAGTTGCAGATACAATTGGTCTATTTGCTGAATCTTTTACAACTCCTTTTACAATATGCTGAGAATTTGTATAATTAATTAATAGAAAATTTATAGCAAATACAATAATAAACCTTTTCATTACTAAACTTAATTAGCTAATTCAATGCGGTACAATTTTGGGATTTCAACTTTTTTTATATTAAGTTCACTATTTTCCCTACCTTGTATTTGAACTTTTAAATTTGTCTGTGCTTCTATAAATGCTAATGGGTTCTCTTTCATTGCCTTGTAGGCTTGAAGAAATTCAATCTTTGAAGTTTTAACATACCCTTGTGGAATTATAAAGCTCCCTCTTTCTACTGGAATTGAATTGCCGGATTGAAGGCCTGTTAAACTAAATGTTATTTCACTTTTTTCATCAGAAGCATACATTATCAAGCCGGGAAGACCTTTCAACTTCCAGGGTCCCTCCTGTTGAGGTATAGAAGAACTAAACCAGCATTTATAAACTCTTCCCTTGCAGAGACCTATTGCCTTTTGACACTTAAATCCAAATATAGTTGAAGTATCTGCTTTTATTTCCCAATTTATTTGTTCTACTGCATCTTCAATAAAATATTTTTTCATCATCAGATCGTCAGTAGTAACATAAACTTTCTCTTTTAAATTAGAGAAAATTTCAGATGTAGTAAATTTACGTAAGAGTGGGTTATAATCACTAACTGTAATTTTACTACCATCACGTTGGACAAATGTTTTTGTTCCTACAGACGAATCCAACATATATTTCTCCATACTCTTGAATACAGATCCTCTTTTACTTACACATAACATAAAAGTTTCAACAGACGTTTTACCCGAACTATCTTTTAGTGAAAAATCGTAATAAGCAATAAAGCTAGCCAACTCGGATTGTGCAATCAATTTCTTTGAAAAAATGAGAGTATAAATGAATAATAGAATAAAGACTTTACGCATAAAAAAGAGTTAAATAATATAAAAAAGCAGCCCCTTTGGAAGGGGCAAACTTTTTTTTAAAACTGATCATATACTACAATATGCAGCTTGTAGTGCCCATATAATCTTTTGCCAGCCCCAATCAGTTATACAATTAAGATCATCATAATCACCATAAAAAATTGCAATTCCACAACCAAAATCAACAATAGCTATACCCGGAACTTGAAGATCTACTTTAATGCTTTTTTCATAAATCTCAGCATTAGCATTTTCCTTAAAAATAATTGACTTAAGAATTGGTATTTTTGTCGGTTCATTCTTTGAAGAATATTGATTTTGATTAGAAGCAAAAGTAGTAGCAGAAATCATAATCAACAAAGAAAAAATAAAGAGCTTCTTCATTTTCTTAGTTTTAAAATTATATATTCTGTCTAACACCATGAATAAATTTCAGCGGTTTTTTCTCTTGCTTATACTGCAAGGCTCCATGTTTGTGTTTTGCACTCGACTGTAAAGCTACCCGAAGTAGTTTCGTTCCCTACCAACGTCCTTTTTTTATCCGCGGCTGCAGACTTATGGCTAATGAAGGAGTAAAGCCATGATTGCGCAATCAATTATGTGTACCATAATTTCTTCTGTAATTTGATACATAATTTTAAACGAAACTCATTTCTGCGCCATTTCAAAAAAATAAATGCGGAAAACCGTAATTCTATTTGCATTTTTTACGGAAAACCGTAAAACTGAGCGAAGAACTTTACGGAAAACCGTAATTTTTTTAACCTGGAAATGACAAATCTTAACACTGGCATAGATATCCCTCGCTGAAAAAAGCCATCTATCTTTTGTAATTATGAATATTCAGTTTTTGCAAACTCAGAAAAGATAATACCGGTAATGAAAATAAATACCCTCATTACCTTCGGTTTATATACGTATTTGTAGCACTACTTTCTGCCTCAAACTCAAAGAAATTTTGATATTTAACCTTTTTCTGGCGTTGCCATTCATAAAAGCCCCAGAAATAAGGAACTTCGGCATATAAATATTTGGA